>JBKPAK010000057.1:0-19001 GCA_046726415.1 Candidatus Methylomirabilota bacterium
TAGCCCCACGACGCCACGAGCAGAGAATGGCCCCGGATCAGCTTCATGCTCTGGGCCTGCCGCACGGCATCGTCCAGGAGGGGGAGCGCCTCAACGGCCCGACCGGTCGCCGCATACGCGCTGCCCAGCGCCGACGCTAGGCGCGGGATCCAGAGCGGGAGGTTGGCGCTTCGGCAGAGATTGAGGGCCCGTTCCAGGACGGGGATCGCCTCGGAGAAGTTGCCGCGGCGAATGAGGGCCGTCCCGAGACCGGCGCCGGCCACGGCCACCGCGAGGGGATGGTCGACCGCCTCGGCCAGACGCATCGCCTCCTCGGCGCGGGTTGTCGCCTCGGCAAATTCGCCGAGCTCGACGAGACACCACGCCAGGCACGTCCGAGAATGCACCGCGGGCAGCTGGGGCATTCCGAGCCGCTCCCGCGCGAGGTCGCCGACGAGGACGTCCACGTTGTGCCGAAAGAGGCCGATGGCCTGGGCGTAGTCGGCTTCGGCATAGGCCAGCTGCCCGAGCCACGTGCGCGCGGCCACTTGGAGGGTGACGTCGTCGTGCGCGTCAGCGATGTCCAGCGCGCGCCGGCCCGCCTCCGTGGCGCGCTCGCTGTCACCCATCAGCCTCCAGTAGTCGGTGAGGAAGGCGAGCGCGCGACCGAGCCGCTGTGGCTCGCCGAGCGCCGTGGCCAGGGCCTCGGCCTGCCGGAGCTCGCTGGCGATCCGATCGAACTCCCCGAGGGGTTGCAGAGCGTTGCGGAGGTCGAATCGCACATCGACACCTAACTCGAGCGTCTCGCGATCCTCGGGGAGATATCGCAGCGCCTCGAGCGCCTGCTCGAAGCTGTGCGCGCTCTCCCGGTAGGCGGAACGGGCTAGGGCGCGCTGGCCCGCCTGTCGGAGATACGTCACCGCTGTGGCCCACCGCTGGCCGTGCAAGCAATGATGAGCCAGGCGCTCGACGTGGGCTGCCTGGCCGGCGGGCTCGAGCCTCTCCAGGAACTCCGCGATCCGCGCGTGTAGTCGGCAGCGCTCCTCCGGGGAGAGGCTCCGGTAAGCCACCTCCTGCGTGAGCCCATGGGCAAACACGTGGGCGGCTTCGCTGCCTCCCGCGTCCTCGTACAAAAACTCGCCACCGCGGAGCCGCCGCAGGCCAGCCCGCAGATCCTCCTCGCTGAGATCGCTCACCGCCCCCAGCAGGAAGGCGGGGATCGCCCGTCCGATGACGGCCGCGGCCTGGAGAAGCTGGCGGTCAACGAGGGGAAGGCGATCGATGCGGGCCAGCAGCACGGCCTCCACCGTCTCAGGCACGGTCAGCGAGGGGGTGCGGCGCCTCTGCTCGCGGATCTCGCGCACCAGCTCTTCCAAGAAGAACGGGTTTCCCTCGGCCCGCTTCAGGATCAGCTGCACGAGCGCGTCGTCGACGCCATCCTCGTCGAGCAGAGCCCGGACGACCTGCGCTCCGTCGTCGGGCGAGAGCGGCGGCAACCCGATCTGTGTTGCGTACGACCGTCCCATCCACGGCGGCTGATAGCCGGGGCGATAGGTCGTCACCAGGAGGACGGGTGCTCCGGCGACGAGGTCGGCCAGCGAGGCCAGCAGCTCGTCTGACGCGCGGTCGATCCAGTGCAGATCCTCGATGCCGACGACGAGTGGCTGGCGTCGGCTCATCGCCAGCAACACGCCGCGGATGGACTCGATCGTGCGCTGGTTGACCACGTCGGGACCGAGAGCGGTGACGGTGTCGCCTGTCCCTTCGAGCCCGAGGAAGTGCAGAAGGAAGGGGCTCATCTCGGTCGCCGGGAGACCCAGCTCGTCCAGCCCGGCCCGGACCTGCTCGGCGGCGGCCTGGGGCGCGTCGTTCTCGACGATCCCCAGCGCGTCGCGCACGATCTCCAGGATGGGAAGATAGGCGATGGCGCTTCCATGGGATACGCAGTGCCCCTCCAAAAAAACGGTCGACGCGCCCTTGAGCTGCTGGCGAAACTCGAGGAGCAACCGCGATTTGCCGATTCCCGCCGGGCCCGCCACGCCCACCACCTGTCCGTGGCCCCGCGTGGCGGCCGCGAACCGAGCGAGGAGAAATTCCAGCTCCTGCCGGCGACCGACGAAGCTGGCCAGGCGTCCACCCGCCCCGAGTCCAAGGCCCGCGCGCTCCGCGCCGACAAGCCGATAGAGACTGGGGGCGACGCTGCTCAGGTCGAAGCGCCGCTCCAGGAACGGCACGGCGACCTCCGTCACGAAGATGCCGGAGCGCCCGAGGTCGCGCATGATGCCGTCGACGGCGCTCACGGTCTCGTGAACGGCATCCGGATCGGGATCCGCGGCCTCGTCGACGCGACCGAGCGGAATGGACGCCACGTGGATCACCGCGGTGAGGGCGCCGGCGTCCTCGAGGGCGACCGCGCGTTGCATGGCCATCGCCGCGTTCGCGGCGCGCCGAGGCGCGTCCTCCACGGGCGTGAGCCCAAAGATCGCTAACACGTCTCCGTCGCGAGCGATCTCGATCGTGCCACCGAAGATCTGGACCTTGTCGACCAGCGTTTCATCCATTTGCCCAGCGGTGACGAGCTGGGCGTCGGTGCGGGGGGTGAACCGCGCACGAAGGAACGTGAGTCGGCGCGGCTCTCGACGAGGGGGTGTCGGCCGCACGGGGGCGGGCGGCGTCGGGGAGACCGCTGCCGCCGAGGCAGCGTGTCCCCGTCCGCGTGGTGACGGGGTGGCCTCCGGGCGGAGCCCGTATTTCTCGATGCGATATCGAATCGTGTTGCGCGTGATCCGCAGCCGCGCGGCGGCCTGCGAGATGTTCCAGTTCGTCTCGTGGAGGGCTTCTTCGAGCGCCGCCCGCTCCAAACTTCCCGGCGCGTGGCCGAGGGTGGGTGGGCTGGCGAGCGACGACCTCGGTGCGGCCTCGGCCATGGTCGTGGCTACGACCGTGGGCGCCGGCGCCGAAGCCCGGCGGGGCGCGATCTCTGGCAGGCCCAGCATCGCCGCCGTGATCTGGACGGTCTCTGCCATGAGCGCGGTTCGCTCGATGACGTTCCGGAGCTCGCGGACGTTGCCAGGCCAGGGATAGCGCCGCAGGGCGGCGCGCGCGTCGGGGGTGAACGACTGCATTGGGAGGCCATAGTCCTGAGACACCGCCGCCAGGTAATGGTCCGCCAACAACAGCACATCGTCGGCTCGCTCGCGCAGGGGGGGCAACGTTAGCTTCAGCACGGCCAAGCGGTGATAGAGGTCGGCCCGGAAGCGTCGTTCCTGGACCGCGGCGCCCAGGTCTTCGTTGGTCGCGCTGAGGACGGCGATGTCGACCGGCTCGCTCCGCGTGCCTCCGAGGCGACGGACCGCGCGCTCCTCGATGACCTTGAGGAGTTTGGCCTGAACGGCTTCGGGAAGTAGGGCGATCTCATCGAGAAAAATGGTGCCGCTGTGCGCGAGCTGGAAGAGCCCGGGCTTGGCCTGGCGCGCGTCCGTGAAGGCCCCGCGCTCGTAGCCAAACAGCTCCGCCTCGAGCAGCGTCTCCGGAATGGCCGCGCAGTTGACGTCCACGAAGGGCCGCCCGCGGCGAGGGCTACTGGCGTGGATGAGACGCGCCACCAGACCCTTTCCGGTTCCGGTTTCGCCTTCGATCAGGATGGGAGGCTGGCGCCGAGAGCTTATCTGACGAGCAAATCGCTGGACCTGCTCGCGCAGAGAAGCAATCCCCGGGCTGTGGCCGAGCAGCTCGGGTGAGGGATTCATGGTGGTGGGATCTTACTGCGCCTGGTGTTCAGGAATCCACCTTCACCAGCGTTGCTGACGTCCATCTTCTTGAAATCTCGGTCTTCTCATCTGGCACGTTCCGTGCTGGTCCCCACCATTGGCACTGTGTCGATCGTGACGTCCGGCGAAAACGCCAGGGAGGGGAGCGCAATGGATCGCCTGAGTGTGCTCTGCGCCGCGCTGGTCACTCCGATCACCGTCGCCGCCATCCTGATCCTGGCCGCGGATGGAACGCCGGCCGCGCGGGTCGAGAGGGCCGATCTCGAGTTGGCCCAGCGCCTGCGCGAGGCCGATGCGTCCCTCGCCGCTGGCGACGGGCAGACGGCACTGGTTCGCCTGCGCGCGGCCCACCGTGCCGCGCTGCGGACGGAGCGCTGGGACGCGATGACCGAGGTGGGCGACGCTGCGCGACGCGCCAGCGCGATGGCCGCACCGCCCGGGCGCGCCATGGCAATGGCGAGCCGTGCGTACCTTGCCGGCCTGGCGCGGGCCCGTGAGCAACGCTCGCTGGACGGCGTGCTCCGCATCGCCGAGGGATTTGCCGCGCTCGGCGACCGCGAGATGGTCGAGTACTGCATCGGCGTGGCGACGCGGCTCGCGGAGGCCGACCGCGAGGCCGAGCGCGTGACTCGCGTGACGAGGGTGCAGAGCTTCATGGAACGCTACCGCGAAGTCCGGCCGGTGACGCGCGAGGGACTCAGCGAGTAGCGCGGGCCGCCGGCGGTCCCACCGCGGCGGTTGCGGTCCCGCCGCCAGTGGGGCCGCCGGCGCGCACTCGCGCGAGCAAGGCCAGACCGATCAGGAAGGAGAGTCCGACGACGGCGACGGCAGCGCGCTGGTCACCGCCCGTCGCTCGCGAGACGACGCCGAAGAGAAGGGGTCCCACGATGGCGCCGGTCTTGCCGACCAGCGCATAAAAGCCGAAAAACTCGGCCTCCCGATGCTCGGGAATCAGGGTGGCCATGAAGGTGCGACTGGCCGCCTGGATGGCTCCCAGGCCGCTTCCCGCCAGAACCGCCACGATCCAGAACTGCCACTTCTCAGCGACGAAGAGGGCGATGACGGCCACGGCCGTCCACTGAACGAGCATCAGCGCCACCACGAACTTGGGGCCGCGCGTGTCAGTCGCCCGCGCCCACACCGCCGAGCCGAGCAAGGCGGTGAGCTGGACGGTCAGAAAGAGGCCGATGATCTCGGGGGTGGCGAACCCCAGGGTCTTGGCGGCGAAGACGGCGGAGAACAGGATGATCGTGTTCACCGCGTCTTCGTACACCAGGTAGGCGAGGAGGAAGCGCCGCATTTGGGTGCGGGCGGGCTCGCGCACGATCTCGCTCAAGGTGGCGAGCGTGTCACGCACGCCGCGCGCCACCGCCTTCGTAGGGGGCAGGACCCGTCCCGCATCCCCGGGGAGCCACACCAAGGCGGGCAAGGCGAACAGCAGGAACTGGGCGGCGGTAGCGAGGAAACACGCGCGGTAGGCTTCTGCCTTCACGAATGGGTATGCGACAGCGAAGGCCGCGACCGAGCCCGCGTAGCCCACGGCAAAGCCCAAAGCAGAGATGCGGCCCAGGGCCTGCGCGGCGGCAATGCGCGGCAGGTAGGAGTTGTAATACACCAAGGCTGACTCGAACATCACCATACCGACGACGCTGACCGCGAAACCTCTCACCACCTGCCCCGGCCCCACGGTGGCGAGGAGCGCGGTTGCCGCCACCGCAGCCAGGGTGAAGGCGATGAAGAAAGGCTTGCGGGCACCGGCGTGATCGGCAATGCCGCCCAGCAGCGGCGACCCGAGCGCCACCAGCACCATCGAAACGGACCCCGCCAGGCCCCACCAGAGATCGCCTTGCCCCGCGCGATTGCCCACGACCAGTTCGGCGTAATACACGGGAAAGATGGTGGCCACGGCAATGGCCGAGAAGGCCGAATTGGCGAAGTCGTAGAGGGCCCACGCCAGAATGGTGCGCCGCTGGCCGACCACGTCGCGCAGGATGACATACGAAGGCCGGGTGTGCCACCCGCGATGCGTGCCGCGATATGGCTGCGCGCGATGACCCTGGCGGCTCGCGCTGCCATTGACCGATGATCTGTCTGCTCGCCGCGTCGGCAGCACATGGATTTGCCTGCTCGCCCTGTCGGCGCACGTGATCTGCCTCCTCGCCCTTGGCGAACTCGACGCAGTGCGCTACCATCCGCGCCATGCCCGGCCGGTTGACCTTGGAGGCGCTCGAGGCTCTCGTCAAGAGCGACCAGGTCGACACGGTGCTCACCGTAGTTCCCGACGGGTTCGGTCGGCTGATGGGCAAGCGCCTCGTGGCCCGCTTCTTCCTGGACTCCGCGGTCCAGCACGGTCTCCACGCCTGCATCTATCTGTTCACGGTCGACATGGAGATGGAGCCGCTTCCCGGCTTTGCCCTGACGTCGTGGGGGCGTGGCTACGGCGACATGAAGCTCGTGCCCGACCACTCGACCTTGCGCCTCATTCCATGGCTACCCAAGACGGCCCTGGTGTTTTGCGATGTCTACGCGGAAGATGGGGCGCCCATCGAGGAGGCCCCGCGCTGGATCTTGCGGCGCCAGGTGGAACGGGCGGCCTCGCTGGGCTACGTGGTGAAGACGGCGGCGGAGCTCGAGCTCTACTGCTTCAAGGAATCGTTTGCCGAGGCCCGCGCTCGGCGCTACCACGGCCTCACCCCCGTCTCCGACTACCTCGAGGACTATCACATCCTTCAGACCTCGCGCGAGGAACCGCTCATCCGCGCCATCCGCAACAACATGGAGGCGGCCGACGTCCCTGTGGAGTGCTCCAAGGGCGAGTGGGGAAAGGGCCAGGAGGAGATCAACCTCCGCTACGCAGAGGCCCTGGAGATGGCCGACCGCGCCGCCCTGTTCAAACACGGCGTGAAGGAGATCGCCGATCAGCACGGGCGCTCGGTGACGTTCATGGCCAAGTGCGACATGGGGGCGGCCGGCTCGTCCTTTCATTTGCACTCGTCCCTGTGGGATCTCCCGGGCACCACCCCGCTCTTCGCCGACGGGCCCACGGCGCCGCTGTTCGGCGCGTGGTTGGCCGGCCAACTCGCCCTGGCGCGCGAGCTGGCGCTCTTCTATGCGCCCTCCGTGAACGCCTACAAGCGCTACCAGGCCGGTTCCTTCGCGCCAACCCGCATCGTGGCCGGCGCCGATAACCGGACGTGCGGCTTCCGGCTGTGCGGGGAAGGCGCAAGCTTCAGGGTGGAGAACCGCATTCCCGGCGCCGACGCCAATCCGTATCTCGCGTTCGCCGCCGCCATCGCCGCCGGGCTTCACGGCATCCGCACCGGGCTCGAGGCACCGAAGCTCTATACGGGCAACGCGTATGAGGACGCCACGCTGCCCGAGGTGCCGAAGACGCTGCGCGAGGCTATCACGGCTCTGGAGGACTCGAAGGCCGCCACCGACGCCTTCGGCCAGCGCGTGGTCGCGCACTACCTTCACGCGGCGCGGCTGGAGCAGCACGCGTTCGATACCGCGGTGACTGACTGGGAGCTCCTCCGCAATTTCGAGCGGATCTGACCAACGCCATGCCCGGACGTTTGAGGGGGAAGGTGGCGTTCATCACGGGCGCAGGCAAAGGCATCGGCCAGGCGGTTGCCGTGCTCTTCGCCGAGGAGGGCGCCGGGGTCATCGTGGCCGACGTGGACGAGCAGGCCGCCCGGGAGACAGTCGCCCAAGTCGAGAGGGCAGGTAGCCAGGCGCTCGCCGTGGTCGGAGATGTGGCGATCGAGGCGGACGTGGCGCGCATGATCGATGGCGGCGTGCGGCATTTCGGGGCGCTGCACATCCTCGACAACAATGCCGGCGTCCTCTGGAAGGATCGGGACCGCTCGGTGCTCGAGACGGACGAGACCTGGTGGGATCGGGTCGTGGCCATCAACCTCAAGTCGGTGTTCTGGGTCACCAAGCACGGCATCCCGCATCTGCAGCGGGCTGGGGGCGGCTCCATCATCATGATGGGGTCGGTCTCTGCGCTGGCGGGGTTCACCCGGGCCCAGGATGCGTACACCGCGGCCAAGGGCGCGCTCATTTCGCTGACCAAGTCGCTGGCCATTCAATTCGCCCGCGACCGGATCCGGTGCAATGTGATCCACCCAGGCATCGTGGATACACCACTGCAGGCGCCCTACCTCAACGAGGCTCTCCGCAAGGAGTTCCAGGCCGGCATTCCGCTCGGGCGGATCGCCGAGCCGCGCGAGATCGCCCAGGTCGCCCTGTTCCTGGCCAGCGACGAGTCCTCGTACATGACGGGCACCGAGCTGGTCGTGGATGGTGGCTTCACTGCGGGCTAGCGTCGCGATCCCGACGCCCCAGGGCCGCCACCGCGACCTCGTGGTCACGGCCACCGCGGCCGTGGTGGTGCTGGTGCTGGCGGCGTTCGTGATCTGGCCGGTGGCCAAGGTGCTGCTCATCAGCGTGTCGGGCGCCACCGCCATGAGCCTGGAGCACTACGCGGAGTTCTTCAGCTCGTGGCGGCTGCTGCGCATCTTGCTCCAGAGCCTGCTCGTCTCTGCGGTATCCACGGTCATCGCGGTGGCGATCGCGCTCGTCCTCGCCTATGCGGTCACGCGCACGACCATCCCGGGCAAGCGATTCATCTCGCTGATGAGCCTGCTGCCGCTTGTGTCGCCGCCCTTCCTGGTCTCCCTGGCTTTCATCCTGCTCTTTGGGCGCAGCGGTCTCGTCACGCGGGCGCTCGGGTTGGAGGCCAGCATCTACGGGTTTCACGGCATCGTGGCCGCCCAGGTCCTCACCTTTCTCCCGCAGGCCTATCTCCTCCTGGCCAACGTGCTCGGCAACATCGACACGACCCTGGAGGAAGCCGCGGAAAACCTGGGTGCCGGTTCCCTGACGACCCTCAGGCGGGTTACCCTCGCCCTGGCTCGGCCCGGGCTGGCCTCCGCCACCCTGATCGTCTTCATCCTGTGCATGACGGACTTCGGCAACCCCATCCTGATCGGTGGGCGCTACAACGTGCTGGCCACGGAGATCTATGCGCAGGTCATCGGCATGAGCAACTTCGCGGCCGGGGCCACCATGAGCGTGGTCCTCCTCGTGCCATGCCTGATTGCCTATCTGGTCAACACGTACTGGGTTGGCACCGCCTCATACGCCACGGTGTCCGCCGGCGCGCGCACCGCGCTGCGCCCGACACCCCCCGGCGTTCGCTGGCCACTCACCGTGGTGGCCGGTGGAGTGGCCGCCTTCGTGGCCCTCATCTACGGGCTGATTCCCCTCGGCTCCTTCGTGCGCCTATGGGGAAGCGACTGGACGCTGTCCCTGCGCCACTACACCTTCCAGTCCGCCGCGGAAGGCGCTTGGCCCATCTGGAACAGCGTGAAGCTCGCCCTCGTCGCCGGCGCTCTCGGCACCGCGCTGGCACTCGTGACCGCCTACGTCGTGGAGCGCCACCGCCCGCCCGGGGCGCGCCTCATCGAGTCCCTCGCCCTTCTGCCGGCCGCGCTGCCGGGCACGCTGGTCGGCGTCGGATACATCCTCGCCTTCAACGTGCCTCCCGTGCTCTTGACGGGCACCATCTGGATCTTGGTGACCAGCGTCATCTTCTGGAAGCTTCCGGTGGCGGTGCTGGCTGCCATCAACGCCCTCAAGCAGATCGATCCGGCGGTGGAGGAGGCGGCAGTCAGCCTTGGCGCAGGAGCGCTGAGGACATTTGCACGCGTGGTGCTGCCGCTGCTCACCGGCACGGCCTTTTCGATCTTCATTTATTTCTTCATCAACGGCATGGTGACCGTCAGCGCTGTCATCTTCCTGACATATCCCGGGTTTAACCTCGCCTCGGTGGCCATCCTGAACCAGGTGGAGAACGGATTTCCGGGGGTGGCCTGCGCGCTCGGGACGATCATTCTGGCCATCGTGATCGGAACGATCCTGCTTCTGCGCGGATTGGTGGGAGGCGAGCGCGTCGCCATTCTGAAGTAGTGATTCGGCGATCCTGACCTCGATGAGGTCGTCAATTGAAGGGAGGCCCGTCATGCGTCGAATGCTCGTCCTGGCGCTCGCCCTGATCCTGCTGCCGGCTTGGCCGGTGCTCGCGGCCGAGGAGAAGCTCGTCATTTACACCGCGTTCGAGGAGAACGAGCTGAAGGACTTCTGGGAGCAGTTCAAGAAGGACCTGCCCGATCTCGCCGCCAAGGCCTCCTACGTCCGGGGCTCCACCGGGCCCACCATGGCCAAGATCGAGGCGGAGCGCGCCAACCCGCAGGCCGACGTGATCTGGGGGGTCTTCAACGACTACCTCACGGGCGCGGCCAAGAAGGGACTGCTTGAGCCCTATGCCGCCAAGGACTCCAATCTGATTCCCGCCCGCTTCAAGCATCCCGAGAACATGTGGCAGGGAGTCACGCTGCTCACGGTGGCCTTCGCGGCGAACCAGAAGAAGATGACCGAGCTGAAGCTGTCGCCGCCGCGCTCGTGGGGGGACCTGACCGACCCCAAGTACAAGGGCCACATCGTGATGTCGAATCCATCCACGTCGGGCACGGCATACCTCCTCCTGGCCAGCCAGGTGGCCCGGCTCGGCGAAGACAAGGCCTTCGAGTACTATGCGGCCCTCGACAAGAACCTCTCGCAAGTCACGAAGTCCGGGGGCGCCCCGGGGCGCATGGCGGCGTCGGGCGAGACGCCCATCGGGATCGCGCTCGCCTATGAGGTGGAGGTGGCCAAGAAGCAGGGGGCGCCGCTCGACATCATCTTCCCGTCGGACGGGGTGGCGTGGACGTTCGAGGGCGACGCCCTGGTGAAGGGCGCCAAGAACCCAGAGAACGCCCGGCGCTTCCTCGACTGGGCGATGTCGAAGTCGGCCATGGAGGTCTACGCCAAGTGGCGAGGGGCGGGCATCACGCGCGCTGACGTTGCCCTGTCCGGCCAGAAAATCACCGAGCTGAATCTCATCAACCTCGACTTCGTGAAGGCCGCCGAAGAGAAGGATCGGCTCGTGAAGAAGTGGCTGGAGAAGTTCTCGCGGTAGTGGAGTCACTGGGATGCGGGTCAGCCTGCGCCGGGTGAGCAAGCGCTTCGGTGCGGCCACCGCCGTGGACGAGCTGTCCCTCGACGTCGGGCCGGGCGAGCTGGTGTCGCTGGTGGGAGGATCGGGCTGCGGGAAGACCACGACGCTCAGGATGATCGCGGGGTTCGAGGTCCCCGATACCGGCCAGATCCTCTTCGAGGACCGCGTGGTCAATGACGTGCCTCCACGCCGCCGCGGGGTGGGCATCGTGTTCCAGTCGTATGCGCTGTTCCCCACCATGACGGTAGGGGAGAACATCGCCTTCGGCCTCCGCGTGGCACGGTGGCCGGAGGCCACCATCCGCGAGCGAGTGGCCGAGATGGTGACGCTCACCGGACTGGGAGGCCTGGAACGCCGGTACGCGAACCAGCTGTCGGGCGGCCAGCAGCAGCGCGTGGCGCTGGCCCGCGCCCTGGCCCGCCGGCCGCAGATCCTGCTGCTCGACGAGCCGCTCTCGGCCCTCGATGCCAAGATCCGCCTGCGCCTGCGGGCCGAGGTCCGCAAGATCCAGCAGGACCTGGGGATCACCGCCCTCTACGTAACCCACGACCAGGAGGAAGCGCTTTCCATCGCCGACCGCATCGCCGTCATGCGCGAGGGGCGCATCGAGCAGGTGGGAACGCCCGAGGAGATCTACGCGGCTCCGCGCTCGGACTTCGTGGCCGACTTCATCGGTATCTCGAATCTTCTCGCATGCCAGGTGGTGTCGGCAGTGGAAGGCGTGGTGGAGTGGGAGGGTGAGCGCTTCCGAGCGCCGCTCGGCGCGCTGGCCGATGGCGCTCGGGTGGTGATCTCGCTCCGGCCCGAGAAGCTGTCCGTGGTGTCCGATGGCGAGCCTGCCGCGGGACGCAACCGGCTCGCCGGCGTGCTCGAGGTCGTGACCTTTCTCGGCCCGGTCGCGCGACTCGAGGTCGCCGTGCATGGCCGTCCCTTCTGGGTCGATGTGGCGCCCGGCCGGGCGCGCGCCTACCCCCGCAAGAAGCCGCTGGCCGTTGTGTTCGATGCCGACGATTGCGTCGTCATTGTCCCGCGATGAGGGAGCCGAGGTGCATCGAGACCCTGGCCGTCCACGCCGGTCGGACCATCCATCCAGCTCCGCGGCCGGCGAGAACGCCTCAGCGCAGCCTCGTATCTCGCGCCGCCCCACGTTGACACGCGGCGACGGGCCCCGGTATCGTACGCTCACCATGTCCCGCGAGCGGCCCATCGACGCGCTGGTGAAAAAGCTGCTCCACACCATCGAGGTGTCACTGGCGGCCACCGACGCCGCGCGGGATGCCGTGCAAGAGATCCTGCGGCGCGGGGCCGAAACGGGAATCTTCTTTGCCGGGGCGCGCAGTCGCGAGAATCCTTCCTCCTTCGAGTTGACCGCGCAGGACCGCGAGTTCCTCCGGGCCGTCTCCATCAAGCCTGACCGCTGAGCGGCCATGCGGCTGGCCCTCATCCTGGTCTGGGTCCTCGTCGCCCTCGGCCTCATCTACCTCTGGATACGTCGAAGCCTTCCCCATCCGCGCCTGCCCGCCGTGCGCTACGACGAGCTGGTCAAAGATCCCGTGTGCAACACGTACGTCTCCCGCTCGCGGGCGGTGACGCGCACGGACGCCATGGGGCTTCACTACTTCTGCAGCGCCGAGTGCGCGCGTCGCTACGCCCGCTTGAGCTGACGGCGGGTGACCGCCCTCCGCGCCGCCCCGTCTGATCGGTGAGCGTGCATCCGGATCCATTCCGCGACATCGATGCGCAGCCCGATCCCCTCCGCATCGTCGAGGCCCTGGAGAGACGCGGGAGCACGCCGGCTCAGCGGCGCCTGCGCCGGCGCTTCCTGCGCTTCGTCCCCGTGACGCGAGGCGATGCTGTCCTGGAGGTTGGCTGTGGGACGGGGGTGATCGTCCGCGATCTGGCGGGCATGGTTGGCCCCCGGGGCCGGGTGGTCGGCGTCGATCGGAGCCGCGCCACCGTCAAGGCCGCTCGCCTGCTCGCGCGCGCGCATCCGTTGCGGTCTCACATGGGGCTGCGGGTTGCCAACGGTGAGCGGCTACCCTTTCGCGCCGACCGCTTCGACGTCGCCCTCGCCATCACGGTGATGCTGCACGTCGCGGACCCGGGCGCGGTGGTCACGGAGATGGCGCGCGTGATCCGGCGGGGCGGTCGGGTGGCCCTGCAAGACCAAGATTTCGGGGCGGTGGTACTCGCGCATCCGCATCGAGCGCTGACGGTCAGGATCCTCGACGACGTCGTGGCACGCCTGTATCCGGAACCGTATAGCGGGCGCCGTCTCCCCCGTCTGCTCGCCGAGGCGGGGCTCGAGGACGTGCGCGTGCTCACCGACGTCTACCAGGATACGGCGTTAGAGCCCTACACCAAGGACTTCCTCGAGCGTCGGGCTGAGAACGCCGTGCGCTTTAGGATCGTCGACGCGCGGACCGCGCAACGGTGGCTCGATGATCTCACCGAACTGGTGGTTCAGGGCGCCTTTCTCTTCACCGTGAACTACTACGGCGCCGTGGGGGTGAAGCCCTGAAACGGCGGGCGCTCGCCGTCGGCCTCGCCTTGGCCGCGACGGTCGCCGCGGCGGGGGCCTCGGCGTTCAGTGGAGAGGCGGCCTTTCGGGACGTGGATCGCCTGGTGGACATGGGGCCGCGCGTGGCGGGCTCGCCGGGGGGCGCCAAGGCGCGCGACTACATCGTGAGCGAGCTGAGGAAGGCCGGGGTCGCGGCAAGAGTCGAGCCGTTCGAGGCCGATACTCCGCACGGGCGCCTGCGCATGGCCAACGTGGTGGGAGTGATCGCCGGACGCCGAGCCGACGTCATCCTCATTGGAGGGCACTACGACACCAAGTTCTTCGCCGACCGCCGGTTCGTGGGCGCCAATGATGGAGGCTCGAGTGCCGGGCTGCTGCTCGAGCTGGCCCGGCAGCTCGCGCGCAGCCCCCGCGACTTCACGTACTGGGTCGTCTTCTTCGACGGGGAAGAGGCGCGGGAGTCCTGGACGGCGACCGACAGCCTGTACGGCTCGCGCCGCCTGGTCGCGGAGCTGTCTCGCACTGGCCGCCTCCCGCGCGCCGTCATCGTGGTGGACATGATCGGCGATCGCGACCTCAACATTCGGCGCGAGGCGTTCTCCACGCAGGCCCTGGCCGACCTCATCTGGGCCGCGGCCCGCCGCCTCGGTCACGAGCGCCACTTCCTGTCCGCCTCGATGCCGGTGGAGGACGACCACGCGCCGTTCCTTCGGGCCGGGGTGCCGTCGGCCCTGCTCATCGATTTCGACTTCCCCCCCTGGCACACGGCGGGCGATACCCTCGACAAGGTCTCCCCCCGGAGCCTACAGATCGTGGGCGACGTGCTCCTGGACGCGCTGCCCTCGATCGAGCGCTGGCTGCTCAGCTCACCGCTGCGCCAGCGGTGAACGTCCATTCGCGCGCGATGAGCTGTGACCGCGCCGGGCGCCATGGCGGCCCGGCCTCGCGGCGCTTGGCGATGACGGGGCTATAATCCGGCCATGCCGCGCGTCGGCGAGATCGAGGAGCCGGGCGATGACCCGGTTCTGCGCGAAATCTTCGAGCGGGACCGACAGCTCTTCGGCTTCGTCCTCAACACCACAAGGGTCCAGGCGCACTGTCCGCCCATCCTCCACGCGGCCAAGCAGCTCTCCGTGGCCATCGAGACGTCCGGACGGCTTCCCGCCGAGCTTCGGGCCCTCGTGAATCTCCGCGTGGCCCAGCTCAACGGGTGTCCGTTCTGAATTGACATCAATGCATCCCGGGGGATGCACGCTGGAGCCTCGGCGGAAAAGGTGCGCACGGTGGCCGACTTCGCGACCAGCCCGCTGTTCTCGGAACGCGAGCGCGCGGCCCTCACCTTCGCGGAGGCCATGACCATCACCGGTCAGAAGGTGACGGACGAGCTTTTTGCCCGCGTGCGCGCTCACTACTCCGAGCCTGAAACGGTGGAGCTGGCCGCGGCGGTCGCCATCGAAAACTTCCGCAGCAAGTTCAACGTGGCGCTCGGCGTGGAAGCGCAGGGATTCTGCGTGCTCAGGTAGTTACGACCCGTTGGGCACCCCGGCTGGAGGGGCACCGGCCGGCGTCGGTGGCAGCAGGGTGGCAGCCGATGCCTCGAACGCCGCGGCCTGAGGCAGCCACCGCGCATAGACCCGCAGCAGCACCGAGGCGCTGCGCCACCCTCCCTGATGCTGGACGTAGAGCAGGGGGAGCGTACCTGGAAAGCATGGTCGAGGCGAACGTGTGCCTGAGCTGCTCGGGCACCCGATAGCGCACCCGAGCCTTGGCGAGCGCGCGACGCCACCGACGGTGCACCTCCATCGACGACAGCGGTGTGCTACCCGGGCTGCCGGCTGGAGCAAAGACGAACGCCTCGGGATCCCGTGACCGCGTTCCGAGGGTCTGAAGCCCGGCTAGCACGCTCCGTGCGGCGTCGGTCCCGCCTGGTCGCCAGTCCGCGGTGTCGTCGGCGACTGGGTGCAGGAGCGACACGGAGCGTGCATGCCCCGTCTTGGTTGGCCCGAGGCGCTGCCGACTCCACGTTCTCTGCACCAGCGCCGTTCTTCGCTCGAGGTCGAGATCCTGCCACTGGAGCGCGCACACCTCACCCGCACGCATTCCAGTCTGGGCCCACAGCCGGAACATCGCAGCGGCGTCGGGTCCCACCGCCGCCCTGGCTCCTTCCAAGAGTGCCCGTAGCTCCCACCCCGTGAAGGGGTCGACCTGGTCGATGCGGGGGGCGAGACGGAACTCGACCTCCTTCATCGGATTGGCCGGGATCAGCTTCACCTTGACCGCACGCTGCAGGATCAGCCGGAGAGCCAGCAGCCCCGTCCGTAGCGAGGCATCCGATAGCGCCTTGCCGGGCCGGCGCACCGACCCGCCGGGCGCCGGCTTCGCCTCGATGAAGTCCTCGATCGCTTCCGGCGTGATCGCGGTGATCGTTTTGGCGCCGAAGAACGGAAGGAGATGCATCTCGGTGAACGAGCGGTAGTTGTCCATGGTGCCCGGGCGCACCGCGTGGAGCGATGGATACTTTCGGCACCACTCCTTCGCGATGGTGGTGAACGTCGGCACGGGACCGGTGCCTTTCGGCGGATCGAAGATCGACGTATCGCCTTCCGCCAGCCTGGCCGCGATCCTGATCGCCGCCAGCTCCGCCGCCTTCTTGCCGGCCTTGCCGGTGCCCACTCGTCTCCGTTTTCTTCGCCCCTTGTGAACCACGTCGAGCCAGTACGCTCCCTTCCAGATGACGACCTTCACGGCCATGCCGCCTCCTGTCCGCCGGAGCGTCGCGTCGAGCCCGGAGGCAGTGTGCCCCGCCACGCTGCGACGATGCGCTCCGTGCGCTGGGTACGGAAGTATCCACGACGAGGAGGCGTGTCAAGGATGGATCGCAGAGACGACCTCGCGCACGATGCGTTCCACATCGGGCGCTCCGATCCGGCGGTACGCGCCGATCCACGCGTCGAAGTCCGAGCGCCGAACAAGGATTTTCCCTCCAACCCGGAAGTGAGGCAGCGGGTGCTCGGCATCGGTGAGATGGTCGCGCAGTCTGCGCGTACCGATGGCGCAGTAGCCGGCGAGGTCCTTCAGCATCAGGTACTCGCGCGCCGGAGCTCGAGCGGATGGTGTCATGGCGTCGGCGTTGGGGGCCGCGCAGCGATTCGTGCCCGCATTGCCTCGACGGCTCCATAGAGGCATGCCACCTCTTCGGCGCTGGCCTCGGCGAGCCGGGCCGGAGTGGTCACGACGTCGACGAGAGTCAGAGCCAAGCGTCGCGTCCCTCCTGGCCATGCCTCGCGCAGCCGAGATTGGTATCGCGAAAGGTCCGGCGCCCTCGATGCATGTGTCGACGGCGAGCGAGAGGTGTGCCAGTGAGCTCGATCACGGTCGGCGTCATCGTAAGGTCCCGAAGTGGCGGGCCGATCGGGCAGCGCTGGGTCGCTGCCGTATTGCGTCGCAATCAGAGCCGATTGATGCAAGACGCCTCACGCTGCTGCAGATCGCCTCGGAGCCGAGGTTTCGTCCGTCCGGCACACGAGCTGGCCGTGAGGATGCATCGTTACTGAACTCTCTCGAGACGGAGAGCGAGCTCGTGAGGCGAGAACGCGACGACGCCTACGCAGGGCGATGCCCGTGATGCAGCATGCGCCGATCGTCTCGAGGCTGCCGTCATCGAGCCCCTGCTCCCTACGAGCCTCCGCCGGGCGGGCACGGGCCGTACCAGCTGGCAGAGTCCCGGAAGTCGTCAGCGCCGAGCAACCTGGCGGCCGAGAACCGTTGCGTGCCGGAGTTCGGACATCGCTCGTGACGGGGCCATCGCCGGGACGCGGCCCGGACCGCGCGTCGTCGATGACAGCACGAGCTGACACTCGGTCGATCCAGACGAGAACGCGGACTGCGGCTGGGGCCGCGGCGAGGCCACCAGGCTCGACGTCGAGCTGGGAGGCACGGGATCGAGACTGGGCGAGACTCCTTCGAGCGATTGATCCGATGGTGCCCCGCGACCTGGTACCCAGGCCCCTGCGACGACGGCTGCTCCGATGACGACTCGGCGGGCCCGCGGCGAAGCCCGACAAACATCTCAGCGAAGCTTGCCCCTTTGCTCGTGTGGGCCTTACGCATGTTCCGACCGATTCGGCACGGCCGTATCACGCGAAGATCGTGGAGCGGTTCGTGGGACCGAACCGGACCTTGCCGGCCCGCCGGCGGAGTCGACAGGGACCGCCCCGGGGCCTAAGGACGGGCCGGAAGCGAGGCGGGAGGGAATGGGCAGGAGAAAGACGGGGATGCTACAGCAAGATAAAGAGTTACCTCACACGCGACCGAAGTCGCTGTCGCTCCGCGCCAAGTCGTGAAGCACCCGCCTTTCGCAGTACTTCGTGGTTCGCACGCGGATAGCGTGCAGATCACCTGTCGGCCGACGTGCCGTCGGTCGAACCGCCATGCTGTCGGCCGCCTGTACTCGGAGGCGCAGTTTCCGTGGTCGTTGCGGGCCGCCGCCCGTGCGTCACGTTTGCAGGCGACCGGCACCCGTTGTGCCGCGCCGTGACGGAACCTCGGAGCGCGGAGAGCACGGCAGGCGCGTGCTGAATGCCGGGTCAGTGACCGTCGGGCAGGCCGGCAACTGCCTCAGGCTGGACCATGCGCGGACAGAGTCCAGGCGCATCACCGTCAGTTCGATGACGCTCCGACTGAGGCGGCTGTGGCCAATGCTCAGCGCGTCGCCTGAAGAACGCCCGCCGCGTGGCCCGCAAGAGCGACTGGGGGATCGTCAGGCCGAGCGCCGCGGCGATCGTGGAGCTGCTACTCGGGCCGCAGTGCCTAGATCGGATCGAGGCGTGCCGCGCGCTGCGCCGGAACGTAGCCGAAGATCACGCCGATCGCCACCGCGACCACGAACGCGAGGAGGTTGACCAGGGGTGAAGATTCGTGGTCGTTGCGCTCGCGCGGGCTGTACGTGAGCGACACGGTCTTGTCGGCCCCGCCGCCATCCAGCTCGTCGCGGTAACCTGTCCTGGTCAGTGCACCATGATCATGATGGACAGTCCGGCGCCGCGGGGCCGGCTGGCTGCTGGGTAGTCATCGCCGAGCGTGTCATCCGCCGCGCGCCGTCTCCCGTGTCTTACCGTACGCGGCTGAATGGCACCCGACAGGGTAGAATCTGGTCCGTGAAGCGGCGGCGGCTATGGCTGTTCGCGATCCTGGTCTACGTCGGCCTCGACCTCTGCCTGCCAGCTATGCCAGGCGCCTTCGTATTCGATCCCGACGGTTCGGTCGAGAGCGTGGACGTTGCCCGTGCCCGCGTGACCAGCAAGCTCGGTTTACTCCCGCCACTTGCCATAGCTTCGCTGCAATCCCCGCCGCAGCTCCGCGATTTCACGCCTAGCCTGCCGTCGAACAATCCGGCCCCGCCTCCGGGGCACTTCATGACACGCTACCTGCCTCGGGCCACTTGCGCTCCGCCTCCGCCCTCCGAAGACCTGCACTAAGGCCCTTCGCTTCCTGGTGATGTTCGGCGGCCCCGTTTCGGGCGTCGCTTCCCGTCTATCTGTCATAAGGGGAGAAGTATGGCCAAAGTGGGACGGTGGGTTACCGATCCAAAGGCTGGTGCGTACTGCAAGATTACGCTCGACAGCGGCGAGAAGATCCTCATCAATCACGATAAGGGTGGGTTCCAGGG
>JBKPAK010000058.1:0-11666 GCA_046726415.1 Candidatus Methylomirabilota bacterium
CCAAGGCGTGTCGGTCGAGCAGGAGGCCCGGCGTATCCTCGCCGAGGGCACGCGGGGCCAGCCGCGCGGAGATCGCCGCCCGGGCCGCCGGCGGAGCGCGTCGGCGTCGCGATCTGGACCGGTCGCTGACGGCCCTCGTGGAGCAGAAGCGGGCGCGGCCGGAGCCGGAACGAAGGGGTGAGCGGCGAAGAACATCCGCCGTCCGGTCATCAAACCTCGATGATGTGCTTCTGGTAGTCCGGGTCGGGGCGAAAGACACGACGCATCGCCCTGTTTTCTATCTTTTCCTGCAGCCAGTCCACCGGCGCGTACTGAGTGCGCGTGGCGATCGACTCCTCTCCGAACAGCTGTGAGCGGATGGCGCGCTCCGTGGTCAGGCGCGCGGAATGTCGCCCCAGCCAGAGGAGGAACGCCCGCTCTTCGACCCCTTTCAGGAGCACGAGATCGATCCCGCGTAGGGACGGGTACGGCGAGGTGAGTGGGAGCGCGTAGGGAGCCCGCAAGAAGTTGCGCAAGGTTCGCTCGTCGGCATTGGCGGCGGGCGGTGACCCCGTGAATACGCGATGCCAGTAGGCGAAGGCGTCTTGTACCTGCTGACGACCCCACAGCCGCTTGAGCGCGGCGGGGGAATCCTCTAGGATCTCGACCCGATACGATCCGAAGAACTGGTACCAGTCGGGTGCGCTGACCCGTGGTCGCTTGCCGCCACCGAAGAACGCCTGGGCCGCCCGGAGGTACGAGAGATCTTGGCCCACGCGACAGCCCTGGATTTCGATCCACGAGCTTGACGTGATGCCCCGGCGCATGGCGTCCAGGTTCTTGACGAACTGTGGGAGGCGATCTCGGAGGAGGGCGTGGATCGCCCTGGTGGGACTGCCCTCGACATGGAATCGGCTGCCGCGAAGCGCGACCGTGCTCCCGCCGAACGCGATGCGCGGGGCGAGCCGTCGCGCCGCCCGCGACAGGAGCGTGAAATCCGCCTGGATCGGCGTGCCGCCGCCACCCACGACGGCGGAGCCCAGGAGGATCGTGTTTCGATACTGCATCATGCGCCACTCCGCAGCGCGAGCCATTGGCGGTCCGATTCCAGCGCTCTCTCTGCCTCCTCCGGCATGGAGCCCGGGGCCGGGGCCACGGCCCCCTCCGCGAAGGCCCGCTCGGTCGCCGATCGAACCCACGCGCGCAAAAGAGGGTTGGCGGTGCCGCCCAGCCGACGGAAGATCGGTCCCGCCTGGGCATCGGCCCCCAAGAGGCCCGCCAGGTCTCCCTGATGGGCGATCTCCTCGGGAGAGTGATGCTCGAGGGCGGGTAGCTCGCCGGGGGTGTCGATCCTCCACATCCACTTGAAGACCGCCGGGTATCCGCCATTGATGAGCGCGATCTGCATCTCCAAGGGAGAGGAATGGGTCACGATAGTGACCCGCCCGATCTGCGGCATGCGGGCGAGATCGGCCACGATCTCCTCGATCGAATCGACCCCCGTCATGACGGGGCTGTAGCCCCAGCGTTCGAAGAACCATGCCTCGAGGTAATCAGGCGTGCCGTGCTTCGAGACATAGACCGGGTGGGACAGCAGTCGCGCGGCCCGGAGGGCCCCGGAGACGCGCGGCGGCCTTTGGGGGCCGAGGCGCATCACCGTGTCGCTGGCCTCCGCTTCGAGCGTTGCCGCACCGAGCCCCGCCCGCACCGACCCTGCGTCGAGACGCTCGGCGATGGGGATCGACCTCGGGACAGCGGGGCGACCGCCGTTGTACCACTGGGCCACGTGCACCAACTCGTGGGCGAGCAGGGAGAGCCCTTCCCCACGCGTTGGTGCGTAGGCGCTTCGACCGAAGACGATGTCCTCGCCGATCGTGTACGCGGCTGCGTCTCGGGCCTGCGCGGCCCGAGCAGCATGGTCATCGGCGTGGATCCGCACCCGCTCGAAGCGCCATCCGAGGGTCGACTCCATCAGCGCGCGCACGGGCCGCGGGAGCGGCGCGGCGCGCCCGAGACCGGCGCGCGGGTCGGCCGGCGGGGAGTCCTGCGCGCGAGAACTGTTGAGCCACGCGCGGTCGGCTAACGCAGGCGAGAATGCCTCGCGTGGACGCGCCGGCGCGAAAAGGGATGGAGGTGCCGGCGCGCCACGGCTCGGCGAGAGCGGTGTGGCGACGGCGACGCGTCTCACGATGTGATGTCCCCGGTCGTCGAGGCGAGGGCCGCCATGAGCGACGCGGCGCATTGCCCGCAGAACTTCACGTCCACCGGGTTCTCGTGCTCGCACGGGGACACTTCATCCAGGGCCTCCCGCCCGCTGCAGAGACCGATCGTGCCGCCCTACCCTAGTCGGGATGCTCCACGTGGGCAACGCCCCCGCGCTGGGAGGCGAGCCGGTGCCGACAGAGGGCACCCGATGAACAAGCGGCCTTTGTCGACGGAGTCGCCGGGCGCGCCGAGGAGCCGGGACTCGGCCTCATCGCCGCAGGCGCGTTCTCGGCGCCCTACGAGGACGTGGAACCGAAGAGAACGTAGGGCCCGCGCGCGCTTGACGGCCCCGGTCTCGTGTGCGAGAACCTGGGCCCAGGTGACGGCGTCCGGGCGTGAACACTCGCGGCAGGGTCGGCCTGCATACGACGGGAAGGAGAGAGCCATGGCGAGGATCAAACACATCGCACTGTCGACCGACGATCCCGTGAAGACCGCGGAGTTCTACAAGGATGTCTTCGGGCTGACGGAGCTGCGCCGAGAGCCCACCGACACCGGCGCCGAGGGCGTCTGGTTGAGTGACGGCTACATCTACTTCGCCATCCTCAAGTACGGCGGCGAGGACACGCCCAACCTCGGGGAAGGCCCGTCCACCGTCAAGGGCATTCACCACATCGGCTTCTACGTGGACGATCTCGAGGCGACGCGGACCTCGCTCGAGACGGCGAGCTGCACCGAGTGCCCGGGAAGCACCAAGGTCAACCGGAAGTTCAAGGGTCCTGACGGCGTCATGATCGACGTGCGGGCCAGGGGCTGGGACGAGCAGATCAAGGCCCGCATGCCGCTGTATCAGCTGACCCCGGCCTCCGCGTGAACACCCGTGGGCGAGGGGAGGACACCCGATGTTGAAACTCTCGGACATCAAGTCTTCGGACGCGGAGCTGCAGGAGTACTACGCGCAGCTGCGATCGCAGCACGTGACGCCCGCGTGGATCGGCGGCGGGATCAGCCTCGAGCCCAAGAGCAAGGCCGTCCCGTACGTGTGGCACTGGCGCGAGCTGCGCTCCCAGGCGATGCGAGCGGCCCAGCTCGTCGGCACCGAGCAGGCCGAGCGGCGGGTGCTCCGGCTGACGAACCCCGAGCTGGCGGGCGTGTCGGCGAGCAACACCATGGTCGCTAACATCCAGATCGTGATGCCGGGCGAGATCGCGCGCGCCCATCGCCATTCCGCCTCGGCGCTGCGCCTGATCATCGAGGGCAAGGGCGGCTACACGGTCGTGAACGGCGACCGCATTCCCATGTCTCCGGGGGATCTCGTGCTGACTCCCAACTGGACGTGGCACGACCACGCCAACGACACCGATGCGCCGATGATCTGGCTCGACGGCCTGGACACCCCGCTGGTGCGGATGCTGGAGGCCGGGTTCTACGAGGAGTACTACAAGGAGATCCAGACCGTCGGGGAGGGCGTCGATCCGTCCTTCGCGAAGTATGGCGACGGGGGGCTGCGGCCGGCGTGGGAAGCGCCTCCCTCGGCGCGTTACTCGCCGTTGTGGCACTACCCGATGTCCCAGGCCCGCGCCGCCCTAGAGCGTCTGGCCGCGGAGCACTCGGGCAGCCCGTTCGACGGCGTCATCCTCGAGTACACGAACCCGGTGACCGGCGGGCCCGCCATGCCGACCATCGCGTGCTACATCCAGCTGCTGCGCCCCGGCGCGCGGACCCAGGCGCACCGCCAGGTCGCCTGCACGAACTACCACGTGATCGAGGGCTCAGGTTACTCGGTGGTGGGCGGGCAGCAGCTCGACTGGGAGGACAAGGACGTGTTCACGGTGCCCACCTGGACCTTCCGGGAGCATGTCAACAGCGGCCACCGTCCCGCCTTCCTGTTCAGCTTTACCGACGCGCCTGTGATGAAGGCGCTCGATCTCTACCGCGAGGAGACGAAGGCCCGATGAAGGCGTCGTTCGCCGTTCCCGGCCCCGAGGGCGCGGCCTTCGAGCTGCGCGAGACCCCGGTGCCGGCGGCCGGCCTCGCGCTTATGGTGGACGAGGGCAGGTAACGAGCGAGTGAGCCGGCTCCCCGCGGCGCCCCCGGTCAGCACGAAGTTCGGGGCGCTGCACCATCGCGACTACCGCCGCTACTTCCTCTGGGCGCTCATCGGCATGACGGCCGAGAGCGTCGAGCACGTGGTCAGCTACTGGGTCATCTTCCAGTCCTTCCACTCGCCGACCCTCGGCGGGTTCGCCGTCATCGGCCACTGGGCGCCGTATCTGTTCTTCTCCGTGTACGCGGGCGCCCTCGCGGACCGGTACGACTGCCGCAAGCTCATCCAGGTTGCCCAGGGGCTTCTGATGCTCGCGTCGCTCGCCTGGGCCGTGCTCTTCCTGACCGGCACACTGCGCGCCTGGCACGCGACCGTGATCCTGGCGATCCACGGGGCCGCCGGCGTGCTCGGGTCGCCGCCATTCCAGCTCATCGTCCACGACATCGTCGGTGCCGAGCATCTGCAGAGCGCGATCCGTCTCACCGCGATCAGCCGCTACTTCGCGATGCTGGTCGGGCCCGCCGTCGGGGGCGGGCTCATGCTCGTCCTCGGTCCCGGCGTGTCGCTGCTCGTCAACGTGCTGCTGTACCTGCCGCTCATCCTGTTCCTCTTCCGCCTGCCCTACACGGGGCACGCGGGCGAGGGGGAGGGGCCGCGGCAGGCGCCGCGCTTCAGTTTCGCGGAGGCGCGCCGGCTCCTCTCCGAGGTGAGCACCGAGCCGCGGATCATCCGAATGGTCGTGTTGGCCGGAGCGACGTCGCTCTTCGTGGGCAGCGCGTTCCAGGCACAGATGCCGGAATTCGCGCACCATCACGGCTCCGAGGAGGCCGACGTCTGGTACAGCGTGCTCTTCGGCGCCAACGCGGCCGGCGCCGTGATCGGCGCGCTGCTGCTGGAAAGCGTCACCGTCCTCCGCGGGGGGGGCGCGCGCGGCGATCGTGTGCGCTGTGATCTGGGGAACCGTGATGGCGATCTTCCCGCTCGCCCACAGCTACGCGGCGTCGGTGGCGCTGCTGGTGCTGGCTGGCATCTTCAACATCGCCTTCACGTCCATGGCGCAGGCGATCGTTCAGGTCCTGGCCCCGCCCCGGCTCCGGGGTCGCGTCGTCGGGCTCTTCAACACGTCGATGCTCGGGCTCCGGACGACCAGCGGCGTGACGGTCGGCGTCCTGGGCGCCCTGATCGGCGTCGAATGGTCGCTCGCGCTGAGCGCCTCGGCCGTGGTGCTGGTCGCCCTCGGCCTGCTCGTCGCCGACGTCCGCGCGCGCCCGTTGGACTCCTAAACCGGCTTGTCCCGCCTGGCCGTTGCTCCCTCGACGTCGAGGCGTACCCGTTGAACGAGAGGGCCGGAGTACGCGGCGTGGGGACCGCGCGTAGGAGCTGGGTGAAACAAAGGTAAGATCGGGTCACCGTGGAAGACGCCTCCAGCGAGCTGCGCCTGCTCCTCCAGGGCATGTGCTGCGACTACCTCCTGTTTCGCCACCTCGACGAGGGCGTGCCGCCCGAGGCCATCCGGATCAGGCAGGAGGTGTCCCTCGGCGCCGGCGCCTTCGCGGACATCGAGGTCCGCGCGGGCCAGGCGCCGCCGTACTTCGTCGAGGTCGATACGGGCTACTCCCGCGATCGCCTGCTCGAGAGCATCCGGCGAAAGTACGGCAAGCCCGTCCCCGGGACCGACGGCGCTGCGCGGGTCGTGGTGGCCGCCGACGAGAGCGTCCTCGGCGACCGGACGAGTGTCGAGCGTTTGCTGCGCGAGGCCCTGCGGCCCGGGCTGGCCCTCGAGATCTGGGACGAGCGCCACCTGCTCCGGCTCCTCGGTGAGCGCTTTGGTGTCTCCCTCAGCGCGCTGGGTGAGGACGACCTCCTCGCCCTGCGAAACGCCGTCGACCACGCCAAGGGCTCCTATGCCTTCGGCGACGGGTTCCAGAACGACCCCCTCCAGGCCACCCTCCTCTGGCACCTTGCCTTCTGGCGCGTGCGCCGGCTTCGCGAGGCCGGTCGGATCCTGCCCCGTTCGATCCTGCCGCCCGGCCTGTACCGGGATGTCGTGGTCGTCATGGCCGACCTCTGCTCATACTCGAGCTACGTGCGCGACACGCGCGACGAGGCGGTCTCGCGCCGCTCGCTGACGTCGTTCGCCTCCAGGACGCGCCACCGTGTCGTCAACGACAGCGGGATGCTCTACCAGTTCCTCGGAGACTCGGTGGTCGGGCTCTTCGGCATCCCCGAGGCGCCGCCGGCATACGCGGAGCAAGCGGTGGAGTGCGCACGCGGACTGGTCGACATCGGCGCCTCGGTCGCGACCGAGTGGCAGCGCCAGATCGACCAGATCCAGCCGGCCGCCGGGGTGCACGTCTCCATGACCCTCGGCGACCTCCAGGTGCTCTCGCTCCGACCCCTGAGCCGCACGCACATGGGCGTCATCGGCGACTCCATCAACCTCGCCGACCGCCTCAACACGGCCGCTGGATGCGACGAGATCGTAGTGAGCAACACGCTGTACCAGCGCCTGCCCGACACTCTCCGCGCGGAGTTCCAGGAAGTGCCGCCGGTCGAGGCGAAGAACATCGGCCGGATCCGCGCCTGGAAGCTCGGCCCGCTCCGCCCCCCCGTCGGGTAAGTGCCGGTCGGAGCAGGCCCGCCTTTTCGTCCGTCCCAGCAGAAGTCTCAATCGCTGCAATCACCACAGTCACTGCCTTGCCCTCGATCTCGGTGTCGACTTCGAGGTGCGCTTGGCGCGAAGGCCGGTGCGACCGGATCTCGTGAAGCCGTGGCTGATCCCGCCCGCAGCGCATTTAATATTTGATATCACGTTGCGCTAGCCCTGATAGCATTATACGATAGCATCACCATGGCGACAATCATCGTTCGTAACCTCGATGACGAGGTGGCCGAGCGGCTCCGCCTGCAGGCCCGCCTCCGCGGCGTGTCGGTCGAGCAGGAGGCCAGGCGCATCCTCGCCGAGGGCACGCGGACAGGCCGTGCGGAGATCGCCGCGCGGGCCGCCGCCATCCGCGCCCGCCAGCGCCCGCACCGTTCCCGCGGTGTCGATCTCATCAGGGAGGATCGGGAGCGATGAGGCGGCGCCCGGCCACTAGGGTTCGCCGCTCGCACGCGCGCGAACGCGCCTCCCGGTACACGATCGCCGCGGCGGGCCCAGTTGTCGTCGACGCCTCGATCGCCTTTCTGTGGTTTGCGAACGAGTTAGACCAGTCGGGAGCGGAGCGGCTGCTCGAAACCGAGTTGCCCCTTCTGGCACCGGATCTCATGGCGGTCGAGGTCACCAACGCCTGGTGGAAGAAGCTCCGGCGTCGTGAGATGGAGACAGCCGATGTCGAGCAGGCCGTCACCAACCTGCTCGCCCTGGAGATCTCCTGGACGCCGTCGTCGGCGCTGCTCAGGCCTGCTGTCCGCCTGGCCGTCGAGCTGGGGCACCCGGTTTACGACTGCGTGTACCTGGCCCTCGCTGCGTCCCGCGCGGCCTCGCTCGCGACCGCCGACGGGCGCCTCCGGCAGGCGGCGGAGCGCGTCGGCGTCGCGCTCTGGCCCGGTCGTTGACGGCTCGCCGCTACTTCTTGAGGCGCAGATCCTCCAGCGGTGCGGCGTAGGGGAAGGCGGGGATCAGGCTCAGGGCCGGCTCCTCGGCTCGCGAGCCCACCCCGCGGATGAAGCCGTTCTCCCAGATGGGCGCGAAGACCACGCGCTCGTGGAGGATGCGCTGGATCTGGTGGAGCATCTCTTCGCGTCGCTTGCGGTCGAGCTCTCGCGCCTGGCGCAGGAAGAGATCCTCCACCTCGGGCAGCACCCCGTAGGCGTAGGTACCGTTCCGGGTCGCCACTCCCTCGATCCGGGTGGCAGCGTTGCCGCCGGCGCCCTGCGCGCCCAGGACGATGCCCTTGAGCTTCTTCTCGCCCCAGGCGGTGAGGAAGGCGGCGCGCTCGAGCGTCCTCAGCCGGACCTTGATCCCGACCGCGCCGAGGTTCGTCCCGATCGCCTCCGCCATCGAGAAGTAGGGCGGATTCGGCGTGATGTCGCCGGCGTCGAACCCGTTGGGATAGCCGGCCTCGGTGAGCAGCTGCTTGGCGCGCTTGGGGTCATACGGATGCGGATCGATGGGCAGGGCGAACTCCATGTGCCGGGGCACGATGTTGCCGGTCAACCCCGAGAAGCCCAGTGCTTCGGCCTCGTTGGTGGCCTTGCGATCGATGGCCAGGCTGGCCGCGAGGCGCACGCGCTGGTCGTGCCAGGGCGATTTGGGATCCCACTGCTCGACGAAGTCGAGGAAGAAGACGCTGTTGGTCCGCACGGCCATCAGCTTCAGACCCGCTGTGCGGCGCACGTCTTCCGCGATCGGGCCGTTCAGGAAATAGGCGACGTCGACCTCGCCGCGCTTGAGGGCGGCGGCGCGGGTCGTCTCATCGGGGACGCTCTTGAGCACGATGCGCTTCACACTGGGGGCCTTCCGCCAGTAGCCCTCGAACGCCTCGAGGACCAGCTCGATTCCTGGGTTCACGCTGACGAACCGGTAGGGGCCCGCCCCGATGGGAGCCTTCTGGAAGCCGGTATCGCCGACCTTCTCGACGTATTTCTTCGGCACGACCCAGCCGGCGCCGGTCGCGGTGGTGCCGTAGAACGTCAGGAAATCCGGCCACGGCTCCTTCAGGACGAAGCGCACCCGCCGTGGATCGATGACCCGGACCTCTTTCACGCGCTCCTTGAGGAGCTTGGCCGCGCCACCGTGATAGCGCTCGAAGGAGAACTTCACGTCGTCCGCGGTGACCGGGTCCCCGTTGTGGAACTTGACGCCGTTCCGCAAGACGAACTCATACGCGAGGCTGTCCTTCGACACCGTCCACGATTCGGCGAGGCTCGGGGTGGTGAGACCACTCGGCATGGGCTTCACCAGCGCGTCGTGAATGCCGTAGAGGACCATGAAGGGCGTGATGGCCGACTCGGTCTCCGCCGGGTCGAGCCACCGTGGAGCCAAGGTGACGTGCGCCGCGAAGTTCATCTGGCCTTCGGGGGCGGCCGCGAGCTGGGCTGGGAATGTTGACAGGAGCACGACCGCCAGGAACAAGGCCGTCACGCCGAGGGCCGATCGAGCCGTCTGGATCATGCTGACCTCCGGGGCGGTGGATTCGCCGTCTCCACGCGGAGCCATACTGGCCGGTGAGAGCGGCGGCGTCAAGGTGTGCAGGTGCCCAGAACCATCGCGGCGGCAAGGCCGTAGCGCAGCGGCTCGGTCCTCCCGTATGCTGGCTCGCAATGCGATTTGGCGTCTTCTTCCAGGCCCCGGAGTCGCCAGGACACACGCACGCCGAGCGCTATGCCGAGATGTTCGATCTCATCGCGCTCGCCGAGTCGCTCGGCTTCGACGTAGCCTGGCTGGCCGAGATCCACTTCGGCGGCGCCTTCTCGCTCCTGCCGGATCCCCTCATGGTGGTGCCGGTGATCGCTCAGCGCACGCGGCGGATTCGCATCGGGACCGCCGTCACCCTGCTGCCGCTGCATCATCCGCTGAGCTGCGCGGAGCACGCCGCGACTGCCGACCTCCTGTCCGGCGGGCGCCTTGAGTTCGGGGTCGGCCGGGGCTCGATCCCCACCCAGTTTCACGGATTCGGCGTGCCCGTGGCGGAGAACCGCGCCCGCTTCGACGAGGCCCTCGAGATCATCCGTCTGGCGTGGACGCAGGAGCGCTTCAGCTATCGCGGCCGGTTCTATCAGGTCGAGAACCTCGCGGTGGCGCCCAAACCGCTGCAGCGGCCCCACCCGCCCATCCGCGTCGCCGTCCACACGGCGGAGAGCTTCGCCCACATCGGCGACCTGGGTCTGCCCATCTACTCGGGAACGACCACCACGCCTCTGCCGCAGCTCCGCGAGTGCATGGCGCTCTATCGAAACCGTCTCGAGGCCGGCGGCCACCCGTGGCAGAGCGACCAGATGGCGCTCATGCTGCCCGTCCACGTCGGCGCCACCGCGGGCGCCGCGCGGGCCGCGATGCGGCCGGGCGTGCACCAGTACTACAAAAACCTGCAGACCATCTTCTCGCAGCTGCCGGAGACGTATGTCGACCATCTGCCGCGCCTCCGGGCGATCGAAGAGAACGTGGCCAACCTTCCGTACGATCGGTTCTGCCGCGATCAGGGCGCCTTCGGCGACACCTCGGAGGTGATCGACCGGCTCCAGGCCGCCCGCGACGAGTTCGGACTCTCGCAGATCATCTGCTGGTTCGACCAGGGGTCGATGCTGTCGCGCGACGAGGTCGAGCGCACCATGCGGCGGTTCGCCGATCACGTCATGCCGAAGCTCGCGTCTCGCGCGCCCGGCCAGGCTCGCTGAGCCGACCACCTTCGCGTTTGGAGGGACATCGATGCCACGCGACCAGGTCGCCTTCATCACCGGCGGAGCCAGCGGCATCGGCCGCGCCCTGGCCGCAGCGCTCGTGCGCGAGGGCGCGCGCGTCGCCATCGGCGACATCAACCCGGAGATCGATGCCGTCGCCCGCGATCTCGGCGCCGCCATGGGCGTCCGCGTGGACGTGACCGACCCGCTTCAGGTGGAGACCGCGATCGAAGGCATCGTCCGCGCGCAGGGAGGCCTGCACATCCTGGGCAACGTGGCCGGTGTCTATCGCAGAGCGACCGTGGCCGACATGACGCCGAAGCAGTGGGACGAGACGCTCGATGCCAACCTCAAGAGCGCCTTCCTGTGCTCGCATTTCGCGCTGCCGCCCATGCTCCGGCAGTGCTATGGCCGCATCGTCAGCATCGCGAGTGGTCTCGGCGTACGCGGCGCCGCGCGCAGCTCAGCCTACGCCGCCTCCAAGGCGGGTCTGATGGCCTTCAGCACGTCGCTATCGCAGGAGGTCTTCGACCAGGGCGTCACCGTCAATTGCATCGCTCCGGGAATCACCGAGACGCCCTTGATGCGCAAGGCCAACACGCCGGAGGAGATCCAGACGGCGGTCGCGCGGAGCGGTCGGCCGCTGGGCCAACCCGACGACGTCGTGGCGCCATTCCTGTTCTTGATCAGCGACGGCGCCCAGACCATCAGCGGCGTGACGCTGTGGATGAGGAACCCCTAGGAGACATCACCGCGTGTCGGAGAAGGTCGGCGGCGCGACTAGGAAGATGGGAGGCCTCGACAGGGCCCCCCAAGCCCCCCGCGCTTGTCGCGCCCCGGGGAACCCGGGCATCGTAGCAGAGCGACGAGCGGGCCGTGCGGCTCCTTCCCCGCCTCATCAACGCCGCGGCCATGGATTGGCTCGCGGCGGCGTCTGACTCCCGAATCGGCGATTCACGCGAGAGATCGGAGCGGCGATACTCCGAAGCGCGCGGCGACTTCGCCGAGCCGGACCCACGTCGCGTCTTCGATCGGGATGCCCTCGCGCCGGCGGCGTTGCTCGGTGCGGTGCTCGATCTCGCCGGGGTAGAGA
>JBKPAK010000059.1:0-29644 GCA_046726415.1 Candidatus Methylomirabilota bacterium
CTGGCGGACGTTCCTGCGGGCCCACTGGGGCGAGATCGCGGGGGCCGACTTCTTCACCACCGAGGTCTGGACCCCGCGAGAACTCATCACCTACTACACGCTCTTCGTGCTCGACCTCCGAAGCCGACGGGTTCACGTGGCAGGCTCGACGCCCATCCCGGATGGCTGCTTCATGGCGCAGACGGCCCGTCGACTGACCGATGCGGTCGATGGGTTCCTGGTGGGCCATCGCGTTCTCATCTGCGATCGCGACAGCAAGTGGACCGATGACTTCCGCCCTATCGTCCGAAGCGCCGGGGTGCGGATCGTGCTGATGCCCGTCCGGGCGCCGAATGCCAACGCCTACGCGGAGCGCTTCGTGCGCTCGATCCGAGAGGAGTGTCTCGACCGCCTGATCCTCTTCGGGGAGCGTCGCCTCTTCCGCGCCCTCGCCGAGTTCGTCGCTCACTACCATGGCGAGCAGAACCATCAAGGGCTCGGCAACGAGTTGATCGACCCGGCAGCCGCCGTCGCGGACGCGACCCGGGTACGCTGTCGGGACCGGCTAGGAGGGCTGTTGCGCTACTATCACCGCGCAGCGTGAGCATACGACGAGTTTTCGGACAGTACGGGCGGGAGGCAAGGTATGAAACTTCCAGCCACGATACATATGATCGCCATTGGCGAATCGTATCGCTGACACAAAGACGACCGAGGAAGAAAGAGATAGGAGGCGGTTAACTATGAGAAGAGCACTGAGCACCGTATTAGTTACCCTGCTGGCCGGTATCACTCTGTTATCAGAGTTGGGGGAAACGGCTGTCGTCCAGCGCAGTCTGGAGCAACTAAGCCAGGAGGCGGATACCATCGTAATCGGCACTGTTACGATGCAACTTAGCACTTGGAACGTTCAGCATACCGCGATTCAGACCGATGTGACTGTGACAATCGAGGACAATATTAAAGGATCGCGGGGAGCAGACGTCACCTTCAGGATCGCCGGGGGCATTCTTGGTGATGTGGGCATGCGTACTTCCAACGATCCGGTGTTCCAAAATGGGGATCGTGTAATTCTCTTCCTAGATACCACGAGTGTCCCGTTCAGCCTTGTCGGCCAGCATCAGGGCGTCTATAAAATACACCACGGCCTGGTGACGCGACACGGCCACCGAGTGGCAGTTGATGACTTCGTCGACGCTGTTCGTGCCGCATCCCGGTAGTGGGGAGACGGGTCGACAACGGGAGAATGAGGATGAGACCGTGGAGAGTAGCCCTTGCGACGTGGTCCATCGTGTTAATGATACCCAGTGCCGGGTTTACGTATGTTCTGCTGGGACCGGACTGGTCCTATCAAGCAACACCGATGAGCGAGAACTGGATTGTCTGTGGTACGGGAGTACCCGGCAGCGGAGTGCAGCGGACCAAGGATGGCGCTGCAGAATGGAACTACGCACACTTCACCTTTGCCTTTGGGGCCGATGCGTGTCAGTCGGCAGGGGTCTATCCGTCGCTCAACAATGTCAACCAGGTCGACTTTGGCGGAGGTCTCGAAGCGGGGGTGCTTGCGGAAACCACCGTGTGGTTCTTTCGTAGCAATCCCGCCAATATCATTGAATGCGACATGCGCTTTAGCAACACTTTCAGCTGGTACACCGGCACGGGTACCCCTCCGTCGACGCAGTACGATTGGCAGAGTGTGGCCATCCACGAAATGGGGCACTGCCTGGGCCTCGGCCACCAGGATGGTATCACGCCCACACCGGTGATGGCGTCTACATTGGCACGCGGCGAGACGCGACGGGCGCTAACGTGCGACGATATTGCTGGCCGTGACGCTATCTATGATAGTACGCCTGGGTCGGAGAACTTCGAGCTGGTAGTGCCGTTGGTCTCGGGTGGCCTAGCGCACTACTACCGGCGGAACAATCCGATACGCTTTTGGTCCTGCGCTACGGCGGTCTTCGGGAGCGGCATGTATGAGGCGGTGACCTTCATCCAGAGTGATTTTGGAGGAGGGAACTTTGAGGTAATCGCTCGTCAGGGACAACAGTTGGTGACGTTCTATCGAGACCACTCGACCGGGACGTGGCATGGGCCCTTCTCCCTCCTCGCCTCCGGAGTCGCCGGAAATCCCGTGCTGATTCAGAGCCGTGATGGGAGCCCTGGAAACTTCGAGCTGGTGGTGCCGTTGGCCTCGGGTGGTCTGGCGCACTACTACCGTCCGAACAATCCGATAGGTCCGTGGGCGGGGCCCACGGCCGTCTTTGGGAGCGGTGTGTATGATGCGGTGACCCTTATCCAGAGTACTTTGGGCGGGAACTTTGTGGTAGTCGCTCGCCAAGGGCAGCAATTGGTGACGTTCGATCGAGACCACTCGACCGGGACGTGGCATGGGCCCTTCTCTCTCCTCGCCTCCGGAGTCGCTGGGAATCCCGTGCTGATTCAGAACCGTGATGGGACCCCTGGGAACTTCGAGCTGGTGGTGCCGTTGGCCTCAGGTGGTCTGGCCCACTACTACCGCCCGAACAATCCGATAGGTCCGTGGGCGGGGCCCACGGCCGTCTTTGGGAGCGGTGTGTATCATGCGGTGACCCTCATCCAGAGCAATTTTGGCGGGAACTTTGAGGTAGTTGCTCGCCAGGGGCAACAGTTGGTCATGTTCTATCGAGACCACTCGACCGGGACGTGGCATGGGCCCTTCTCTCTCCTCGCCTCCGAAGTCGCCGGGAATCCCGTGCTGATTCAAGGGGAGTAACGCTTCAGTGGCAGTTGGCAACAAGGGGCTACTCTTGCAAGAGGAGCGACCCACGTCCGTTGCGGAGCTCGCCCGCGCAGTGGGGCGGAATCCGTCACAGTTGACTTAGAGCTGCTCGCCCGCGCGGGCGGCGTGAGCCTTGAGAGCCCGACATGACGAGCCAGGTGCGCGTGCCACGCGTTGGCTACGACCGCGTGGAGATCCGGCTCGAGCTATGAAGCGCATGTCACCGCGGACCTGCTGCATGGCCCCGACCCGGTGGTGTCCCGGTCAAAAACTCGACGTTCAAAAGCCCGATTTAGAATTTCGGCCAGCCCTTTATCCCCTCACCGTTAGGGAGCTGCAATGATCCTCGTCCTGGGCGTCTGGACCTTCCTCCGCGCCCTTCTGGGCCGCTCCACCGCCGTTACCCTCGAGAACGTTGCCCTGCGCCATCAATTGACGGTCCTGCCGCGGTCGAGCCCGCGCCCGCGGCTCCGCCGCCAGGACCGCATCCTATGGGTGTGCCTCTCACGGCTCGGGGCGAACTGGCGGTCCAGCCTCCTCATTGTCCAGCCCGCCACTGTTGTCGCTTGGCACCGCCAGGGCTTTCGACTCTACTGGCGTTGGAAGTCCCGGCTCCGCTCACCGGGTCGTCCGCCGATCGACCTCGAGATCCGCAGCTTGATTCGACGCATGGCCCGCGAAAACCCCACCTGGGGCCGGCGCCCGGATTCAGGCCGAACTCCGCTTCCTCGGCTATGAAGTCGCCGCCCTCACCGTCGCCAAGCACATGCGCCGTGCCTCCCGTCACCCGTCGCCTCCCTGGCGGGCCTTCCTGGCTGCTCACCGCCACGACATCGCGGCCATCGACTTCTTCGTCGCACCGACCCTGACCTTTCGCCTGCTCTTCGGCTGTGTGATACTCCGCCACCACCGCCGAGAACTCCTCCACATCGGCGTCACCAACCAGCCCACCGCCGCCTGGGCGGCTCAACAGATCGTCCACGCGTTCCCGGACGAGACCGGCCCCGCCTACCTGCTCCGCGATCGCGACGCCATCTACGGCGTGATTTCCCGCGCCGGGTCGAGCGCCTGGGCATTCGCCAGGTCGTCACCGCACCTCGCGCTCCCTGGCAGAATCCCTTCGCCCAGCGCGTCATCGGCTCGATGCGCCGCGAATGCCTCGATCTCGTCATCGTGCTCAACGAACGCCACCTCCGACGCGTGCTTCGCACGTACCTCGCCTACTACAACGTTACGCGGCCTCACCAGAGTCTCGGTAACGATAGCCCGCGCCGGCGCACAGTACAGTCCGTCTCATCCGGGCATATCGTCACCGTCCCCGAGGTCGGCGGGCTTCATCACCGCTACCAGCGCGCGGCCTGACCGCCCGCGATCTCCGCCTGCCAGCCCACCCCGCAATCATCTGCTTCGACAGGTCTGTGATGCCGATACCGTCATCGGCGCCGCAGCCCGTGTTGGCACTCGAGTCAGTTCCAGCGCGAACGTTCTCGGAGCCGACGCGAACGCTTTGCCAGCTCGTAGTACCTCTTTGACCGGGACAGGAAACACCCAGCAGGTCGGGGCCCTGCCCGCCCGCGCGATCAGTCGCCGCAGGACGACCTCCACCTCCTCGATCATTGCCACATGATATGTGACCGCCCGAGCTTCCGATCAGCCAACACTGACACCCGCCCGGCGGGGTCAGAGTAAATAGAGATGACCCGCTTGTCCCGTTGCACGAAATCGCCGCCGCGCTCGCCCACCGGTTGTGCTAGCCTGGGCCACTTGATGGACATGCACGTGGCGGTTGATTGCGGCTATGCGTAGGTTTCCAACAGAAGGAACAGAAAGGACCATCACGTGCTCGTCCTGGGCGAACGACACCTGCGCCGCATCCTGACCCGGTACGTCGCCTATTACCATCAAGCGCGCACCCACCTCGCGCTCGACAAGGACGCACCCGACCTCAGGGTTATCGAGCTTCCCGCAGCGGGCAAGATTGTGGAGGTTCCCGAAGTCGGCGACCTGCACCACCGCTACCTCCGCCAGGCCGCCTAGTCCCCCGCCGGCCCGCACGGATCACAACCACGACCGCTCCACGAGCACGCTCATCCAGCCGACAGTTCTCCGCCCCTCAGAACCCTACCGTACGGTTACCGGCTGGTCGATAATCTCCGGTCGTCGACGGTGCTCCCTCACCAACCCTCACGTGTTGGAGCCCGTCAGGCGAATCCAAAAGTCCGCCAAACGAGTCGGACGAGGTTATGGCGAAGGACAGCCCCCCGGCGTCCTGGCTGACCGCAGGCGCGCCTAGCTGCGATCCGACCCGGACCTGACGCTCGGACGCAGCTGGGCTTCAGCTGCGTCCGAACGCCCTTCCGCCGACATCAGGCGAGGTCGAAGCGATCCAGGTTCATCACCTTGTTCCACGCAGACACGAAGTCACGCACGAACGCCTTTTGCGAGTCGTCGCATGCGTAGACCTCCGCGAGGGCGCGGAGCTGGGAGTTCGAACCGAAGACGAGGTCGACACGGGTGCCGGTCCATTTCAGTGCGCCCGTCGCGCGATCGCGTCCCTCGAACACCTCCTCGGCGTCCGAGGTCGCCTTCCACGCCGTGCCCATGTCGAGCAGGTTCACGAAGAAGTCGTTGGTGAGCGTCTCCAGCCGATTCGTGAAGACGCCGTGCTGGGACTGTCCGACATTCGCGTTCAGCACGCGCAGGCCGCCGATGAGAACCGTCATCTCGGGCGCGGTCAGCGTCAGCAGCTGTGCCCGATCGACCAGCAACTCCTCGGCCGAAACGCCGTATCGGGTCTCCAGGTAGTTGCGGAACCCGTCCGCGGTCGGTTCGAGCACGGCGAAGGAGTTCACATCCGTCTGCTCCTGCGACGCGTCCGTGCGCCCTGGTGCGAAAGGAACCTTCACGTCATGCCCGGCCTTCTTCGCAGCCTGCTCGACGGCTGCGCAGCCGCCGAGGACGATCAGGTCAGCGAGCGAAACCTTCTTCCCACCGGACTGCGCCGCGTTGAATTGATTCTGGATCCCCTCGAGCTTCGCGAGCACGGTGGCCAGCTGCGCAGGCTGGTTGACCTTCCAATCCTTCTGCGGCGCGAGGCGGATGCGCGCGCCGTTCGCCCCGCCGCGCTTGTCGGAGCCGCGGAAGGTTGCCGCCGACGCCCAGGCGGTCGCGACCAGCTGGGAGGTGGAAAGTCCCGAGGCGAGGATCTTGCCCTTGAGGGCAGCGATGTCCTGCTCGTCGATCAGCTTGTGCGTGACGGCCGGGACGGGGTCCTGCCACAGCAGCTCCTCGGCCGGGACGAGCGGGCCGAGATAGCGCGAGCGCGGGCCCATGTCGCGGTGCGTCAGCTTATACCACGCCCGCGCGAAGGCGTCTGCGAGCTGGTCCGGGTTCTCGTGGAAGCGCTTCGAGATCGGCGCGTAGTTCGGATCCATCCTCAGGGAGAGGTCCGTCGTGAGCATCATGGGTGCATGCCGCTTCGCCGGATCATGCGCGTCCGGCACGGCGTCCGCCGCGGCGCCACCCTTGGGCTTCCACTGCCAGGCACCGGCCGGGCTCTTTCCCAGTTCCCATTCATAGTTGAACAGGTTGTCGAAGTAGCCGTTGTCCCACCGCGTCGGGCTGGTGGTCCATGCGCCTTCCAGACCGCTCGTGGTTGTGTGGACGCCCATGCCGCTCTCGAAGCTGTTCCTCCAGCCGAGGCCCTGCTCCACGATGCTGCAGCCCTCAGGCTCACGACCGACAAGCGCCTCAGCACCAGCGCCATGGGCCTTGCCGAAGGTGTGCCCGCCGGCGATGAGGGCGACGGTCTCCTCGTCGTTCATCGCCATGCGCGCGAAGGTCTCGCGGATGTCCCTGGCCGCGGCGATCGGATCCGGCTTGCCGTTCGGCCCCTGCGGGTTCACGTAGATCAGGCCCATCTGGACGGCACCGAGGGGATTCGCGAGATCCCGGTCGCCGCTGTAGCGCTTGTCGCCAAGCCAGGTGTCCTCGGCGCCCCAGTAAACCTCATCGGGCTCCCAGACGTCCGCGCGCCCGCCACCAAAGCCGAAGGTCCTGAACCCCATCGACTCCAGGGCACAGTTGCCCGCGAAGATCATGAGGTCGGCCCAGGAGATCTTGTTGCCGTACTTCTGCTTGATCGGCCAGAGGAGCCTGCGCGCCTTGTCGAGGTTCCCGTTGTCGGGCCAGCTGTTGAGCGGCGCGAAGCGCTGCATGCCCGAGCCGCCGCCGCCGCGGCCGTCCGCGATGCGATACGTGCCGGCACTGTGCCACGCCATCCGGATGAAGAGCGGACCGTAGTGGCCGTAGTCGGCGGGCCACCAGTCCTGCGACGTCGTCATCAGCGCGAAGAGGTCCTTCTTCAGGGCCTCCAGGTCGAGCTTCTTGAACTCCTCGGCGTAGTTGAAGCCCGCCCCCATGGGATTGGAGAGTGAAGAGCCTTGGTGCAGGACCTGGAGGTTCAGCTGGTTCGGCCACCAGTCCCGGTTCGACCGGCCCCCGAAGGTCGTCGCCCCGTGCATCACCGGGCACTTGCCGGTGCTCTGGCCATTAGTTCCGTCCATGTTTCCCTCCGTTCTTGGCTGCGTTGATTGGCCTGGTCCGTGAGTGAAGACCGTGACTACTTTGGACGACGATCCGGTTTCCTCGTCGGCCCGATGAACACGTGTCGGACACGCAGCGGCTGCGGGCCGCGCGGGCCGGCGGTGGGGCTGTTCTGGTTGTCGGCGACAGCGCGCCGACGCTCGTGGTCAGGCGGTGGGTCCTGCCGTCGCTCCCTTGGATGAGAATGTCACACCCTTGGCGAGCCCACTCGGCCAGCGAGCGCACGTCGTCCTGGACGAGGGCACGCGCCTCGTCCACCGCCCCGCCGTCGAGGTACGGCATGCCGCAACATCGCTGGGTGGGCAGGGTCACCGCCACTCCGTTCTTCTCGAGCACGCGGACGGCTGCGCGGCCCACAGCGGGCTGGTGATACTCGACCTGACAGGTGGCGAAGAGGGCCACCGTTCGCGCCGGCGCGGGGGTCCGCGGGCGCCGGCGAAACCAGGTTGAGAAGGTCGGCCGCTGAAAGCGCGTGAGATTGCGGTCCTTGTGAATGCCGAGAACGGCCTGCATGAACGCCCGGTGCACGGACACCTCGTTCATCCAGTTCGACAGGGGCGCAGTCAGGCTGCCCAGCTTACCCACCAGCTCGGTGTTGCCGAGGACGCGATCTTGCAGACTCACCCCGCCGGCGCGGGTCTGGGCGGCGCGAGCCCGCAGCATCAACCGGGGAAAGTCGCCCTCCCAGCGATGGGGCGGCGTGTACGGGCAGTAGTTGTAGCAGAGCTTGCACTGGTAGCAGAGGTCCACTACTTCCTTGACATCGGCGGCGGGCAGATTCTCGACGTCCCCGTCGACGGCGTGCACGTCCAGCCGGTCGAACAGCACCTTGAACGATGGACAGAGGGGCAGACAGCGACGGCAGCCTGCGCAGATGTCGTAGACGCGGCGCAACTGTGGTCGGCCTTGTGGGGCTCCCAGAACTCGGCCGCCCGAAAGTCCAGCGTTCCCATGCCATCTCTGCTAATCTTCGCTACCCATCCGAGGCCATCTCGGCGCGCGCCGCCTGGCCGGTCCCCTCCCCGGGGACAGGCGACCGGCGGGCTCGCGCTAGATCGCCTCCGCCGGCTCCTTGCCCTTGATCTGCGTAAGTCCCTTGTTGAACCGCCCGGCGTGCGACTTCCCGGCCTTGGCGAGCGTCTCGAACCACTCCGACAGCTCGGCGAAGCCCTCATCGCGCGCAGTCTTGGCCATGCCGGGATACATCTGGGTGTATTCGTACGTCTCCCCCGCCACGGCCGCCTTCAGATTGAGCTCCGTCTTGCCCATGGGCTCGCCGGTGGCCGGATCGCCCACTTCCTTGAGGAAGTCGAGGTACCCGAAGGCGTGCCCGGCCTCGGCGTCCGCCGTGTCCTTGAACAGGCCGGCGATGTCGGGAAAGCCCTCGATATCGGCCACCCGGGCGAAGTAGAGGTAGCGGCGGTTCGCCTGCGACTCCCCGGCGAACGCCTCCTTCAGGTTGTCGAGGCTCTTCGTGTTCTTGAGCGACTTCCCGGCCATGACGACGCCTCCTGTGAGGGGTTGCGGCGGCGACAGGCCCCGCAGCGGCCGTAGAACTCGACGCGATGGCTCAGGATCTCCAGCCCGGGAACGGGAGCCGCCGGCGCCGGCGTTGGCCGCCGGCGCGGGACGTCGAGGACGCGCCCACAGGCCACGCAAGTGAAGTGGTCGTGCGGGGCGAGGTTGCCGTCGAAGCGGAGCCCGGTGGGTTCCGCGCGCTCCCGCACGAGGCCCTCGGCGGCCAGCCGCCGGAGGTTCCGGTACACCGTGCCCAGGCTCACCCGGGGCAGGCGCCGCCGCACCGACTCGTACACCAGCGAGGCCGAGGGGTGCGCGTCGGTGGCGCGGACCACTTCGAGAATCACCCGCCGCGGTCGGGTGAGGCGCAGGCCGCGGGCCCGCAGGGCATCGCTCGGCGAGCCGGCGTCGGCGCGGGAGGGGGGCGGGAGCTTTTTAGGAATCATTCTCAAAATTTTCTCCGTCCGATCCTACCCCACCGGAAGACGGCGGTCAAGCGCTCGACGCCGCTTGCGCTGGCGCTACCAGCACTACGGCTATGACGGCTTGCTCGATCGCCGCCGGCAGATTCCCGCGCTGCGGCGGGTGCCCGTCGCGGAGTTGCAGCGAATCCTGCGTACCGAGTGCGTAGCGCTACCTCGGCTTCAATGTGCGGCACTTCTGCCACGTCGCCCGCCGCGAGCACGGCCTCACCTTCTCCTACACGCTGGTCAAGACGGCTCTGCAGGGGCGGGCCTGGCGCCCAAGCGCCGCCCGCGGGGCCGTCACCGCCGGCGCCGCGAGCCCCGGCCGTGCTTCGGTGAACTGTTCCACCTCGACGGCAGTCGCCACCCCTGGCTGGCCCTCGTCCCGGACGCCATGCTGCCCCTGCTCGTCGTGGTGGACGACGCCACCAAGCACCTGCTCTACGCCCAGCTCGTGGAGGGCGGGGAGAGTACGGCGGCCATCATGACGGCGTTGCGCGAGGTCCTGACGACCGTGGGCCTGCTGGGAGCGCTGTACACCGACCGCGCCGGCTGGGCCGTCTACACGCCGACCTCCGGCACCGCCCCCGACCGCACCCAGCTCGCCCAGGTCGGCCGCTGCCCTGGCCCGGCTCGGCATCGAGCACATCCTCGGGCACTCCCCGCACGCCCGCGGCCGCCGCGAGCGGGCCAACGGCACCCTGCAGGGCGTGTCCCTTCATTTGCCGACCATCAATTTCCTGAAGCAGAACACCGACGAGCGGATGACGATTATGGGCAGCTCCGCGATGGGTTTCGCCTTGGGTTTTCCGGATAACTTTGTGGATGACGGACGCTTCGGTTACGCGAGCGGGAGGAAACCGGAAATCATAGTTTTTGCGCAGGAAAGCGAGCAGTCGGTGCAGGAGGCACCTGCTTTTCTACCTTTCTACCCCCGCTTCCGCCCTACATACGCAGACTGCTGGCGGAAGAGTACCGGCGTGTTTATGAGAATCCGGGGTTTAAGGTTTATGCTCGACGATGAGCGAAGCTACAAGATAGACTGTGTCCTGGTCTTTTGGATGACGAGCGAGAGATTCGGCACCAGCGTCATTCCTGAAATCAACTTAAAACCCTTGATGGATGCTTTGAGCAGGCGTTTCAACGCGATCAATCTGGTTTGATTGAGCGCGGAATACCAGAGGTCTATGCGGTCGCGCAGGCCCTGTTTCGATGGCTCTAACAGCACCGGATGCTGAGCTGCCCCTTCGCGCTCAAGGATGCTTAAGATTTCCCGCTCGGTGCCGCCGCGGATGCCCCGGCGCAGGAGCGTCTGCCACGGCTCGGTCTTGTCAATCCGTTTTGAGAATGTCCGCGCGGCGGCCAGAGCCAGCCGGTCTGGCATGTAGTTAATCAGGGGCAATCCGGTCGTGTGATGTTCGATGGGGAAATAACGATGCGGAGTCATGTTCAGAAACAGATAACCATCGTCGCTGATGGCATCCCAGATTTTGGGAATTATCATCAGCCGTTCGTCCGGCAAGAGATGCTCGTAAACTGCGCTCAGGATGACCCAAGCGAATTTACCGATTCCTGCCGGAAGTTCTGAGCCGGCAGGCGACTGTAGTAATTTGACGTTCGTGCACTGGTAGTGAGCGGCACGCGCACGCGCCACACGCAAGAGCGTTTCATCAAGCTCCACGCCAACAATTTCCGTTTGCGGAAACAGACGATGCAGAATCATTGAGGACGCGCCGCTGCCGCAGCCGAAATCAAGAATTCTTTTATTCTCAAAATCGCTCACGTCGAAATACGCCATCAGGTCTGTTTCCAAATCCCTGCGCACATACTCGGCGTCTTCTTCGCGCGCCATCTCGTCGCACAGATAGGCCGGGCCTTTCACTTCGAGAATCAGACGGATGAGACTTACCGGATACGAGGTCTGCCAGCTATCTCTGGGCATGAAAAGATTTCTGTGAGGAACGACCTTGACGCGCTTCATGCCTCCGGGCAACGCTTCAATCCGTATCTCTGCATCCGTATGATTCAAGGTGGTTGACATCTATACTTCTCAATCTTTCACGAACACGAACTCGTTGCAGCCCAATCCGACGCCGCCGCATTTCAGCTTGGTCAAAGTAAACCCGCGCGTCCGGTAGAAATCAAAAATCTCTTCGGGTCGAGCCACCTCGTAAGGATGGCCGCCGACCCAATCAATGATGTCGCGCCAGCGGTTCATGCCTCTCGACTGGTCGTAATTTGTCCATGAGCGCCAGTAATCCTGCGGGCGCAAGCTAAGGAGCGAGCGCAGCAGCGCCTTCCCTTCTTCGGGGGCGATGACGAGGGCGGCAAACGGAGTGCGCAAGGGTTTGGGCAACTCGTTGTATTTTCGTTTAATCCATTTCCGGCGCGCGCTCTGGCGGCCCGTGTCGTTATAGATGGCGATGAATAATTTTCCGCTCCGCTTGACCGGCAGCCTGGCATTATCGAGCGCCTGCCACATCTGCCCGGTGTGATGCAGCACGCCCCATGGATAAACGACATCAAACGTGCCCAGAGATGTCAGGTATTCACGATGCAAGGCGGACTCTTCGGCAATCGTCCAGCTCTCATCGTCCGGAAAGTAGCGTCGCCGCAGCTCGGTCGTGCAGGCGACCGAATGCGGGTCGAAATCAAAGGAATGGACGCACGCTCCCAAACGACGCGCCGCCAGGCTGAAGAGGCCGCTGCCGCTGCCGATGTCGAGAAAACTCTTTCCCGTGAGGTCTTCGGTCTCCAACATCTGCCTGAGTGATTTCTCGGCTTCCGTGATGCGCTTGTCGTTTAAGAGCGAGAGGAAACGAGACCAGCTTTTCCCAAACTCGAACCTGTCGCCGCGCGCAACTGCATCGGCGTGCAGGCCCTTTTCACTTGTGATTTCAGATACCATTTTGGGTCTTGGCCTAAGCCAGGTAGATAATCCGTTGCCCACCCTGCGAGTTTTTCCTGGCGCTCTTTGCGGTTAAGTTCTTATTTTAAACGCAAAGGAAATCCCGCCGGTGGGCGCAAACAACTTTTTATGCTCTGCCTGCTCTCTTCATCTCCTTTTTACCGTTTAGCGTCCTCGTCCAACGAGTTGAGGGTCAAGGTTCGCGCCGAGGTCTCCGAGCCCGGCCTTTTTGAGCGGGCTATCGGGACGCAAACGATAGTCGCCGTGTTCCGGATCAACGAATCGGAGTTGCTTGAGCGAGACGGGATACACGTTGCGCCTGGTGAGCCGCGTCGCATCGCCTCCGATGATAGCGTTATTCATCACCACGCCGTCCGGGAAATACATTTCCGGCGGCGGGGCGAAGCGAGGGGACGGGGCCACGGGCGGAGCCGTCGCCCGGGTCGTTGGGTTCTCAGAGTGAGAGTTCTAGGTGGGCGGCGCTGCTGCGCCGGGTCTTCGCCCTGGACGTCTTTCAGTGCCCGCGCTGCGGCGGCCGGCGGCGGATCGTGGGGGTCCACACCGGCGGCGAGAGCCTGCGGGTCTTGCTCGAGCGGCTCGGGTTGGTGATCGCCTCGCCATCCGCGGAGCCGTCGCGCTCGCCGCCGCGACGGGGAGCGTAGCCGAACACGCCACTCGTCCCGGCATTCACTCGCCGGATCCGGCCTCGCGCCGTCGTCTGCCTCCCGGCTTCGTTCTGGCTCTGGCCGCTCCCGGCTTCTTCTCTACGAATGCACGGTTCTCGACAGATCGCCGCCCTTCTGAGCACCTCCGAGGGTCATCGCCCTTCCCGGACGCTTGACTTCGCCCTCCGGGGAGCGCGATCGTGGCCTGCGGCAGGGGGCAAGGGGGAAGGGTTGGCGGCGCCGGCCTTTCACGCGTCAGGTTCACCGGGGCCCGCTTCCGGAGCAGATCCGAGCCGAACTCGTGGAGATGCCGGCAGAAACGCTGGTCTCCGCCGTGCTCTCCCGCCCGACTTCCACGGTCGTAACCCCGTGGAAAAACGCCGGTGGTCCGAGCAAAGTGCTGTCGTGATTGACAAACCCTCGATTCATCACGGGGCTTGCTTTCACCTCACGACCCGGTGGCAACTACGGCGGACATCGGGTCTTCGCTCGGGGATCAAGTACGACGCTCTTTGCCATCCATCGGCCATCGAGCGCGTGGAGGCGGTGGCCGGACTGGCCCTGGAAGCCGTCAGAAAGGAGCCCTGATGGGCGGCCACCGACCCCCGCGCCGACAGGGAACGGATGCTTGGCGCCTCGTCTGCCGCAGACCGCCGTGAGTTTGGCCACGCCTGGCGTGCGCTGGCTGCATCGTCGCCCCTCGCGAAGTCTGGGCCGCTCTGGGACGTCTACCACCGCTATTTCGGAAAGGATGACGATCGCGTCCTGGTCTGGCGCGCGCGCCGTCACGCGTGATAAATCCAACCCTGCCCGAACGGATTGTTCCTGCTTCTCCCGGAGCCACGCCGGCAGATGCAGCCCGCGGTCGCCGACCTCCGCGATGGCCCGGCCGACCCAGCGCCGCCACTCCGCCCAGTGGTACTCGTTGAGCGCAGCCGTCACCAGCACGCGGCTCACCAGGTCCGGGAGCCCCGCGGTCCGCCGGCCCGAGCGCCGGTGAGATGCGCACGATCTCCACCTTCTGGTCGCGGATCTCGACGAGAAACGCGTCCAGCGAGTCGAAGAGGAGCTTCATCGCGTGTGCGTCCTTTCCGCGTGCTCACTCGCCTGGCGGCGGCTCACAAGCGCCGGCCCTCGCGCTCCAGCGCCCGGGTCAGGGTCTCGATCGTGACGGCCAGCCGCTCGGACGCCGTGGCGTTTCGCTCGATCACGTCGAGCAGGCGCTCCTCGCGCTTCGCCTGCTGCTCGCGCTCGGCCTGGTGGTTGTGGCGCTCCCGGAGAAAGTCCAGGCGGTAGTAGATGAAGATCACGCACGCCAGCAGCCCGCCGACGCCAAGCGGCGACACCATCTTGATCAGGTCGAGATCCGGCATCAGCGTGGCCTCGCCGAGCTGGTCGTCGGCATCGCGATCACTCGACAATCCCGTTCATCGCCTCGGCGTCGTGGGCGAGGATTCCATCGCGCACGCCGAGGCCGGCCTCAGTCACGCGCGCGAATCTCCCTGGTCTTCTCCTTCTGGAGCTCGGCGAGCCGTGCCGGGACGGCTGCCCCGTACTCCGTCACCTCCGCGCAGCCTCGCCCAACCAGGAGACGCCACTCCGTCCAGAGGTTCCAATCGAGCCGCGCCGTCACCACCACCCACGCCGTGTAGCGCGGGATGCCGTTCGAGACGAAGTCGCTGCTCTGCAGGAACGCGGCGACGCGCACCGCCTCGACCTTTCGCTCCTTCACCTCATGCAGCAGCGCCGTCAGCGAACCGTGGACGATCTTCACGGCCCTCACGCCTCCCGGCGCCCATCTCGACGAACACCGCGCCGATGGGAGAGACAAGGCAGAGGTGATGCCACGGTGACGCGACGGCGAGCGGGAGGGCAACTCCGCGAGATATGGAAGCGATCGGGGCGTGAGGCGTGCCGCAGAATGGCCCGCGGACCGTTGTCGTTTCGTGTCGTTTCGTGTCGTTTCTCACGGGTCGCGGTCGCGCGGTGTCTCGGAAACCGCGCACCGTCAGGGATCGCGGCACCACGTCTGGCGCGGTCTGCTCTTTGCACTCGCTAGCGCGACAAGATGGACGCGCGGTCCGGCGTAGCCCTGTGATCGATGGCGCGAAGTCGGATCTCGTGCGGATTCTGCTTGAGCCTCAGCGCATCGCCGGGCTCGCTGCCGCCGACGTCCCGACGCTCCTTGGCGATCTCGAGCGAGTGAGGGCTGCCTTGTGGGACCGGATGCTTCGAGGCTCCAGAGCGGAAACCCCTACCGCAGCCGGCGACGCGGACGAGGTTCTCACCGTCCCCGAGGTGGCCCTCGAGCTGAGATTCACCCGCGCCTACGTCTATGAAGCCATCCGCCGCGGCGATGTCACCGCCGTTCGCAAGGGAAAGTACGTCCGGATCCGGCGGGCAGATCTCCGCGCGCGGCTCGAGGGGCGGTGGCCGAACGGGCTTGACCCGCGGCCGGCGCGCGCCGATAGTTCACGACATGCTGCTGTGCGTGCCGTCCCGAGATCTCGGGCGCGCGTGGCCGCAGGTGTATCCACGGAGATACACACCAGCAGGCAAGCCACCGCACACACGCCCCGGAACGCTGACGTCTGAGAGACGACGCTGATGGCGTCGATCCGCCGGCGCAAGCGTGCCAAGCGCGATGTTTGGTGTGTGGACTACCGGGACGGCGCTGGCGTACGCCGCCGCATGAACGCTCTAACGCGAGAGATTGCCGAGGATCTCCTCGCCGAGAAGATCCGCGAGAGCCGTCAGGCGGCTCCGGAGGTGATCGATCGCGAGATCACCCCCGCCGCGTACGCCGCGCGCTGGCTCGCCCAGATCGAGACCGACATCAAATACCGAACGCACGTCTCCTACTCGGAGACCCTCGACCGCTACATCCTGCCCACCCTCGGGCGTGTGAAGGTGCGTGCGCTCCATCGCGGCGTCATCAGGGATCTCCTTGGGCGACGGCGAGGTCAGGGCCTGAGCAAGAACACGGTCCGTCTAATCCGCGGAAGTGCTGTCGGTGCTCCTCGGCGACGCCGTCGACGATGGAATCATCCGACGAACCCGGCGCTCCAGATGGGACGGCGACGGCGGAAGCGGGCGGACTCGCTCAGCCAGGCAGAGCGCCTCAGGAGGGTTCGCCCAATGTCGAGCGAGCAGCTCGCTGCCTTCCTAAAGGCCGCGCTGCGTCCAGAGCACCACCGGCTTTACCCGCTCTTTCTCACGCTCGCACGTGCGGGCCTGCGCCCGGGCGAGGCCTTTGGCCTCCAGTGGGACGACGTCGACTTCGTCGAGCGGACGCTCCAGGTCGAGCGGAGCTACTCGCGCGGGTCGCTGGACACGACGAAGACCGGCGAGAGTCGCCACGTCGACATGCGCCAGGAGCTCGCGCGCGTGCTCCGCCGGCTCGAGGTCGACCGCGCCGCGGAGACGCTCGCCGCGGGTGGAAGGCACGGCCGCCGTGGGTGTTCTGCTCCGAGGTCGGCACGCCGCGGGACCTCTACAACGTGACGCGCGTCTTCAAGCGCACCCTCAAGGCGGCGAGCCTGCCGAACTTCCGGCTCTACGACCTCCGCCACACGTTCGCCACGCTTCTCCTAGCCCAGAGCGCGCCGATCACCTACGTCGCTGCGCAGCTCGGCCACAGCAAGCCGACGACCACGCTCCAGTGGTACGCGCACTGGCTGCCAAGCGGCCGGCGCAGCTTCGTGGACGCGCTGGATGATCCGAGCGTGGTACCGGAGGGCACGGTGGTCGGCCTCGAGGCCCCCGTGGTGACGATCGAGAACCCGGTCGTCAAACTGCCACCGCGGCGCGGTGGCACGCCACGTGGCACCAATTTGGCGCCCCATTTTCAGAATCTTCGAATGGCGAGTGCCAAGTGGGCGTGAGTGTTGGCTCCCCAGGCAGGTCTCGAACCTGCGACATCCTGATTAACAGTCCCGCGCCAGGCCCGAATTGCGGACACGCGTCGCGCTCTATCCGCACACATAGCGCAACGACCGCTCCATCCCACTGCGGGGAAGCATCATGGTGGATTCCGGTGTGTTGGAGCCACCGTGGAGCCAGGCCTCCGACATCATGGCCCACCCAGCCCGGAGGGCTCTCATGAATCCTCGGTACCCCTCGCGCCTTCCACGCGCCAGGCGCCCTGACCACCGTAGTAGGCAGTGCCACGAGGTCACCCGTCACCCGATGCTCGTGAACTTTCGGGCCCTCGTCCTCGTCGGCGCCGCTCACTCAGGCACCCCCGGCTGCAGAGGGCAGAACATGCTCGGGGGGGTGCATCGACCTACCGGCGTGTCAGCCAGAGGGCTCCGTCCTCTACCGCACCGTCCGGGGGGAACGCGCCCGTGGCGCCTGCGCTCAAGGGCGGCGTCCTGTCCGCGTGCGATAATACCGTCATGGCGTGGTGAGAGGGCTTTGCATAGCTGAGCTCCTAGCGATGACAGCCAACGCGGCGGACTCACAAGTCCGTCACTCGATCCTTGATAGCCCGCAGCAGGAGTGGTTGCGAGATAGTGAGGCCGAGCGTCTTGGCGGCTCTGAGGTTGATCACGAGCTCGAACTTCGTGGGCTGTTCGACCGGCAGATCGATGGGTCGAAGCTCACCTTTGTGTCTCCCTCGAACCTCGGCGCGGTCAGGACCACCGGCGCCCACGCCCCGACGCGGACGATCAAATCGAAGGCGGCATAGTACTCCGCAACGGGCGCGAAATGCAGTTCCACGCCCACGCTTGTCGCCGGTGAGATCCGTAGTATCGCTCATGCAGGTCCAGGTCGCGGCGATGCTGCTGCTGGCCATCGGGCTGGGGGCGTGCGCTTCCAGCTCGCCGACCCTGCCCTATCAACCCGCGGCGCAGCCGGCGGGCGCCACCGTCTCTGCGGGTTACACCATCGTGGCCGACCGCCTGCGCGTCGAGGTCGACGGCGGCGGCCGGCGGCTCGAGCGGGCCCAGATCGTCAAGCCCGACGGGGCCGTGCTCGAGGCCCAGACCATCGAGTACACCGCGCCCCGCGTGGTCGGCGGGGGCCCGGCCAGCATCGGATTCGGGATCGGCAGCTTCGGAGGCTGGGGCGGTGGTGTCGGCACCGGCGTCGGAGTCTCGACCGCCACCACCGTGGGTGGCTGGGGCGGCGGGAGCGCGACCGCGATCGCGTCGTTCCCTCTCGCGCAGGCGGGGCCCCGCCCGTGGCGGGTGCGGGTTAGCCTCGAGGCCGTGGAGCCCACCGACATCCTGGTCGGCGAGCCGTAGTCGAAGGGGACCTACGAGGGATGGGATCAGGTACTCGATGACCTGTTGTTGGTGGCGGTTGACCCATCCAGCGAGGGTCACGAGCAGCAGCAAGGGGGAGAGATCGGCTCTCGCCCGATCTCGCCTTCGCCAGCCGCGCTGACGGTCACGACCCCACCGCAGCCCTTACCGCTGGCCGTTGCGCAGCGCCAGCCGGAGCACGGCCGTGGGGAAGGAGCGCCGCCCCCCAGTGCCTTTCGACCGCCTGCGCTCTCGGGCCGCTTCTTGACCCTGCCCGTGACCGAGGCTAACGTCACCGCAACCGTCTCGAGCTCCGGCCCGCGGAGCCGTTAGGGGAGCCGCTAATGAGGTGTCCGGTGTGCGCGCACGAGAATCCGCCGCCGGCGAGGTTTTGCCGGGAGTGCGGAGCGCGCCTTGCCCCTCGGTGCGCTGAGTGCGATGCCGAGCTTCCGGCGGCGGCAAAGTTCTGTGCCGAGTGTGGGCACCCGGTCGGTGGACCATCCACGGTGCAGAGCCGCTTCAGTTCGCCCCAGTCCTACACCCCCAAGCACCTTGCCGAGAGGATCCTCACCTCTCGGTCCGCCCTCGAAGGCGAGCGCAAGCAGGTGACCATGCTCTTCGCCGACGTACGGGGGTCCATGGAACTGCTCGCCGGCCAAGACCCCGAGGAGGCGCGGACGATCCTCGACCCGGTCCTCGAGCTGATGATGGAGGCCGTCCACCGGTACGAGGGCACGGTCAACCAGGTGATGGGCGATGGGATCATGGCGCTGTTCGGCGCGCCCATCGCCCAGGAAGACCACGCCGTTCGCGCGTGCTACGCCGCGTTGCGGATGCAGGAGGCGGTCAAGCGGCACTCGGAGGGCGGACGCCGTGTCACGGGGAGTCCAATCCAGATCCGCGTCGGACTCAACTCCGGTGACGTCGTCGTCCGCTCGATCGGTTCCGACTTGAGAATGGACTACTCCGCGATCGGGCAGGCCACGCATCTCGCCGCTCGCATGGAACAGCTGGCAGCGCCGGGCTCGATCCTGATGACCGCCCACTCGCTGCGCCTGGCCGAGGCCTACGTCGAGGTGAAGCCGCTCGGCCTCGTTCACGTGAAGGGGATGAGCCAGCCCGTGGAAGTCTACGAGCTCACGAGGGCGAGCCGGGTGCGGACGCGTTTCCAGGCGTCGGCGGCGCGCGGCCTCACGCCTTTCGTGGGGCGCGACGTGGAGGTCGACGAACTTCATCGGGCGCTCGAGCGTGCCCGCGAGGGCCACGGACAGCTCTGCGCAATCGTCGGGCAGCCGGGCGTCGGCAAGTCCCGCCTCTTCCACGAGTTCATCCATTCCCCGGTCACCGCCGACTGGCTGGTGCTCGAGAGCGAGTCGATCTCGTACGGGAAGGTCCGGCCCTACCTGCCCTTCATCGATCTGCTGAAGGGCTACTTCCGCATCGAAGATCGCGACGACGAGCGAAAGATCCGCGAAAAGGTCACCGGTCGGCTTCTCAGCGCCGACGAGGCCCTCCCCGCCTCGCTGCCCGCGTTTCTCGCGCTCCTCGACGTCGCCGTGGTCGATGCGCGGTGGCAGACGCTCGATCCCCCCCAGCGCCGCCACGAGACTCTCAACGCCGTCCGGCGGTTGCTCCTGTGGGAGACGCGAATTCAGCCGGTCCTGATCGCGATCGAGAACCTTCAGTGGATCGATTCCGAGAGCCAGACCTTGCTCGACAGCCTCGTCGAGTGCGCGCCCACCGCCCGCATGCTCCTCCTCGTCAATTATCGCCCCGGGTATCGGCACGCCTGGGGTGACCGGACTTACTACAGTCAGATCCGGCTCGATCCGCTGCCTCCGAAGAGCGCCGAGGAGTTCCTGGACGCCCTCGTCGGCGACGACGCCGGGCTCCAGCAGCTCAAGCAGGTATTAATCGAGCGCACGGAGGGCAATCCCCTCTTCCTGGAGGAGAGCGTTCGCGCGTTGATCGAGACCCACGCGCTGATCGGGGAGCGCGGAGTGTACCGCGCGGCCAAGGACGTCAGCGCCCCCGAGGTGGCCCCGACGGTGCAGGCCGTGCTGGCCGCGCGCATCGACCGTCTGGCCAGCGCCGACAAGCACCTGCTCCAATGCGCGGCGGTCATCGGGAAGGAGGTTCCGTTCACCCTGCTCCGAGCCCTCGCCGACGAACGTGACGACGAGGTCCGTGGCGGCCTCCGGCGACTGCAGGACGCCGAGTTGCTGTACGAGACGGCGCTCTTTCCCGAGCTCGAGTACACGTTCAAGCACGCGCTCACCCACGAGGTCGCCTACGGTAGTCTGCTCCACGACCGTCGGCGCCTGCTCCACGCCCGGATCGTCGAGGTCATCGAGGCGCTCTATCCCGACCGCGTGGCCGAGCATGTGGAGCGACTGGCCAGCCACGCCTTCCGGGCGGAAATGTGGGACCGGGCGTGGACCTATCTACGGCAGGCCGGCACGAAGGCGTTGTCGCGCTCGGCCAACCGGGAGGCGGCTGCCTACTTCGAACAGGCCTTGATGGCCCTCCCGCATCTGCCGGAGACGACGGAGGGGCTCGCCCAGGCGATCGATGTGCGCTTCGACCTGCGCAATGCCCTCTTGCCCCTCGGGGAGTTCGACCGCTTCTATGGCTACCTCCGCGAAGCAGAGGCGTTGGCCCTCAAGCTGGACGATCGGCGGCGGCTGGGTTGGGTCTCGGTCTACGTGTGCCACTACCTGTGGATGACGGGACGCTCGACTGAGGCCCGCGCGGTCGGTCAGAGCGCGTGTGACATCGCGGCAACCCTTGGTGATTTTCCGCTCACCGTCGTGGCGAACTTCTATCTCGGCCTGGCCTGCTTCGCGGGCGGCGACTACCCCCGGGCCGCGGGGCTTCTGCGAAGCGCCTTGCGGTCGCTCGAGGGTGACCTGAGTCGAGAGCGCTGTGGCCTGGCCGGGTTTCCGGCTGCCATGTCGCGCTCCTACCTGGGGCTGGCGGTGGGGCAGCTCGGCGACTTCGATGAAGGCATCGCGCACGTGGAGGAAGGTGTGCGGTGCGCCGAGGCGGCCGATCACCCGTACAGCCTCATCGTCGCGTGCTGGAGTCTCGGATCCCTCTACGGCATCAGGGGGAATCTCGGCGACGCGGCCCGCGTGCTCGAGCGCGCCCGTGCCCTGTGCCGCGAGTGGAAGCTTGCCGTGCTGTCGCCGCTCGTCACCGGCCCCCTGGGCTACGTGCACGCGCTCTCGGGTCGGCTCGCGCAAGGCTTGAGTCTGCTCCGCGAGGCCCGCGACGCCATGGAGTCCATGGGCCGGGGCGCCTACCACTCGCTGGTCGTCGTGCAGCTCGGCGAGGCGGCGGCGCGCGCCGATCGACTCGACGAGGCGCTCGGCCTGGCCGAGCGGGCCCTCGCGCTCACGCGCGAGCGCGGTGAACGGGGCGGCGAGGCTCTCGCCCTCCACCTCCTCGGCGAGATCGAACGGCATCGCGCTTTCCCCGACGTGGAAACGGCGAGGGGCCGCTACCGCGCGGCGCTCGCGCTGGCCGATGGTCTCGGCATGCGCCCGCTCGTCGCCCGCTGCCACCTCGGTCTCGGTGCCCTCCATCGGCGGGCCGGACGGCCGCGCGAGGCCGGCGCGCATCTCGCCGAAGCCGCCGGGATGTTTCACGCGATGCAAATGCCCTTTTGGTCGGAGCTGGCGGAAGCCGAGCGGCGAGCGCTGGCGTGAGGGGGCGCTCGGTCTCATCGACGGTCGTGCGTCTGGTCACTACCCGCTAACCGGAATCGTCCGGGAGGGGCCCATGGACAACCGCGTGGGAATCGTCGCTTACGACTGCCTGTCCCCCCTCGGCAGCACCCTGCCCGCCACCTGGAAGCAGCTCGTCAACAACCGCAGCGGCGTGACGCTCATCGATCGCTACGATCCGAGCCGGGAGACGCTTGTCGGCGTGTCATCGATCGCCTTTGCCGGGCAAGTGCCTCTGACGTACGCTGAGATGGCGGGCTCGCGCGAGCGATACGCGCGATCCCCCGAACCGTCGTCGCACTGCGTGCGGACCGTGTGCGCGCGCGTCCTCGCCGAGATCGGGTTCGATGTCTCCCGACACGATCCCCAGCGCATCGCGCTCTTCGGCGCCACCGCCCTCACCGCCCAGATCTCCCAGCACGCGCTCACCACGACGGGCCGCCCGTACGTCAACTTCATCCTGAACCAGTGCCACAACATCCCGCTGGCCATGGTGGCCCGGGAGTTTGGCCTCCAGGGGCCGTCCTTCAGCATCGGGGGCGCCTGCGCCTCGGGCAATCACGCCTTGTTCCTGGCCTACCACTTCATCAAGGCCGGTCTCGTCGACTGCGCGCTCGTCGCCGGCTTCGAGTTTCCCCTCTTGCCGATCTGTGTGGGGGGGTTCGAGTGGCTGCGCGCGCTCTACAAGAGAGACAAACGCGATGACCGCGCCTACGACCATCCGGAGGCGGCGAGCCGGCCCTTCTCGCGAGACCGGCGGGGCTTCGTACTCGCCGAAGCGGTGGGCGTGGTGTTCCTCAGTGGGCTTGAATACGCGCGGCAGTCGGCGTGGCCGGTGAAGGCCATCATCGAAGGCGGGTACATGAACTCGGATGGCGATCATCTGACGCGAATGTCGCCGCGCAATATCGTCATCTGCATGCGCGAGGCCATCAAGGCGGCTGGCCGCCGCCCCGATGACATCGAGTGCGTCAACGCGCACGCGACGTCGACTCCGGTCGGCGATGCGGCGGAACTGCGGGGCCTCCACGAAGTGTTTGGCCATCGGCTGACGGAGATCCCCGTGGTGGCCAATAAGTCGCAGCTGGGCCATTCTCTGGGCGCGTCGGCCGTGCTGGAGCTGATGTTCGCCGTGGAAGGGATGAACGCGGGCGTGGTGCTGCCGACGCTCAATCACGTGCGGGATCCGGACTTGCCCGATGCGTTCATCCCCCCGTCGGCGATAGAGTACGAGCATCGAGCAACGCTTCTGAACTCGTTCGGTTTCGGTGGCACGAACGCATCGCTGGTGGTGGGAGCGGTCGGCGGGTGACCAGCTCCGAGAGAAGGACCGGACGAAAGGAGCCTCGGGCATGATGCGGACACGGGATGAGGCGCAGGTGGTATGGGATCTCTTGTGGTCGTCTCTGGCCGGCGGCAACTACGATGTCGAAGCCCTCAAGAGGCAGGCGGGCGACGGGTCCCACTTCGTGGAGGACCTGCACATCGACAGTCTGGATCTGGTGGAGTTCTACGTCCGAGTCCAGGACCATTTTCACGTCGATTTCGAGGGGGACGAGTATCCGAATCTGACCTCGGTGACGGCCATCACGACCAGCCTGCAGGCCAAGGCGGACAGCCCCACAACCTCGCCCTGAGCGACGGGAGATGGCGCCATGAGCCTTGCGGCGTTCCTGCAGGTCCCCGAGCTGGAAGCGCGGTACCGGAAGATCAAGAAGTTCTTTTTCCTCCGCGAGTCGGCTTACGACGTGACGAGTGCTTGTCAGCTCCGGTGCGACGGCTGCTACTACTTCGCGGGGGAGCGAGCGAACGTGGAGGACGACCGAAACCCGGAACGCTGGCGGGCGTTGCTGGAGGGGGAAAAGGCACGAGGAATCAACTACGTCAACCTCGCCGGCGCCGAGCCGGCGCTGGTGCCCCGGGTGCTCCGCGCCTGCTACGAGACGATTTCCCTCGGCACGATTTTCACCAACGGGCTGAGGCGGATTGATTCCGACGTCCGGTATCGAGTCCAGATCTCCGTGTGGGGCGACCACACCGGCGACCCGAAGTATCGGAAATACGCCAGCGGCAAGGAGGGCCCCTACTGCCTGCCCCTCCAGTTGAAGAACTACCGGAACGACGACCGGGTGATCTTCGTCTACACCTTCAACAGCGAGAACGTGCAGCAGGTGGACGAAGTCCTGCGGGCGGTCGGGGGCGAAGGTCACCGGATCACCTTCAACATCTTCAGCACTCCTCTGGGGAGCCAGTCCGGCCTCACCCTCCGCGAAACGCTGACGCGGACCCGGGAGAAGATGCTCGAGGCGAGCGAGATGTACCCGCAGACGGTCGTCTACTCCGAGTACAACGCGGAGGTCCACACGCAGGAGGCGAGTTTGCGCCAGCAGTTCGGCTGCCCGTACCCGCGCGCCGCGAAGGAGGAGGGCCGGAGGTTTGGCATCGCCACGACCTTCAGGAACTACCGCGCCGACCTCACCGATACCGCCGACTCCTGCTGCGTTCCCCACACCGACTGTTCTGACTGTCGGCACTACGCCGCCGGGAGCGCGATCGTGACCTCGAGACTGGACCGCCACGTGCAATCCGAGACCCGCTTCCGGGGTTGGCTGGACTACGTCGACACGTACCTGGCGATCTGGATCCTCGGTTACCAGAAAGGCGCGAATCTCTATCGACAGCTCTTCACGGGGACCGGGGACACCTCGGGCGTCATTCGGCACCCGGTCGAGTAAGCGCCACGCGAGGCTAGATCCCGGCCAGCGAACTGCCGAAGAGGATGCGGCCGTCCCTCCCACGACATCTCGTCCGGCCCAGCGACTGCCACGCGGCATGCGGCGCCAGCAGGCCGTGATACCTCAGCAAGTGCGTGCGCGGGGCGAGGATCAAGACGCTGAGCTCCTGGAGCAACTCCGGCGGATCCAGCAACAAGTGCGTCGCGCCATCGGCCCGGAGTGACGTCACATACTGCACAGTCTTCCCCGTCGTCGTCACCGTCCATTATTCATGGCACCCACTGGCCGGCCAGACGCTGAGCTGTAAGGGGCAGCAACCGCTGCCCACCGGTGAGCGCGCTTTCCTGTGTCTTCTGCCCGACGGCACGTGGTCCCTGCTGCCGGAGTGGATGACGTCGCGGGAAACGCTGCGCGCGGTGCGAGTTGGGTGTCCGAGCCCCACGTCTCCAGCGAGGCCCTGAACGAACTGGTCACCTTCCTGCGCGCTCTCCGCGGGCCGCATCAGACAATCGCAGCCGAGACGACGACTCCTACTGACAAGGGGGCGCGGCCCGATGAGACGACGCGGCACGAGACGGAGCGAGCGGCAACGGGAGCTCGAGTGGACGGACAACGCTTCGCTGGGCCGAGCTGCCGGCCGACCTCCGCGACCAGCTCGCCGCCGAGCTGAGAGTCCTGCTGGAGCGCGCGGCGACGCGACAGGCCGGCCGGGTCGCCTGGAGCGGGCGCGATGAGTAGCGAGAAGATCCGGGCCGAGCACCTGAGCCGGCGGGCATTCGTGTACGTTCGCCAATCGTCCCTCGGGCAGGTCCGTCAGCATCGGGAGAGTCGGCAACGCCAGTACGACCTGGAGCAGCACGCCCGCGCGCTGGGCGGGGTGGACGTCGTGGTGATCGATGAGGATCAGGGCAAGTCCGGGGCGACCGCCGTCGGACGGGCCGGCTTCCAGCGCCTGGTGGCCGACGTGAGCCTGGGCCGCGTGGGCGCGGTCGTGGGCTTGGAAGTCTCCCGTCTGGCCCGGAACAATCGCGACTGGTACCAGCTCCTGGATCTATGTGGCTTGATGAACACGTTGATCGTGGATGCCGAGGGCGTCTACGATCCCCGCCAGCTCAATGACCGGTTGCTGCGCGGGCTGAAGGGGACGCTGAGCGAGGCGGAGCTGGGCTGGATCCGGCAGCGGGCGTGGGAGGGGGCCTTGACGAAGGCGCGCCGCGGCGAGCTGGTCATCGGCTTGCCGGTGGGCTACGTGCGCACCCGCGAGGGCCGGACGGACAAGCATCCCGACCAGCGGGTGCAGCACGCGGTGCGGCTCGTGTTCGAGAAGTTCACGGAGCTCGGCAGTGTGCGGCAGAGCGGGTTGTGGTTCCGGCAGCAGGAGATCGCGCTGCCCGGCAACGATCGCGACCCCGCCTGGGGCGAACGAGTGAAGTGGCGATTCCCGACGTACAGCGCGGCGCGGCGGATCCTGCGTAATCCCTTCTACGCTGGCGCCTATGCCTTCGGCCGCACGACGAAGCAGATCACCATCGTCGAAGGCGTGGCGCGCGCCAGGCGGATGCCGCGCGGCGGCCGTGCCGACTGGATCACGTTGATCCGGGATCACCACGAGCCGTACATTGCCTGGGACGTCTATGAGCGCAACCAGGCACTGATCGCCCACAACGCTACGATAAAGGGGGCCCGCGGGCGCGGAGCGATTCGCGGAGGCCCGAGTCTCCTGCCGGGCCTGCTGCGCTGTGGGCACTGTGGCCGGAAGCTGCACGTGCGGTACGGCGGGTAAGGCGGCCGGGTCCCGCGCTACGAGTCCATCTGTCAGCCCCTCGGCGAACGCTGAGTGGTCAGCGGAATCGCGGACCACTCAGCGTGGCGCTCAGGCTCGCACGAAGCGCCGGGCGCCGTCAAAGGACCGAAGCGAGGCGTGTCGGGAGCCCCATGATTTGACCGGTTCCCGGCGCGTCACCCGGCCAAATGCCTCTGTGGTATCGCAACGCTGGGCAAAAATGCCCTGCACAGCGCCCGCAAAACCGGGAGGCCGCATGAGCAAACGACTCGCCTTCATCGACCTCGACGGCACGCTGCTCGGATCGGATAAAACCGTGAGCGCCGCCAATCGCGCCGCTCTCGACCGCCTGCGGGCGGCGAACGTGCAAATCGTCATTGCCTCCGGCCGGCACCATCGCAATATCGCCGCACTCGCCGGCATCGGCGAACCGGGCTGGATCCGCTCGTCGCAAGGCGCCGTCGTGCGCAATGAACAGACGGGCGCGACCCTGCTCGAGCTCTCCATGCAGAGCGACCGCATAAAGGGAATCTGCGAACGCGCCCGAGCCGGGGGAATGACTGTGATCGCCTATCACCGATCGGGCGTCAGGCTATGGCCCGTTTCTGCCTTCAAATTCGATGAGTCAGCGCAGACAGGCTTCTCGACGTCATCGGCAGCGTTGTGATTAGCGTTGGGAGTCGAGTGCGCATTTTCCCTCTGTTCTTGGAGGCGCTTCGCCCACAGTCTGTCGGCGGTGGGCAGCCACCGCGAGTACACCGACAGCGTGATGGCGGGCGAGGCATGGCCGAGCATTGCGCTCACGTACGTAATCGGCGCCCCCGCAGCGAGCAGATGGGAGGCGAAACTGTGGCGGAGGTCGTACAACCGGTGCGGTGGCAGGGGAGGCTTCGCTCTCCGTAGGCCCTGAAAGGCCCGCCGCACGCCAGACACGCTCCGCGTGGCGCCAGACGGCGCCGGGAAGATCCACGAATCGTCGCCAGCTTTGCAGCGTGCCTCCTGCCAAATCCGCCACTGTGTGAGCGCTGACGTGAGCCGGGGCGTCAGCTCGACGTCTCGCTCCTCACCCGTCTTTGTGCCTTTGATCTCCCCGCCGTCCGCCAGCGCCCTCTCGATGCGTAGGATCTGATCGGCAGGGTTGAAGTCCGCCCACTTGAGCGCGAGCGCTTCCTGCGGGCGAAGGCCCGCATCGGCCAGGGTGAGGAACAGCGGGCCGAGGGCGCGCACCCGTCCCGCTCGGGTCAGGAGTGCCTCTAGGTCAGGGACCGTCAGGGGGCGGATGACCTTCGCCGTGGCGACATTGTTCCTACCGCGACGCTTCTTCCGCCGCTGGCGTCGTGGTGCGAGCGCTCGGACCGGATTCGCGCTGATCTTCCCGTCCTCGACGGCGCCCCCGAGCACGACGCTCAGGGTGGCCTTCACGAGCCGTACGGTGTTCCCGCTCAGGCCAGCCTGCGCCTTGTCGGTCAGGAGTGCCTTGATTGCGGCGACGTCGATACTCACGAGCGAGCGATCGCCGAGCGCTGGCAGGATGGTCCGGTTAAGGTGTTGCCGGTAGCTTGCCACCGTTGCCGACTCCAGCTCCGGGGCGTTCCGCTCCAGCCACTTTGTCGCGTAGTCCTTCAGAAGGACAACGGGCAAGGGCGCCTTCTCCACGGCGATCCCCGCTTCCCCGCGCAGGATCTTCGCCCGCTGCACGCTGGCCAGCTCCCTGGCGACCGTACGCGAGATGTTACGGCCCAGACGGGCGACGTGCCGCCGCCCTTGGTGGTGGAAGTCGAGCCACCATGTCTTGCCCCGCTGGTAGATGCCGTCGCCTGGTCGGGCCATTTCAGTCCCCCTTCTCGCTTGTATGGCGCAGGTACTCTTTGATCAGTCGCCGGATGATCGCCGCCGCTGTCACGCGGGACCCCGTCCGTACCGTCTCTTGACGGGCAAGGCGTTCTAGCGCCCGCACATCTTTAGGGTCCAGGCGCAGTGAGGTGACTGGAAGCTTTTTCATCGGCCGCCCTGATGATTATCGTAACACCTAGGTATTACCAGTGGCAATGGCCGAAATTCGAAACCAGGGATCCAGTACACGCCCGGGCTGGAAACGGTGCCCTCGGCCAGGGCAAGCTGGCGGTGGCCGCCGCAGAGGAAGGGCAAGAGACGGAGCAGGTTGAGTCAGGAGGGTGATCACTGAGCTGAGATTGTCCCGAGATCAGCGTCGGATCAACCTTCGTCCGCCGGCCGGGTTTTCGCGAACGACGAGGTGCGTGCCACGAGTCTCCCAAGGCAGGGGCCATGAGACTGGTCAAGAAGACCTCGATGGGAATGGCAGTGGTGGCGGCGGTTGGGGCTCTTTCGCTCTTGTCGGCGAGTCCAGTACTGGCCGCGTCCGAAAGGGACGTCATCGTGGTGAACACTCCAGCGGCGCCGGTGCCCGTCACCGGCGGGGTGGAGGGTCGTGAATGACGCTCTATACCAGCCCTACATCAGGCTGGCTTCCGTTTTCCTCACGGGGGGAACCATGCGCGAAGTGAGCTTCGATGTTCCAGATGGGAAGTGCCTGGTCGTCGAGACCGTGTCCGTCCAGGCAGACGTGCCAGCGGGCCAGAAGGTGCGCGTGATGCTCGACGTCCTGGAGGGCATTTCGCCGGTGTTGAGCGTGGTGCCGGTCCAGTCCCCAGGACCGATTCTCGGAGTCGAATACTACGTCGCCAACCTGCCCTTCAAACTGCGGAAGGATGCGATGCCAGGGACCACCGACGAGATCCGCGTCCGAATGATCCGCGACTCGTCGGCCGGCGATGCCGGACTGGCGGCGACGATTCACGGATATCTGGTCGATCGTTGATCGACGTGGGGTCCGAGACTCGGCGGCTGGCGAGAGCGGGGGCGACGGAGTGGACCCCGCGCCGCGGTGGCGCAAGCGAGAAGGAGCGTCATGGTGTTGAGCGTAGATTAGCCGGCCATCGGGCCCTTCACTGCCCTCATGGATTTCGTGGTCCATGCGGAAGCCATCGGCCTCCACCCGCCCGTTGCTCGGGCCGGAGGCAATCCTGGATGGGTCTGGCAAGATGATGCCTGGTGGCCCGCTTTATCCCCTTCGATGTCATCCCCCTTCAGCCGACGCTCGTCAAGCCCTTCCACCGCCCCGGGTGGGTCTACGAGGAAAAGGTCGACGGTTGGCGCATCGTCGCCTACAAGGCCGGAGGCAACGTGCGCCTGGTCAGTCGTAAGGGCGTCGAGCACACTTCCCGCTTT
>JBKPAK010000060.1:0-19373 GCA_046726415.1 Candidatus Methylomirabilota bacterium
GAGATCTATCGCGTGCTGCAGATCCCGGACGAGGTCATGAAGCCGGTCAAGACCTGGACGACCAGCCGATAGTGACGCAACGAGCTCGCAACTCCCCGGAATCGCAGCATTCTAATCCGCCGACCGTGGAAGTTGGGCTAAGCCGCTCAACAAGAAGCCGACGGAGTACCTGCGGCAGCTCTACTTCGATTCGCTCGTCTTCACGCCGGAAGCGCTGCGCCACCTGGTTGCGGAGACTGGATCGGGCCAGATCGTCATGGGCACCAACTATCCATTTCCGTGGACCAAGACCTCGGTCGATCACATCCTCGGCACGCCAGGTCTCACGGACGCCGAGCGCTCAGCGATGCTGGGCGAAACCGCCGCCGGGCTACTCGGCATCAAGAGCTAACGGCCCTGGGGCGTAAGGTCGAGGGGCGCCACGGCTTTGCCGGGGTGCCCCGAGCGTTGGGGGGTTTGGGGGGCCATCTCGGGGCCCCCCATATAACGATCCGTTGATCATCGCCGCCTTTCGCGTCCGCAGCTTCCGCTTTCAGATGCCCGCCGATCTCCTCACCTCGTGGGCGTTCGAGATGGAGACGCTCATCCTCGGCTGGTACGTGATGGTCCACACCGGTTCGGTGCTGTTGCTTACCGTCTTCGGCTCGCTGCAGTTCCTCGGCACACTCGCCGCGCCGATGTTCGGGGTGCTGGGCGACCGACTCGGTGGCCGGATCATGCTGTGCGCGATGCGCGCGACCTTCGCCATTCTTGCCGCGCTCCTCATGCTCCTGTCCCTGACCGGGACGCTGACCCCGGCGTGGGTGCTCGTCGTCGCGGCCCTCGCCGGCATCGTCCGCCCCAACGACCAGGTGATGCGGAACTCGCTGATCGGCGAGACGATTCCACCAGCCCACCTGGTGGGAGCCCTCGGCGTGTCCCGCGCCACCATGGACTCAGCGCGCGTGGCGGGCGCGCTCGCCGGGGCGGGCCTCTCGACCGTCCTCGGCATCGGGTATACCTATGTCTTCGTCACGAGCTTCTACGCAGCGAGCTTGGCGCTCACCTTCGGGGTGTCACGCCGGCCTCTGGTGCCCGACCCCGTCGGCATTCCGCGCGCGGTCTTCTCGGGCGGGGCCTCCGTCGGCGTGCCTCGCCCCTCGCGCTGGCGCGATCTCAGGGACGGCCTCGTCCACGTCCTGAGGACACCGGCGCTTCTCGCCATGATGTGGCTGGCATTCCTGATCAACCTGACCGCCTACCCTGCGTCGAGCGGCCTCCTGCCCTATGTCGCCAAGCGCGTCTATCAGGTCGACGCGACCGGGCTAGGGTGGCTCGTGGCCAGCTTCTCGTGCGGCGGCCTCTTGGCCTCGATCGCGATGATCATAACGGGAGGGGCCCGCCACCCGGAGCGCTCGACGCTCGTGCACACCGCGATCTGGTACGCCCTGTTGCTCGGCTTCGGCCACATGCAGAGCATGGGCGCGGGGCTCCTCACGCTCTTCGCCGCCGGCTTCGTCCAGAACGTGGCGATGATCTCGATGGCCGCCACCCTCCTCGCCGCCGCGGGCGACGGGTTCCGCGGACGGGTCATGGGCGTGCGGACACTGGCCGTCTACGGGATGCCGCTGGGGTTGATGGCGGCCGGCGCCCTCATCGAGCGCATTGGCTATCCCCTGACCATCAGCGCCTCCGCCGCGGTCGGCCTGGTCGTCACCCTCCTCATCGGAATCAGGTGCGCGCCAGCCTGTGGCAGCCGAGGCAGCTCCCGACCGGGACGACGTCCGTACCGCAGCGCGTGTGATCATCTGCGCGCGCCCTGTGCGAGGCCGCACACCCTACCCGAGCGCCCTCGATGAATGCTCAGACGGCTCAGGCCACCCCGTGCTGCTTGAACCAGGCGAGGCAGCGTTGCCAGCCGTCCTTGGCGGGCTCGGCGCGGTAGCTCGGGCGGTAGTCTGCGTGGAAGCCGTGCGGAGCTCCGTCGTAGAGCACGATGTCGCTTGCCTTGCCGGCGCCCTTGAGCGCCTCGCGCATCCTCTCGACATCGGCGACCGGGATACCCTGATCGGCACTGCCGTAGAGGCCGAGGACGGGCGCCTTCAGCTCGCCCGCGAGTTCCAGCGGGTGCCTCGGCCGCAACGGGCTCGTGGCGCCGGCGAGGCCTCCATACCAGGCCACCCCCGCCTTCAGCTCGCGGCTGTGCGCAGCGTAGAGCCACACGATGCGTCCGCCGTAGCAAAAGCCCGTGATGCCGAGCTTGCTGGTGTCGCCGCGGTTGGCCTTGGCCCACCCCACTGCGGCGTCGAGGTCTGCGAGAACCTGCTGGTCGGAGACCTTACCGGCCACGGCCCGCGCCTCATCGATCGAGGTCACTTTTGACATATCCCCCTGCCGGGCGAAGAGTTCGGGCGCGATGGCCAGATACCCGTTCTTGGCGAAGCGGCGGCAGATGTCCTTGATATGCTCGTGCACGCCGAAGATCTCCTGCACCACGAGCACGGTTGGGAAGGGCCCGCCTGTCGCCGGCATGGCCCGGTACGCGGGCAGCTGGCCGTCGGCGACCGGAATTCTCACCTCGCCCGCCTGGAGCCCCTCGCCGTCGGTGGTGATCACGCTCTGAGCGTGAACCGGTCCCGTCGCCAGGGTGAAGCCGGCGATGAGGGTGGTGGCCAGGAAGCCACGGCGCGACAGATCCGTGGGGAGCGTGAGGCTCAGGACTTCAGTGTCTAGACTGTCCATGTGTTGTCCCCTTTCGGTGACTCGACCCCTGCGCGCCATTCGCTTGCCAGCTATACTACGCGCCCGGATACCGCGGGAAGCGGGTCTGACGCAATGGGAGAGCGCTCAATGCCGCAGCACGCGCTGGCGACCACGGTCGTAGGAAGCTATCCACAGCCCGACTGGCTCGTCGATCGGGAGATGCTGTCGAAGGGCGTCCCGCGGGTGCGCCTCCGGGGGATATGGCGAGTGCCGGAGGCCTTTCTCGAACAGGCGCAGGACGACGCCACCCTCGTCGCCATCCGCGATATGGAGCGGGCGGGGATCGACGTCATCACTGACGGCGAGATCCGGCGCGAGAGTTACTCGAACCGGTTCGCGACCGCGCTGGACGGCGTCGATGTGGAGAACCCCGGCGTGATCCGAAACCGGACCGGTCAGGAAACTGTCGTGCCGCGCGTGGTCGGCCGGATTCGGAGGACCCATCCCGTCGAGGTGCGGGATATGCAGTTCCTCCGCCGCAACACGGAACGCGTGGCCAAGATCACCCTGCCCGGCCCTTTCACCTTGGCCCAACAGGCGCAGAACGAATTCTATTCCGACGCTGAAGAGATGGCCATGGACTTTGCGTCGGCCGTCAACGCGGAGGTCCGCGACCTTCAGGCGGCCGGGGCGGATGTCATTCAGCTGGACGAGCCCTGGCTTCGGAATGACCCCGAGGCGGCCAAACGCTACGCCGTTCCCGCGATCAACCGGGCGCTGGCGGGAATCACCATCCCGACCGCGCTGCACCTGTGCTTCGGGTACGCGGCGGTCGTCCGGCAGCAGAAGCCGACCGGCTACTCGTTTCTCCCCCAGCTGGCGGATACCATCGCCGCGCAGATCTCCATCGAGGCCGCCCAACCCAAGCTGGACCTCGGCGTCCTGGCCGATCTCTCCACCAAGACAATCATCCTCGGTGTCATCGACCTCGGCGACTCTACGGTCGAGACAGCGGAGCAGGTGGCAGCGCGCATCCGGACCGGCCTAACGCGCGTGGCGCCGGAGCGGCTCATCCTGGCGCCCGATTGCGGGATGAAATATCTCACCCGCGACGCGGCCTTCGGCAAGCTCCGAGCACTCAGCGCCGGCGCGCGCATCGTTCGGTCTGAGCTTTCCTAGCCGCCGCACCTGCACTGGTAGCGCTCCTGGTGGCGCGTTTCAGAACAGGAGCCTGCCCGGTCGTCGCCGGCCCTGGGTTGAGGCCACACGACGACACGGATCCCGGCGAACGAAGCGCGCGCCCTGGCTCAGGTCAGCTGCGCGCGCGCCTCCGCCACCTGCGCCTGCATCGACGTCAGCATCCGCACTTCAGGCGCCGGCGCGCAGTTGGTGTACCCGACGCCGAGGGCCCTGAGCTGGGCCGCGGTGCGCGGGAGCGCCGGGTGATTCATCGGCGTGCATGTCCTGAGACGGCGGCCCGGTCAGTTCGTAGACCTTGCCGATGTGAGCCATCGGACTCGCCAGAACGGCCGCGACAACCTCGGCCACATCTCGAACGTCGACCGGCGAGGTTCGCCCGGAGCCGAAGGGCAGCCGGATCGTGCCGTCCTCGGCGATGGATTCAGCGGCCCAAGCCAAGAAGAAGAAGTTTTGGAGGAAGACCGTGGGTCGGAGCTGCACCACCGGCAATCCTGACCAGTTCAACACCTGCTCGGCAAGCCAATGCTGCCGCTGCTGGGGAGAGTCCGTCGTCTCGGTCAGGCTCATTTGAGACACGGTCATCTGTGAGATGTTGACGAACACCTCCAGGTCACCATGCTCGCGCGCAACGGCGGCGGCGGTGACGGTCGCTCAGGAATGTTTTCCTACGGTGCGCGCGTGGCGAGGCTACGTTTCACTCGGGGGGATAGCCAGGATGCTGGAGGGTTTCGAGGCGGCCGAGGTTCAGACCGGAGAGACCAGCATCTTCGTACGCCGATCCGGTTCCGGCCCTCCGATCCTGCTGCTGCACGGCTTCCCACAGACCCACCTGATGTGGCGCAGCGTGGCGCCCCTCTTGACCAGCCGTTTCACGGTCATCTGCGCCGACCTCCGCGGCTACGGCCGCAGCGGTTGCCCCACCTCCGCCCCGGACCATGCGCCATACGCGAAGCGAGCGATGGCGCGAGACATGGTTGCCGTCATGGAACGGCTCGGCTTCTCGCGCTTCTCGGTCGCCGGGCACGACCGTGGCGGCCGTGTCGCCTATCGCCTGGCTCTCGACCATCCGGAGCGCGTGCATCGGATCGCCGTGCTCGACATCCTTCCGACCGGGGAGGTCTGGGAACGGGCCGACGCGCGATTCGCCCTCGCCTTCTGGCCTTGGTCCTTGCTGGCCCAGCCTGCACCGTTCCCCGAGCGCCTCGTCGCCGCGGCCCCCGAAGCCATCGTCGATGATGCGCTCGGCGGCTGGGGCTCTGCCCCGGCGGCCTTCGGCCCGGAGGTGCGGGCGGCGTACGTCGAGGCGTTGCGCGATCCGGTTCGCGTGCATGCCATCTGCGAAGAGTACCGGGCCGCAGCGACCCGCGATCGCGAGCACGACGAGGCGGACCGCCGGACCGGGCGGCGTATCGCCTGCCCTGTCCTAGCGCTCTGGAGCGGCCTGGGAGCACTGAACGCCTGGTACACGGAGGCCGGCGGACCGCTCGCGCTCTGGCAGGCCTGGGCCGACGATGTGCAGGGTCGTCCACTCGACGCCGGTCACTTCTTCCCGGAGGAGATTCCCGATGAAACGGCCAGTGCCCTCACCCGCTTCTTCGCCGTGACTTCCTGAGGACAATTAGCCGCGCCAATCAGCGGTCCCAACCCGCATCGAACCATCGCCACGCGTCGGAACAGCCGTCCGGGCACCCCCGGCGATAGACGCGGGATCCAATGCATTGCGACACGCGAACCGGGTGCTGCTCGAGGGGCCCATCGTGAGCACGCTTCCTGCGGCTCGCAACGTCGAAGGGGCTGGTCCATGTTCGTGCAGGCATCCATCGGGCTCATCGAGACGTAGTTCGTCGCCAGGCCGGCACCGATGCGCTGGCCGGCGTGGCTGCTCTTTCCCGTGCTGATGAGCGTGACCGCGCGCTGCGCGCGGCCTGCTGTGCGGTTTGATCTGTCCTACCCGCTGTGGCACGATCGGCGCGGGATACTAGGTTCATCCGTCCCTGCACCGTCGCGCCGCAAAGGAGACGATGATGAGGCAAGGTAAGTGGCTCGTGGTAGGCGTGGCGATCCTCGCCCTTGTCGCTGTCCTCGCTTCGCTGACCGCCCCTCCCTCCCCCGCCCAACCGCGGACGTTCATCTGGAAGGTACAGAGCTCTTTTCCGGTCACGGACTACCCGCATCGCTCCCTCGTGGAGCTCGCCAAGTCGATCGACCAGATGTCGGGGAGCCGACTCAAGATCGAGCCGCTCCCGGTCGGTGCGGTGGTCGGCTTCTTCGAGGTGCTGGACGCCGTGAACCGCGGCGCGCTCGACGGCGGTCTGACCTGGCCTGGGCTCTGGGTCGGCAAGAACTCCGCGGCCGGGCTCTTCGGCTCCCCGCTCGGCGGGCCGTTCGGGATGGGGCAGAACGAGTTCACCGCCTGGCTCTTCGTCGGCGGCGGCCAGGAGCTCTACAACGACCTCCTGCAGAAGGAGCTGAAGATGGACGTGGTGGCGCACTTCACGACCATTCAGCCCTTCTGGGAGGCCTTTGGCTGGCTCAAGAAGCCGATGAACAACCTCGAGGACCTGAAGAAGCTCAAGTTTCGCTCATCGGGGATCGGCCTGGAGATGTTCAAGCGGATGGGGATCAGCACGGTCGGAATGGCCGGCGGCGACATCGTCCCGTCGCTGGAGCGAGGCGTGATCGACGGCGCCGAATGGGCGATCCCGAGTCGCGACATCGTCATGGGCTTCCAGCAGGCCGCGAAGTACTACTACATGCCCAGCTTCCGTCAGCCGCCCACCTTCCACGAGCTGATCATCAACAAGAAGCGGTGGGCGGAACTGCCGCCAGACCTCCAGGCGATCGTGAAGTACGCGACAATGGCCGAGATCACGCGGCTGAGCGCCTACACGGTCGACCAGGACAGCAAAGCCGCGGAGGAGCTCGCCACCAAGCACGGGGTCAACATCCTGCGCACCCCCGACGAAGTCCTTCGCGCGGAACTCGAGGGGATCGACAAAGCCTTCGAGGCCGAGGCGCAGAAGAATCCCTTCTTCGCGAAGGTGCTCAGCGCTCAGCGCGAGTATGCGAAGAAGACCGTGGCCCATGCGCAGAAGATGACGCCACCGATGGATATCGCGGTGCGCCACTACTGGCAGAAGAAGTAGCCGAAAGCGGTGGAGGGCTGACGGCTCGGGGCAACGCTGGCCGTGATGGGTAAAGCAGTGATTGCTGGAGGGGGCATGAACAGCCAAGGGAATCTTGCCCGGTGGTTCGCGCGCGCCGTGACTGGTGTACTGCTGTATGCGCTGCTGGCCGGCGGCCTCGTCGGAGTCGCCGCCGCCCAGTCAAAGCCCGACGGCGAGATGCGCTGGGCCCTGTACGTGACCGTCGCCCCGGCCTGGCTCGATCCGGGAGAGGTGCAGGGCTTCATCACGCCGTTCTGGATTCAGTACGCGCTCCACGATGCGCTCGTGAAGCCCATGCCCGGCAACATCATGACGCCGAGCCTCGCCGAATCGTGGACGGCGAGTCCCGATCAGCGGGTCTATGAGTTCAAGCTGCGCCCTGGTCTCAAGTTCCACAACGGCGATCTCTTCACCGCCGAAGACGTGAAGTTCAGTTTCTATCGCGCGAAGAGCTCTCGAGTCCTCAAGGAGAAGGTCCGCGAGGTGGAGATCGTCGATCCGTATCGTGTGCGCTTCCATCTCCACGAGCCGTTTCCCGACTTCATGGCCTTCTACGGAACCCTTGCGACCGCGTCGAGTTGGATCGTGCCCAAGAACTACGTCGAGAAGGTCGGCGACGACGGGTTCAAGAAGGCGCCGGTGGGTCTCGGACCGTACAAGTTCGTGAGCAACACGCCCGGCATCGAAATCGTCATGGAGGCCAACGAAAGTTACTGGCGCAAGATGCCCTCGGTGAAGCGTCTCGTCTTCAAGAGCGTTCCGGAGCCAACCACGCGGGCGGCGATGTTGAAGAAGGGTGAAGTGGATATCGCCTACCTCCTGGACGCGCCGACGGCCCTGGAGTTGAAGCGGGATCCCAACTTCAGGCTGGCATTTTCCGGGGCGATCGGGATCCACTTCCTCGAATTCTTCGACCAATGGGACCCGAAATCGCCGTGGCACGACCGGCGCGTGCGGCTCGCCGCCAATTACGCGATCGATCGCCGGTCACTGAACGAGGCAGAAAACCTCGGCGCCTCCCGTCTCACCGGCGCCATGGTTCCCCGCAAGTTCGAGTTCGCGCTGGCCCTCGAGCCCTATCCCTACGATCCGGTGAAGGCCAAGCAATTGCTGGCCGAGGCTGGCTACCCCAACGGCTTCGACGCCGGGGACCTCTATCCCTATCCCCCCTATTTCTCGCTGGGGGAAGCGGTCGCCACCAATCTCGCGGCGGTGGGTATCAAGACGAAGTTCCACACCATGGAGCGCGCGGCCTTCCAGGCGGCGTGGCTGTCGAAGAAGTTGCAGGGGCTCTGCGTCTGCATCCACGCGCCCTACGGCAACGCGGCCTCGCGAATGGCACAGTTCGTCCCGAGCAACGGGGACTTCGCCCGTGGCGCCGATCCTGATGTTGACGCGCTCTTCAAGCAGCAGGCGCGGGAGACGGATCGGAAGAAGCGCGAGGCAATGCTCTACCAGATTCAGCAGCTCCTCCACGAGCGGGTGAGGTTTGGCCCGATCTGGGAGTACATCTGGCCGAGCGGGATCGGCCCGCGGGTGGCCGAGCCGGCCCTGCTGAAGATCGACCCGTATCCCTGGTCGGCACCTTACGAAGACGTGAGCCTCAAGAAGAAGTGATCGGGCGGACGTCGGCGCGGCCTAGCGGAGCGCCTCGCGCACCTCGCGGTCCTCGCCAAACCGCGTCGGGCTCACGCGGCGACTCTGCCCCTCTTCCGGACGCAACGGTCAGGTCCTCAAACACGCGCGTTAAACATCACCGAAATTCTGACGGGGTCCAACGGGATTTGCGACCAAGAGGGCGTCGCCGCGGGAAGGGCCATCCGCACTGATGGCCTCCTGGCCTGGTCCTGTCCGGTGCCCAGGCCCTGCCTTCACTCCCTTAGCCCTGACGATCCGGACCAGCGCGTTCAATCGTCATGCGGATCAGCACACGCTGGTCAGCCTTCATCGCTCGGCGATAGTCCTCCCAATCCGGATGTTCGCCAGCTAAGCGGCGATAATAGTCGACGAGTGGCTCCATCGCCTCCGGTAAGGTCACCACTTCGGCCGTGCCTTCAAGCTGAACCCACGGGCCAGTAAACGCTTCCACGAAGACGCATAACGCGGCCCGTGGGTCACGGCGGAGATTGCGTACCTTATAGGCGGTTTCCCGACTGCTGATGATCGCCCGGCCGGCCGCATCCAGGCCCACGGTAACCGGGGACATTTGCAGGCGCCCATCCTGTCGCCAGGTCGCGAGGACAGCATTTTCGTTCTCACGGAGAAATTGCTGTGCGACGGCAATATCCATCGGTATCTTCCTTCTCTGGGACACTGTGCACTTTGGGTGGCGGGCGGCCCATGGACCCTCTCTGAGCGAGAGTGTAACAGTGAAGCGAAAGGATCATAGCCAGTTGCTGCCGCAGGTGCCGGTGCGCGGGTGGGTCCCGACGCTGCCGTATCGCCTGGCTTGGAGTCATGCCTTGTGCCGGGCGAGTAGGACCCGGCGCGGTCTCCCCGCGAGGAGAGGGAGCTACGACGAGTTACTGGGTCGCAGCCCCGGGCGGCGGCGGAGATGGTACGCCGGGCGGAGGCGGCGGGATGTCAGAGGGCGTGACGCCCTGCGGAGGCGGGGTAGTCAGCGAGGACCGAGCGGGGCGTTGGTAGCCGATGGGCGGCTGGGACCCGCGGGACACGGGGATCTGATTGCCCTTTGCGTACATGCACTGCATGTACGCCGCATTGTACCGGTGCTGGACGGAGCCCTGGGCTGCATGGGCATTGCTGGCGCCTACCGACGTGCCGCCGAGGAAGCCGGCGCCGGCGGCACGATCGCCAGTGCGGCGAGTGCGATAGCCGCGAACTTTTTGGCCCCTCTCAGCTTGCTCACCTGGTGCCTCGCTTTCTCCTCCACTTCTTGAGATGACACGGCGTCAGGGGAGATTCAGGTCGCGCTTGTCCCGAGGAAACGCGACGAATCGCGTCACCGGACGATGATGCGGCCCAGAGCCAGCGCGGTCCCGAGAAATCCGAAATCGCCGTCCTCGTACAGAGCAAGCGCTCCTCCCAACTGGGCCTTGTAGCTCCTCAGACCCCTGAAGGAGAAGAGCGCGGTTACGTGCTCGTGGAGAGACGCGCGCGTGGGCTTGCCGATTCTTGCGGAAAGGAGCTGCCGCCTTGGCGTGCCCTCGCTCTGGCGCCCGCCTGCGCGTCATCGCCACGGCGCAGGATCCGGCCGCCCGTCCGTTGCGACCGTGTGGTCGAGCCGCAGGGTACGCGATGCCCTGCGGGCCCCGGTGAGGCCCGGTTCCATGTGGAGTATCGCGTTCTTGCGAAAGAGTGGGGGGAAGTGCGATCGCGGTGGGGCGGCAGATCGTCATAAAAGTGTGGTTCGTGCCGCAAAACGATCCCTGGGTGCGTGCGCTCCGGCTCACCGACTCGCGTTCCTGTGCCTCTTCTCGGTTCCGCTCGTGCTGCCGTTCCGGCGCGTGGCGAGCGCGAAGACCGGTCGCCGTGCACTAGACCAATGGAGGACCACATGGCGACGAGTCGCGCGCTCTCGATCCTGATAACGCTCGCGCTCGCCCTTCTGACGACGACCAGCCCCGCCGCCGCGTACGTCATCGAGGCGCTGACCTCGATCTCCGCCGACCTGGCCGCGGACAAGGCGACCCTGGAGAAGGCGATCCAGGCGGCCGTCGTTGACGTCGCGACCCACGCCGTCGCGTTCACCCCCACCATAGTGTCGCTGCGGGACGCCAAGCTCGTCGGCGGTCGCATCTACCTGTTCGTGCTGCTCGCGGACGCCGCCGGGGAAGCAGAGCTCGAAATGATGGGGGCCGCTTCGGCGCGGCGGAGCCTGGACCGGCGTTGAGGCAGCATGGGCGTCGCGAGCCGCCTGTGCCGGCATCCCTACGCGCTGGGATCGATCGCACTCCTGATCGCGGTGGCCGGTTTGGGGATTGTGGCCCGCTCCAGACCCTGGGGGTCAACCGCCGGCGCGCAGGGAGGCGTCCCGGCGCCGCCGCGCGTGCCCGTGGTGGCCGCAGCGGTGAGGACGCGCGACGTGAGCGTGTACCTCACCGGGCTCGGGACAGTCACTCCCCTCAATACCGTCACGGTGAAGACCCGTGTGGACGGCGAGATGATCGCCGTCCACTTCAAGGAAGGCCAGATCGTCAGCAACGGCGATCTGCTGGCGGAGATCGACCCGCGCCCGTTCCAGGCGCAGCTGACCCAGTTCGAAGGCCAGCTGCAGCGCGACCAGGCGCTGCTCGACAACGCCCGGCTCGATCTCAAACGGTTCCAGGTGCTCATCACGACGGACGCGGTGCCGCGGCAGCAGCTGGACACACAGGCGTCGCTGGTTCAGCAGCTCGAGGGCACGGTCAAGAACGACCAGGGTCAGATCGAAGCCACGAAGGTTCAGCTCGTCTACTGTCGCATCACCTCGCCCATCACCGGCCGCGTGGGGCTCCGTCTGGTGGATCCCGGGAACATCGTGCACGCCACCGATACGGGCGGCCTGGTCATCATCACCCAGCTCCAGCCGATCACCGTGGTCTTCACGATCCCAGAGGACAGCATCCCGACGGTGCTCGAGCGACTCCAGCACGGCGTCCGCTTACCGGTGGAGGCCTACGACCGGGAGCAGCGGCGAAAGTTGGCGGACGGCGCGCTGCTCACCATCGACAACCAGGTCGATCCGACAACCGGCACCGTCCGCCTCAAGGCCGAGTTCCCGAACACCGACAACCGGCTGTTCCCCAGCCAGTTCGTCAATGCCCGCCTCCTCATCGAGACTCAGCGCGGCGCGACAGTGGTGCCGACCGCGGCCATCCAGCAGAGCCCACGGGGGTCGTTCGTCTACGTGCTGCGGCCGGACCGGACCGTCGGGGTCCGGCAGGTGACGGTCGGGGTGACGGACGGTGACGACGTGTCGATCGAGCAGGGCCTGGCGGTCGGGGAGCAGGTCGTGGTCGAGGGCACCGAGCGGCTTCGCGACGGGGCGGCCATCGAACTGCGGAAGGCCTCGTGAACCTGTCCCGCCCGTTCATCCTGCGGCCGGTCGCCACGACGCTGCTCATGGCCGCGTTGCTGCTGGCCGGCGCCCTCGCCTACCGCCTGCTCCCGGTCTCCGCCCTTCCCCAGGTGGACTACCCGACCATCCAGGTCTTCACCTTCTATCCGGGGGCGAGCCCCGACGTGATGGCGTCATCGGTCACCGCCCCGCTCGAGCGGTTCCTCGGGCAGATGCCCGGACTGAACCAGATGACGTCTACCAGCTCGAGCGGCAGCTCGGTGATCACGCTGCAGTTCACACTGAGCCTCGGGCTCGACGTGGCCGAGCAGGAGGTGCAGGCGGCGATCAACTCGGCGCTGACGCTCCTGCCGCCGGACCTCCCGAATCCGCCCGTGTACAGCAAGGTGAATCCGGCCGATACGCCGATCGTCACCCTCGGGCTGACCTCGGCGACCCTGCCGCTGCCCCAGGTCGAGGACCTGGCCGATACGAGGCTCGCTCAGAAGATCGCTCAGCTCCCCGGCGTGGGCCTCGTCAGCATCAGCGGCGGGCAGCGGCCCGCGGTGCGGGTGCAGGCCAACCCGGCCGCGCTCTCGGCCTACGGCCTCACCCTCGAGGACCTGCGCGTCGCGGTGGCCGCGGCCAACGTCAACCAGGCCAAGGGCAGCTTCGACGGGCCGCGCCAGTCCTCCGTCATTGGCGCGAACGACCAGTTGCTGACCAGCCGGGACTACCGACCGCTAATCGTCGCGTTCCGCAACAATGCCCCGGTCACCCTCGAGAACGTGGCCGACGTGATCGACGACGCCGAGAATGTGCGTCAGGCGGCCTGGATGAACGGCACGCCGGCGGTGATCCTGAATATCCAGCGGCAGCCCGGCGCCAACGTGATCGCGGTCGTAGACCGTATCGAGCGGCTCCTGCCGCAGCTCCAGGCCTCCCTGCCGGCGGCAGTCGAGGTCAAGGTGCTCACCGACCGCACCGTTACGATCCGCGGATCGGTCGAGGACGTCCAGTTCGAGCTGATGCTGTCGGTGGCGCTGGTCGTGCTCGTCATCTTCCTCTTCTTGCGTACGGTTCCGGCTACCGTCATCCCGGCGGTCGCGGTCCCCCTCTCGCTCGTGGGGACCTTCGGCGCGATGGTGCTCCTGGGCTTCAGCCTGAACAACCTGTCGCTGATGGCGCTCACCATTGCCACCGGCTTCGTGGTGGACGACGCCATCGTCATGATCGAGAACATCGCGCGCTACATCGAAGCCGGTGATCCTCCGCTCCAGGCCGCGCTCAAGGGAGCCGAGCAGATCGGCTTCACGATCCTGTCCCTCACCGTCTCGCTGATCGCGGTGCTCATCCCGCTCCTGTTCATGGCCGACGTGGTGGGCCGCCTGTTTCGCGAGTTCGCGGTCACTCTCGGCATCACGATCCTCATCTCCGCGGTGGTGTCGCTGACCCTCACCCCCATGATGTGCGCCCGGCTGCTCCGCCATACGCCCCCCGAGCGGCAGGGCCGGCTCTACCGTTGGTCAGAGCGCGCCTTCGAGGGGATCATCGGGGTCTACGGTACGAGCCTGCGCTGGGTGCTTGGCTACCAGCCCGCGACCCTCGCGGTGGCGGTCGCCACCCTCGGGCTCACTGTGGTGCTGTACGTGGTAGTGCCGAAAGGCTTCTTCCCCCTGCAGGACACCGGGACCATCCAAGGCATCTCGGAAGCGCCGCAGACGATCTCGTTCCCCGCGATGGCCGGACTGCAGCAGGCCCTGGCCGCGGTAATCCTGAAGGATCCGGCGGTCGAGAGCCTGTCCTCGTTCATCGGGGTGGACGGCACCAACGTCTCCGTCAACAGTGGGCGGATCCTCATCAACTTGAAGCCGCTCGCCCAGCGCGGCGTGAGCGCGACCGACGTCATCCGCCGACTCCAGCCCGCACTGGCCGGAGTCGAGGGCGTCCAGCTCTTCATGCAGCCGGTGCAGGATCTCACCGTCGAGGATCGGGTGAGCCGCACGCAGTACCAGTACAGCCTCGAGGATCCGGACGGGAGCAAGCTCAACCGCTGGGCCCCGCGGATGGTGGACGCGCTGCGCGAGCGGCGGGAGCTGGCCGACGTCAGCAGCGACCAACAGGACCACGGACTTGGCACCGCGCTCGTAGTGGACCGCAGCACCGCGTCGCGGCTCGGAGTCACCCCGCAGGCAATCGACAACACCCTCTACGACGCCTTCGGCCAGCGGCAGGTGTCCACGATGTTCACCCAGCTGAACCAGTACCGGGTCGTCCTCGAGGTCAAGCCCGAGTTCCGCCGGGGCGCGGGAGCTCTCCGGGACATCTACGTCACGGGGACGACCGGGGGGCAGCCGGTAGCGGTGCCGCTCGACACCATGATCCGGGCGTATCCCACCACGGCCCCGCTCGTGGTTTCGCGCCAGGGGCAGTTCCCGGCGGTGACCTTGTCATTCAATCTGGCCGCGGGGGCGGCTCTCGGCAAGGCGGTTGCGGCGGTTGAGGAGACCACCCACCGGCTCGGGCTGCCCGCGAGCATCCAGGGCAGCTTCCAGGGAACGGCCCGGGCGTTCCAGGCGGCGCTGGTCAACGAGCCGCTGCTCATCGCGGCCGCGCTGGTGGCCGTCTACATCGTGCTGGGGGTGCTCTACGAGAGCTACATCCATCCGCTCACGATCCTGTCCACCTTGCCGTCGGCGGGGGTGGGGGCGATCCTCGCGCTGCTGGTCTGCCGAGAAGAGCTGAGCGTCATCGCGCTGATCGGTATCATCCTCCTGATCGGCATCGTGAAGAAGAACGCGATCATGATGATCGACTTCGCGCTGGAGGCGGAGCGCGAGCACGGCCAAAGCCCCGGGGATGCTATCTACCAGGCTTGTCTCCTGCGGTTCCGCCCGATCATGATGACCACGATCGCGGCGCTCTTGGGCGCGCTGCCGCTGGCCCTCGGGCGCGGCGCAGGCTCGGAGCTGCGCCGGCCACTCGGCATCGCCATCGTGGGGGGGCTCGTCCTGAGCCAGTTGCTCACGCTCTACACCACGCCGGTCATCTACCTCGCCTTCGACCGGCTCGCGCGGCGCTTCCGGCCGGATCGCGCATGAACATCTCCGCGCCCTTCATCAGGCGGCCGGTGGCCACCTCGCTGCTGACGATCGGTCTCGCCCTGAGCGGGATCCTCGCCTGGGGCCTGCTCCCGGTCTCTCCGCTCCCCCAGGTCGACTTCCCGACGATCCAGGTCACGGCGACCTTGCCAGGCGCGGAGCCGGAGACGATGGCGACGTCGGTGGCGGCGCCGCTCGAGCGGCAGTTCGGTCGCATCGCGGGCCTCACCGAGATGACGTCGACCAACTATCTCGGCTCGACGAGCATTGCGCTCCAGTTCGATCTGTCCCGCAACATCGACGGCGCCGCCCGCGACGTTCAGGCTGCCATCAACGCGGCCCGCGGCTACCTGCCGCCCGCCCTCCCCAACAACCCGAGCTATCGCAAGGTCAATCCGGCCGACGCGCCCATTATGATCGTGGCCCTGACCTCCGACACACTTGGCCGTGGCCAGATGTACGACGTCGCCTCCAGCATCCTGCAGCAGAAGCTGTCCGAGCTGCCCGGCGTAGGTCAGGTGATCGTGGCGGGCAGCTCTCTGCCCGGGGTTCGAGTGGAGATGAACCCCACCGCACTCAACCAGTACGGCATCGCGCTCGAGACCGTCCGGGGCGCCCTCGCCGCCACCACCCAGAACCGGCCCAAAGGCCAGCTGGCCGACGGGGCGCGGGCCTCGGAAATCGCGTCCAACGATCAGCTCCTTAAGGCTTCGGAGTACGCCCCGGTGATCGTCGCCTACCGATCGGGGCGGCCGGTGCGGCTCGGCGATGTGGCGAGGGTCGACGATTCGGTCGAGGACGTGCGCACGATCGGGCTCGCAAACGGGCAGCCCGCAGTGCTGCTGGTGATCTTCCGGCAGCCGGGGGCCAACATCATCGACACGGTAAACGGGGTGCGCGGTCTCCTCCCGGAGCTTCAAGCCGCAATCCCTCGGGCCATCACCATGTCGGTGGTCATGGACCAGACCGAGACCATCCGAGCCTCGCTGCACGACGTCGAGCTGACGCTGGTGATCTCCGTGCTCCTGGTGACGCTGGTCGTGTTCGCCTTCCTGCGCAGCGTCCGTGCCACCTTGATCCCCGCGGTGGCGGTGCCGGTCTCGCTGGTCGGCACCTTCGGTGTGATGTACGTGCTCGGCTACAGCTTGGACAATCTGTCGCTCATGGCGCTGACCATCGCGACCGGATTCGTGGTGGACGACGCCATCGTCGTCCTGGAGAACGTGGCGCGGCATCGAGCAGCCGGTCTCCCGCCTCTCGCGGCCGCGCTCCGCGGGGCGCGGGAGATCGGCTTCACGGTGCTGGCCATCAGCCTGTCGCTGGTTGCGGTCTTCACGCCGATTCTCCTGATGGGGGGCCTGGTGGGCCGCCTCTTCCGGGAGTTCGCGATGACGCTCTCCGCGGCGATCGCGATCTCGCTACTGGTGTCGCTGACCACCACCCCGATGATGTGCGCCACCCTCCTGGCGCGGGAGACGGACGGCGAGCACGGCCGCCTCTACAGGGCGAGCGAGCGGGCCTTCGAGTGGATGCGGCGCCGCTACGAGACGAGCCTCTCGTGGGTGCTGCGGCATCCGCGCGGCGTGCTCGCCGTGACGCTCCTGACCGTCGCCCTGAACGGTTACCTGTTCTGGGTCGTGCCCAAGGGATTCTTTCCCCAACAGGACGCCGGACGGCTGCAGGGGGCGATTCAGGCGGCGCAGGACATCTCATTCCAGGCGATGCGGGCCAAGCTGACCGAGATCGTGGATATCGTCGGGCACGACCCGGCGGTCGCGAACGTTGTGGGATTCACCGGTGCCCAGGGCAACGGGCCCAGCACCGCCACCAACACCGCGCGACTGTTCGTCATGCTGAAGCCGCTCGCGGAGCGCAAGGTCAGCGCCGACCAGGTGATCACGAGACTGCGCGGGCGTGTGGCCGTGGTGCCGGGGGCTCCCACCTTCTTCCAGGCGACGCAGGACGTCCGCGCCGGCGGCCGCATGGGGAACGCGCAGTACCAGTACACGCTCCAGGGCGACGACATCCAGGAACTCGACGCGTGGGGACCGCGGGTCGCGGAACGCCTCCGCGCGCTACCGCAGCTCGTCGATCTGAGCAGCGATCAACAAGATAGGGGAAGGCAGTCGTCGCTGGTGATCGACCGGGCCACCGCGTCGCGCCTCGGCATCACCCCGCAGCTCATCGACGACACGCTCAACGACGCTTTCGGCCAGCGCCAGGTTGCGATCATGTACAGCCCGCTCAACCAGTATCACGTGGTGATGGAGGTCGAGCCGCGCTTCTGGCAGCGCCCCGAGACCCTGCAGGACATCTATCTCCCGTCCTCCAAGGGCGGCATGGTGCCGCTCAGCGCGTTCAGCCGGTACGAGCCCACGCGGACCGCGCTCGCGGTAAACCACCAGGCGCAGTTCCCGTCGGTGACCCTGACCTTCAACCTGGCGCCGGGCGTCGCGCTGGGAGACGCCGTGGCCGCGATCGAGGCCGCGGTGCGCCCGCTCGGGCTGCCCGGCGGCATCCAGGGTAGCTTCCAGGGCACCGCGCAGATCTTCCAGGCCTCGCTGGCCAGCGAGCCCTGGCTCATCACAGCCGCGCTCCTCGCGGTGTACGTCGTCCTCGGGGTGCTCTACGAGAGCTACATCCACCCGCTCACCATCCTGTCCACCTTGCCGTCGGCGGGGGTGGGAGCGCTGCTAGCCCTGCTGGCGTGCCGCACCGACCTGACCGTCATCGCCCTGATCGGCATCTTGCTCCTGGTCGGCATCGTGAAAAAGAACGCGATCATGATGATCGACTTCGCCCTGGAGGCGGAGCGAGGCGAGGGCAAGGGCCCGGCGGAGGCGATCCACCGGGCGTGTGTGCTGCGCTTCCGGCCGATCATGATGACGACGATGGCCGCCCTCCTGGGCGCGCTCCCGCTGGCCCTCGGGCGTGGAATCGGGTCGGAGCTGCGCCGGCCGCTCGGGATCGCCATCGTGGGTGGGCTCATCGTGAGCCAGGCGCTCACGCTCTACACAACGCCGGTCGTGTACCTCTACCTCGACCGCGTACGGCTGTGGTGGGCGCGGGGGCGCGCGGGACAGCCGCGGCTCGCGCCCGCCGTAGCTCCGGAAGGGCCAGAGCTGTGAGCTGCCGGCCCGCCCGTGGACGTCTCGGCGGCCCGCTCGTGCTCGCCACCGCGCTGCTCGTGCTCGCAACCGCCTGCACCGTGGGGCCCGACTACGTGAGGCCGTCGATGATCAGCCCCGACGCCTACAAGGAGCTCGACGGCTGGAAGATCGCCCACCCTCGGGACGGCCTGGCCCGCGGCCCCTGGTGGGAAATCTTCGCCGATCCGCAGCTGAACGACCTCGAGGCTCGCGTCAGCATCTCGAACCAGAACCTCGCGGTGGCGGAGGCCCAGTACCGGCAGGCTCGGGCGCTCGTTCGCGAGGCGCGTGCCGCCTACTTTCCCACCGTGACGCTTGGGCTCGGCTACACACGCCAGCGTCAATCGACCACGTTCGTCTTCGGGGCGACCGGGGGATCCTCCAGCGGCACGTCCGCGAGCAGCGCGTCGTCCACCGGGACGTCGAGATCGTCAGGATCCTCGGGCGGCGCCTTCTCGGACTTCCAGGTGGGCCTCGACTTCTCATGGGAGCTGGACGTCTGGGGACGGATCCGTCGCACGGTCGAGTCGAACCGGGCCGCCGCCCAGGCGAGCGCGGGAGACCTGGAGGCGGCGCGCCTGAGCTTTCAGGCGGAGCTGGCCCAGGACTACTTCCAGCTGCGCACCCTGGACGCCCAGAAGCAGCTGCTCGACGAGACGGTCTCCGCCTTCGAGAAGTTCCTCCGCCTGACACAGGATCGGTTCGCGAGCGGAGTGGCGTCCCAGGCCGACGTGGTGCAGGCGGAGACCCAGCTCAAGACCACCCAGGCCCAGGCCATTGACGTGGGCGTCCAGCGCGCGCAGCTCGAGCACGCCATCGCGATCCTCATGGGGCAGGCGCCAGCCACCTTCACGCTGCCCGCTGCGCCGCTCGCGGCCACCCCGCCTGCCATTCCGGTCGGGGTCCCGTCCGAGCTCCTCGAGCGGCGGCCGGACATCGCCGGCGCCGAGCGCCGGGTGGCGGCCGCGAACGCCCAGATCGGGGTCGCGGTGGCCGCGTTCTATCCGACCATCACACTCAACGCCTCGAGCGGCTTCGAGAGCTCGAGCCTCGCCCAGTGGTTCACCGCCGCGAG
>JBKPAK010000061.1:0-12895 GCA_046726415.1 Candidatus Methylomirabilota bacterium
GTGCCGCCTGATCTGGAAGATCCGGCATCAGGGCGTCCGGTACGAGGAACGAGGCCCAGCCCTGAGCCAAAAGTCCAAGCGACACCGGACGGCCAGAATGATCCGCGCACTCCGAAGCTTCGGCTATCGGGTCGAACTGGCCAGCGCCCAGTCGACGGTTGTTCCCGCGTAGCGCCGGGATTTTCGACCCTGAAAGCGCTGCGCTGCGCCCGGTTTTGTTGGGGCGGGCGGAGGGTCCCGTGAGCTGGGCGCGTGCGCCTCGGGATTGCGGTGCATCGCCCGCGACGGTCGCTTGTGGGGGATACCGAGGTAGCGGTCTCCCTCGAGATCGACCACGTTCAACACGTTCGTGCCGACCTGGAGGCGCTTCGTCGCCTCGGCGGCGGCGACGAGCGCAGGCATAGGGGCGAAGATGTTAGCGAGGTGATCGGGCACGGTCAGCGCGGAGTAGCCGAAATCCTCGAGCTTGCGGGCCTTGTCCGCCCACTCGGCCCGCGAGGGCGCGCTCCAAACGTTGACGCCGAACCGGAACGGCTTCATCGCCAGGACACTCTAGGCCCTCAGATGTCCGCGTTCAACGACGTCGCGAGGGTACGCGGATGGCCACCGGAGCGAGATCGCCGGTGTCGAGGATTAGAGTCGATATAGATCTTTAACTTGATATATAATTCATTACATGATATATATTAATGCGACCGAACCTGGAGGGCAGGCGGAAAGCCGGGGGCGCCCCGCGAAGGAGGAGAGTCATCTCACCATGGACGAGACGAGTCGGAGCGATGGGCATCGCAAGCGGTGGCGCCATCGATTCATGAAGCTTCTCGCTCGCCATCGGCTCGGTGCGTAAGCGCCTCCGGGAGAAGTCCGAAGGCGTTCGTCCGGGAAGTGGGGGACGGCTCGCGTTAGAGCTGGATAGCTGACTGGGCGTTCACCCGCGAACCACGCCCCGTAGGTTCGCTTCACTTGGCTGACCTGATGATGATCTTGGCTTTGAAAGGAGTACGACATGGCCATGCAGCACAAAGTTGTGATTATTCTCGCCCTGATCTTCCTCCTCTCGCTCGCCGCCACCAGGACTGTCCACGGCGAGGTCCCCACCGCCGCAGACTTCGCCGCCTGCAATGAAGAAGCGCCCCAAGCGGTCAAAGCAGGAATGGCCTCACCGATCATGGGCGACCACATCAGGGCCGATAGTGCGCGCGCCGGCGCCATGACGACGAACTCCATCGACTTCAGGGGCAAAGTCGTCGAGTCGTCCGATCCGCAAATCCACGGTATGGCGGCGGAAGGCGCGAAGGACGCCGCGTATCAGGCCGCATATCGCAGTTGCATGAGACGGAAGGGGTTTTGACCGGGCGCGAGCCGGTCATCGCCTGGAGGGTCGATGACAAAGGCTTCGAGAATCCGTGAGGGAATCCTGGCGCACGACACCGCAACGCCTGGCTCTGGTCTTTGTGGCCGGCCTTCGGAGACGCATACGGTAGTGGCTGAGCAGATGCACGATCGTGCGAGCCGCCCTGTCTTCGAAACCACATCGACAGGAGTGTGGGTTCCGGAAACTCTGCTATGGTGATTCCGGAAATTCTGCCAGGTGCGATGGTGCCTCGTGAGGGGGGTGTTCGTGCAGCTGGAAGTGCCTGGTGCGCACCGACGGGCCGTCCAGCTGGAACAGCCGACCGGCTTTGCGGAGCACCTGGATTTCGTGGCGATTTCAGCATTGGGACCGTCTCTTCCCCCGCTTCCGTCGCCTCGTAGCGCCTGGAGCGAGTTTAGGGCTCCCAACGCGGACCTAACAGAATTTCCGGAACGGCCCCTGGCAGAATTTCCGGAACCGACAAGGAGGGACGCGGCAAAGCTCAAGAGGACGTACCAATCTCACTTCTTGATAAGAAGCTCAAGCCCATCAGCGCATGCTCGGGCTACAGCATAGCCAGCCTTTTCTTGCCCGGGCATCTTATCCCAGCCACCTTTTTCAATGACTTCAGCTCTCTGCCAGCTACTTACTTCCCCGAGTGCTTTCAGTTTCTCTTCTGGGTTAGGTTGCCTCAAAAATTGGGCAACGCAGATCGCCGCCTGACTCGCCAAGACCGCCTCTTTGGTCATCGTTTGGGTAGTGCCGGAGGTTGTCCAGCCACCCCACGCAAAGCCGATGATCATGGCGATGACGGCCCCACAAATCAGGCCCCAAACGCCATACTTCATCTTCGCGGCAGTCTCTGGCTTCATTGTCAGGACCTCCTGAATCGGGATTCTCCATATGGAGCCATGCCGCCTCCCATGGTGGCGGCCACCGAGCGGGCCGTCCCGTCAGTCAACTCGTTCACGCTTCCCAACACGCTGACGGCGGTGCTTCTGGCAACCCCTGGAGCTTGTGTGGCGGGTGCTTCCGCGTTAGGTCACACCGACCGTGCCGTCGAGAGACGCCTCGCCGAGTCGCCTCCCACTGCCGATTCCCGCCGATCCCTGTACGGTCCTCCATGTCACGTCGGATACCACGCGAGTCGCTCGATGCGCCCGAGGATCTTCGCAAACAGGCTCTGCGTCAAGTGGCTCCCGGCCAGTTGGAGCCTGAAGTACTGGGCGTGTTGACGAGACGCCCGCCGGTCTTGACGAGCCGCGGCGGCAGGCTCGTCAGGGACCAGCTCTGGATGGTGACGGGCAGGGCGAGCCGGCGTAGGAGATTGCCCAAGTTGTCGGCGAGGACCCCGAGCAGGAGGCCGACCTCATTCGCCCGGAAGCGGTGGCAGGAGAGGCGCGTCGAGTGAGTGGCGGCTCTCCCGCCCTTGATCCATTGCTCGGCCGTCCCGCGCCGGTTGTCGAAGCGGCCGGCGGCCCGGTCAGCGGGGTGACGATGAAGCCCATCGGCAGGAACACCTCGCCGCGGTGATGCTCGACTTTGGCAATGCCCCGCTGAGGCCGGCTCGTCGCCCACCAGTGGGCGCGCGCAGAGGATGGCGTGGCCGAGGCCCAGCGGCTCCATCTGGCGCACGTAGGAGACCGAGGCCATCTCCGAGATGGTCTCCTGAAACACATTACGCCTCAGAGAAGGGGAATGCCGGCGGCGGTAGTCGCGGCCCTCACGGAGCGGCTGGCCCGTCCTCCAGCGTCCGGACCTGAATCTCGAGCTTCTTGATCCCCGGACAACGCAATACGGCCCCCGCCGTTGCCGACAAGGGCCGCAGTGCCTGACCCCCCGGCTGCCCGAACCTAGAAGTCCCCGTGTGGCATGGGCGGCGCCGCGGCCGCCTTTTCCTCCGGCAGATCGGTGACGAGTGCCTCCGTGGTCAGCATAAGCGAGGCGATGGAGGCGGCATTCTCCAGGGCGACCCGCTCGACCTTGGTGGGGTCGATGATGCCGGCCTGGAGCATGTCGACGTGGTCCATGCTTTCGGCGTCGTAGCCGCGCGTGGCCAGCGTCTCCGCCTTCACCCGCTCCACGAGCACGCTGCCCTCCAGCCCCGCGTTCTCCACGATCTGCCGGATGGGCTCTTCGAGCGCCCGCCGGACGATCATGGCGCCCACCTTCTCGTCCCCCTCCAGCTTCAGCTTGTCGATGGCCTTGGCGGCCCGGAGCAGCGCCACGCCGCCGCCCGGCACGATGCCCTCCTCCACGGCCGCCCGCGTGGCGTTGAGCGCATCCTCCACGCGTGCCTTCTTCTCCTTCATGGCCGTCTCGGTGGCGGCCCCGACCTTGACCACGGCCACCCCTCCGGCCAGCTTGGCCAGCCGCTCCTGCAGCTTCTCGCGGTCGTAGTCCGAGGTCGTCTCGTCGATCTGCATCCGGATCTGCTTGATTCGCCCCTCGATGGTCGAGGCCTTACCGACCCCTTCCACGAGGGTGGTGTTGTCCTTGTCGATGACGACCTTCTTGGCCTTCCCGAGGTCTTCCAGCTTGATGTTCTCCAGCTTGATCCCAAGATCCTCGGTCAGGGCCTTGCCCCCGGTGAGGGTGGCGATGTCTTCCAGCATGGCCTTGCGGCGGTCCCCGAAGCCCGGGGCCTTCACCGCACAGGTGTTCAGGGTACCCCGCAGCTTGTTGACGACCAGGGTGGCCAGGGCCTCCCCCTCGATGTCCTCGGCGATGATGAGGAGCGGCTTACTCGCCCGCGCCACCTGCTCCAAGAGCGGTAGCATGTCCTTCATCACGCTGATCTTCTTCTCGTGGATCAGCACCAGGGCGTCCTCGAGCACGGCCTCCATGCGCTCGGGATCCGTCACGAAGTAGGGGCTCAGGTACCCGCGATCGAACTGCATGCCCTCCACCACGTCCAGCACCGTGTCGGCCGACTTGGACTCCTCCACCGTGATGACCCCGTCCTTGCCGACCTTCTCCATGGCCTCCGCGATTAGATTGCCGATGGTCTTGTCGTTGTTGGCGGCGATGCTGGCGACCTGGGCGATCTCCTTCTTGTCCTTGGTCGACTTGGAGAGCTTCTTCAGCTCCTCCGTCACCGCGCTCACGGCCTGCTCGATCCCGCGCTTGAGCCCCATGGGGTTGGCGCCGGCAGTGACGTTCTTGAGGCCCTCGCGGAAGATGGCCTGGGCGAGGATGGTAGCCGTGGTCGTCCCGTCCCCGGCGATGTCCGAGGTCTTGGACGCCACTTCCTTCAGCATCTGGGCGCCCATGTTCTCGTACTTGTCCTTGAGCTCGATCTCCTTGGCCACGGTGACGCCGTCTTTGGTGATGGTCGGGCTGCCGAACTTCTTGTCGATGACGACGTTACGACCCTTCGGACCCAGGGTGGCCTTGACGGCCGCGGCCATGATGTTGACTCCGCGGAGCAGGGCGGCCCGCCCCTCGTCACTGAACATGATCTGCTTCGTCGGCATACTCGTTCTCCTACTCGATCACTCGATGGAATTGACCGGGCCTCGGGGCCTGGTCGGGTTGGCTGTCCGGGCTCGGCTACTCGATGATGGCGAGCACGTCCTCTTCTTTCATGATCAGGTAGTCCTTGTGGTCGATCTTGACTTCGGAGCCCGAGTACTTGCCGAAGAGGATGCGGTCGTTGGCCTTTACGTCGAGTGGGATCTTTTTGCCGTCCTCGTTCACCCTCCCATTGCCCACTGTGATGACCTTGCCCTCCTGGGGCTTCTCCTTGGCAGTGTCGGGAATAATGATGCCGCCCTTCTTGGCTTCTTTCTCCTCGTCGCGCTTGACGAGGATCCGGTCATGCAGCGGACGAATCTTCATGGTTCACTCGCCTCCCGATCGTAAGGGTTGAACCTGGTGGCTGATCCCAATCAGCGGGGTCTTAGCACTCACAGACCTGCAGTGCTAATATGGTCCTAGATCCAACTGAAGTCAACAAGATTAAGCACTTAGATTAATAGCAGATAAATGGTCGAAATTGCAACACATCAGCGGTGCAGTGACTCTGACCACTCGCCTCCGGTACTCCACCCGGGACTATGACAGTCACGCGGCCAGCTGGCCGGGCTGTAGGGTGAAGATGCGCAGCCCAAGGAGGTGCGGGCTGGGGTCCTTGGTTTAGCGGGACGGCCTGGCGGAGATCGGCGTGGTCGTGGGTCTGCTTCCATTTTGCTCCCACGACACGCGCAAGTAGTTGCGCGTTGCGCATCAGAGAATTTCCTCCGGAGCGGAGTTTGTGCCCAACTCGAGCACACTCCAGCCTACTCAGGCGCACACTCTCCGCGCAGATCCTGGCGTTCTTGACTCCGTGCCTGACTCCACCTAGATTCGCGCTGCGATACCGGTCGCGACGAGGGGTCGCAAGGGCGAGCCGGACTCGTACCCAAGAGTTGAGCCGAAGCAACTGGTGGACCCACATGGATGAAGTGACTCTCTCCCGCTCTTTGACGATCGTGAAGGCCGCTATCATCTGTGCGACTCTCAAAACCGACCTTGGATGAGCCGAAGCCTTACTCTTGCGGCGCCGGTAGATGTAGAGGACGCCTGGTCGTTGGCCGGCACGAGTCGCACGCTGGTCCTCATTGGAAGATCACCTTTAGGGGCTAAGGAATGTGGTCTGCCGCGATAGCGAGACAAGGGAGCACAAGCCCATCGGGAGCCTGGAGGGGCGAAGCGACGAAGGTCGGCGTCTTTCTCCCGATCTCGGGCTGAGCGGACCAGTGAAGACGAGGGTCTAGCCACGACGAAAGGCGCCAGGAGTTAAGGAGAAGGCCATGGACGACCACCTCCGCGAGATTGCTGACTGTCTCGACGAGGCCCTCCGGCTTCAGTCCCGGGTAATGGACCTCACCGAACAGGTCTCCAAGGCAGCTGGGATGAACCCTAGCGACCGAACCCTTCGAGGGAAAGTGACCGGGCTCTTTTTCGGCATCCAAGCGTATCTGGAGGAGCTCAATCGCCTAGCCAAGGATACGGACTGACTGGGCGGCCTAGTCCGCTCGGTTCAGGCGTGTAGCGCTCCTGGCAGAGACGATGGTCTACGAAGCAACCATGGGAAGAGCAGCCTACCGGAGGGCATCGATGGTGATCGTGCGTGCGGGAAGGCTACCTCATCGGCATCTTCACCGAGTGCGGCGGCGGCGCGGTGAGGCATGCGAAGCTCCTGGGGGAGCACGCCAGAGTCTTCGGCAGGCGGCCACCATGACGACCGTGATTTACGATTCGGTCCTGCCCCGGGGGTAGGATCCACCGTGCGCCTGTGAACCCAGGGAGGGAGGGCCGTCCCATGCGGGTCCGAGGTCGTCTCACGTGGCTCATCCTCGCCATCGCCACCATGGCCCTTCTGAGCACGGCCGGCCAGATCCTGGGCTTCTACGCGGACTGGTTCTGGTTCCGCGAGGTGCAGTTCACATCGGTCTTCGTCACTGTGCTCCAGACGCAGGTCATGCTTGGGGTGGTCACGGGCCTCGCGTTCTTCCTGATCCTGTACGGCAACGTGACCCTGGCCTGGTGGCTCGCCCGGCGCCAGGCTCTCGTGATGGTGGACGACACCGCCGGGCTGCCAAGTCCAGAGATCCTGGAGCCGTACCTCCGCCGGCTCGCCTTACCGGTGAGCGCGACGCTGGCCCTCCTCGCCAGCTGGCTGGGGACGGACCGATGGGAGCTGGTCCTGAAAGCCCTGAATCCGACGCCGTTCGGTATCCGGGACCCGCTCTTCGACCAGGATGTGGCCTTCTACGTGTTCCGGCTCCCGCTCTGGAGCTCTCTCTACAGTTGGTTGATGACCGTCCTGGTTCTCTCGGGTCTCGCCACCATCGCCGTGTACTTCTGCACGAGGGGCATTCAGGTCTCCCCCAGAGGCGTCTCGATCTCCGGACGGGCCCGCGGTCACCTCTTGGTCCTGGCCGCTCTGGTGCTTCTCCTGAAGGCCGTTGGGTACCGGCTGGCCATGTTCGACCTTCTCTTCTCGCAGCGCGGGGTAGCCTTCGGCGCCGGGTATGCCGACGTCCACGCCCAGCTTCCGGTCCTGAAGGGCCTGGTGGGCCTGGCGGGCCTCGTCGCGGTCCTGTGCCTGGTCACGATTCGTCTCCGGAGCTGGCGGCCCCTCCTGTGGAGCGTCGCCGCGCTGGTCGTCGTCGCGATCCTGGGGAGCGTTGCGTACCCCGGTCTGATGCAGCGGTATCAGGTGTCCCCGAACGAGATCGTCAAGGAGAAGCCGTACATCGACTTCAACATCTGGTACACCCGCGTCGCCTACGGCCTGGACAACATCGAGGAGCGTGAATTCCCGGCCGAGGAGACGCTGACGCTTCAGGACCTGCGCAAGAACGAGGCGACCCTCAAGAACATCCGCTTGTGGGACACCGCGCCCTTGCTCGCCACCTACAGCCAGCTCCAGGAGATTCGGACGTACTACAAATTCACGGATATCGATATCGACCGGTACTACATCAACGGGGAGTACCGGCAGGTGACCCTGTCCCCGCGGGAGCTCTCCTCGAAGGATCTGCCGAGTCGGATCTGGATTAACGAGCGGTTGACGTATACGCACGGCTACGGCGCCGTCGTCGGTCCGGTGAACCGAGTGACGCGCGAGGGCCTCCCCGAATTCTGGATCAAGGACATCCCTCCGGCGGCCTCCACCGATCTTCGTATCTCCCGCCCGCAGCTCTACTTCAGCGAATTGGGGACTGACTATGTCTTCGTCAAGACGCGGGCCAAGGAATTCGACTACCCCGCGGGGGACCAGAACGTCTACACCGCGTACGACGGAGAGGGGGGAATCCCGCTGCGGTCCTTCTGGCGCAAGGCGCTGTTCGCGGCGCACTTGAGGGACCTGAAGCTGCTCCTGTCGAACGACCTGACCGCGGAGAGCCGGGTGCTGCTCTACCGGACCATCCGAGAGCGGGTCCGCCGGATCGCCCCGTTTTTCCGGTACGACGATGACCCGTACATGGTGATCTCGGCGGGAGGGCGCATCGTGTGGCTCCTGGATGGCTACACGGTCTCCGACTGGTTCCCGTACTCGACGCCGACGCGCGGGCTGGGCAACTACGTGCGCAATGCCGTCAAAGTAACCGTGGACGCCTACGACGGGACGGTGCGCCTCTATCTCGCGGATCCCGCTGATCCCCTCATCCGCACGACCGCGCGGATCTTCCCGGGGCTGCTCCAGCCGCTTGAGGCCATGCCGGCCGACCTCCGCGCCCATATCCGCTACCCCGAGGGGCTGTTCCGGATCCAGGCGGCGATGTATGCCGTCTACCACATGCGCGACACCCAGGTGTTCTACAACAAGGAGGACCTCTGGAGCATCCCAGTCGTTCATGGGGTTCGGGGAGATCGGGCGATGGAGCCCTACTACCTCATTTTGCGCCTGCCTGGCGAACCGAAGGAGGAGTTCGTCCTCCTGATCCCGTTCAATCCCAGTAAGAAGGACAATCTCTCCGCGTGGCTGGCCGCCCGGAGTGACCCGCCCCACTATGGGAAGCTCGTGGTGTACAACTTTCCCAAGCAGAAACTGATCTATGGACCGCGCCAGATCGAGGCCCGGATCGACCAGGACTCGTTCATCTCCCAGCAGCTGTCCCTCTGGAACCAGCGGGGCTCCCAGGTGATCCGGGGGAATCTTCTGGTCATCCCCATCGAGCGCTCCCTCGTGTATATCGAGCCGCTCTACATCGCCGCCGAGAAGGGGCGGCTCCCGGAGCTCAAGCGCGTAATCGTCGGCTTCGGGGACCGGATCGCCATGGAGGAGACGCTCGAGGGCGCGATGGCTCGGGTCTTCGGGGGGCCGGTGCCGCCGGCCGGGGCTGAGGTGGCGCCGAGTCCGCCGGTGGGGGCCGAGGGCTCGGTGAAAACTCTGCTGGATGCCGCGGCCTCCGCCCTCACGCGCGCTAGCGAAGAGCTTCGCCGCGTGGGCGAGCTGTTGCAGCGACTGCGGGAAGCGGGCGGGCGCTAGGGTCCAAGGCGGGATTCGAACCTAGGCTACTGGCGTGTCTCGCCTTCGCGGCGTTCCCGCCCCTGCTGCTCCAGGTGCCTTAGCCTCTCGTGATCATTAAACGCGGCCATCCCCACAAAGGCGGGGCTCTCCGAAGGATCGTAGAGTCGGGCTACGTCGTTATCGAGGACCAAGGGTACCGCCTCCAGTCCGGTGCATCCCTTCCCGGTCCTGAGCGCTTCGCCGAGCGCTGTGAGGAAGCGCTCGGGATGATCGTCATGAAGCGCGCGGTTGCCGGAGGCCCAGCGGAGACATTGATGAAGCTGCTCGCGGAGCGGCGAGCCCTTCGATCAGCCCCGAAGCCCGAGAGCCAGTGGTACCGAGCCAGCGGGCAAGCGGGAAGAACACCGACGAGGCGCAGAGTGGGCATCTCCGCTCGGGCAAGCTATAGATCGCTTCGCAGTCGACGCAGAGCACTGGGTGGGCGAGCAGGAACGGCGCTATAGCAGTGTGCGCGTCGAAGTCACACTCGTTGAATTGCTCGAACACACGCGAAGGCTTCATGACGGCCTGAGTCTAAGCGTCGTAAACCGGCCGGCCTAGTGGACCTTCGTCCACTCCGGCTGCTCTCCGTTTGGCATCATCCGGGAAAGCCCCGGCGCATGGTGGGCGACGTAGTGGGCGCCCCGCCCATGGCCAAGGCCGTTGATGAGTGGCTCGGGGACGAAGGCATAGAGACGGCCCGCCGGGGCGGCCGTCAGACCGCGTGACGGGGGCCAGCGCGAGTCGACGAGGCGTCGCTGGTCTACCCCGAGAAGCGCCGCCTGATCTCTCCTTCGGCCTGCTCGCGGGTATAGCCGTATCGATCCCGCATGAAGAGTGGACGTTGGTCCACTACGACCGCGCGGCGGCTCGCGTCCACCAAGGTCCGCTCGGTCTGATCGCCGCGGTGGGCACCATTCTCCTTCCCGTGGACCATGGTCCAGTATCTCGGGGATGGCTTCTCGTCTAGGGTGCGGATCACGCGCTCGCCTGGAGCAGGAGGACAGCTCCCGTGACGGGTGTGTATGGCAGTGCGGTTCCAAACTCTGAGAAGGTGCGGTCGTGAAACACATTGCAGCGTTCGGTTTGTTCAGGCTGTTCGTGGTTGGTGGCAGTGCCCCGGGACCCACTGGCGGGTCCAGTGATTGGGAAGCGGTCGGAAGCTCCGGCGGATGTCGCCCCCGTCGTCGTGAGCTGGCAGTCGGCCGAAGACATCTCGTTCGAGGCTGACAAGGCCGACATCATTCTGAGATGCGCGAAGAAGATCGAGCTTCGCGCGGCGTGGGTCAGGACGCACCCGATGTTCGACGTCGCCCTTGACGCCCGCGCCGACGAGGTGATGACGGGTGAGAAGGATCCGCGGCTCGGCGAGCGCCGTGTGAGCGCCGTCCGTGAGGCGCTTGTGGCGGCCGGCGTGATCCCGGCTCGCATCCATGGAGACGTGGCGTCACCGTGTTTCGCGGCGGCGGGACCCGCTACCCTGGACACGTCGTGGGCTTCCGCGACGACACCGCCGGAGCGTGGCGGCTTCGCATGACGCGCGACAGTAGCCATGGGCCAGCCGACGGCAAGTGGGGGGACTACCTGACGTGCCGACGCCACTCGCCCCAGACGAACACCTGGGTGGCGGTCGGATTCACGCTGCAGGGCGGAGGCGCGCGCACCGATATCGAGCCGCGATACGTCCACGTTGGACGGTGATCGAGGATCAGTTGGAAGGTCGGATCAGCGAGCGCCGGTGGAGGGCCCGGAACGGCTTCGCCGCCGGCGTGAGCCGCCCGTCCCCGGACTTCCAGAGTAGGCGGCCGCGGTCCGACGACATGAAGGCCCGCTGGCGCTTCAGCCGCTCCTCGTTCAGGACGCTCTTCGACACCACATAGCGCACCAGGCCGTCCGGGCCAATCACCGCCGTCGAGCCGCCGAGGAAGTCGAAGCCGCGCTCGCCGCCCCGTCCCCGGACTTTCCGCGTCTGCGTCACTTCGGCGATGAGGTCGAACACCACCTGCCCGTCGGGACCGACCCGACGCGACGAGCGGATCGACTGTACGCGTGGCGGGTCCACCGTGTCCTTGCCCAAGCGCGGGTGGCCGGCCGGAGCGAGGCCGAAGACCTCGAGGTATTCCGGCCGGCTCACCACGTACCCGAACGCCCCCGCCTGGCGCCTCAGCTCGCGGGCGCTCGCCGGGTTGGCGGGGTCGCCGGCGAATTTCAGCTCGGCGAAGGTGAGCGCCTCGATGGGCCGCACGCTCTTGAACGGCGGCCGCCAGCGCAGGGCGTCCTCCGACAGGGAGTCCACGCCGCGCGGGTAGATCTGGCGCACGCGGAACGCGTCCACCCACGCCTCGCGGTACGCCCACGGGTCGTCGGGTACCAGATCGTGATCGGCGGTGATGACGGCGCGGAGGTACTCGCCAAGCTCGATGTCGACTGGCGGGCAGTAGTCGATGGCGCGAATGCATATCGTCAGGAACTGGGCGGCGAGTCGGCTCGCCTTCTCGGCCAGGAGGTCGCGCAGCTCCGGCGGGAGATCGCCGGGCGGCAAGAGGCCGCTGCCGTGGGTGGCCAGGCGCAGGTCGCGAGCCGTCTTCCGCCTGAACACCGCCATGAACGCGTCGAAGACGGCCGAGACGAGGACGCTGCCCAGCTCGTGCTCTTCCATCTCTTCGGGGGCGTACCGGCGCGGCGTGAGCGGATTGACCTCGATCGCGCTGCGCAGCCCTCGCTCCTCGCCCATGGTCTGGCCGAACTGCTGGGCGAGGTTCGTGAGGATCCCCGCGTCGTGCAGCTCGCCCCGCGCCCGCCCGATGGCCGTCTCCACGACTTCCCGGTAGCTGAAGTGCTGGAAGATGGCCACGAGGTCGGCGAAGCCCTCGTGAAATGCCAGGACGTCGGGCGCGCTCGGCACCGTGAAGTGCGCGCGCAGCCCGTCCAGGAGGGCGTGCGTAACCTCATGGGCGATGATGTCGTGCGAGAGGCTGGCGAAGACGAGCCCGCGCGGAAGATTGCGCCCGTGCACCTTCTCGTCGGCCCGAAAGTATCCGAAGGCCAGCTCACCCGCCTCCTTGTCGTAATAGGCGTTGTCCTCCAGCATCGCGTACGGGCGCAGCCGCAGCCGCGTGCGCCGGTCGGCGCCGCCGGGCTGCGTGAAGCCCCAGGCCAGGTGCCGTCCCAGGGCCTTCTTGAAGGCGGCGTACACCAGGCTGCACACGGCGTACACCATCTGCTGGTGGAAGAGCGGATCCGAGGGTGACGGGCGGCGGCCGTCGTTGAGGAGCACCGCGCGGTCGTCGAGGTTGAGGTGGCGGTAGTCCTCGCCGGTGCCGCCATCGTGCGCGTCGACCTCGAAGACGTGGCCGCGGAACCCGCGTTCGACCGGTTCGAAGGGCACGTTGACGACAGCCACCCACCCCTCCAGCTTCGACAGCGCGGGATCGAGCGCGTAGATGTGCAGCGGCCGGTAAAGCGGGTCGTCGGGCTTGCGCTCGTACGGTCGCCCTTCGATCGCCCGCGTGACGCCCTCGCCGATCGCGTAGTCGATG
>JBKPAK010000062.1:0-38638 GCA_046726415.1 Candidatus Methylomirabilota bacterium
CCACCCGTCAACACCGCCAGCACGCCAATGATCGCGCGTCGCTTCATAGAACTCCTCCTTCACTCGTGGTGACGGGCGCGCCGGCCCGTCTACTCCGCGAGGATGAGAGGCCCCTGTAAAAGGCGTATGTGTCCGGGGTAAAGTTCTGTGAAGGGCCACCGGGGCGAGAGATTCGCAATCAAGGAGAGGGCTGCGATGACGACGATAGGATTGCTGCATCCAGGTGAAATGGGAAGCTCCGTGGGCGCCGCCGGACGGGCCAACGGAGGGCGCGTACTGTGGACGTCCGAGGGGCGCAGCGCCAGCACTCGCGCGCGCGCGGCCGCGGATGGTCTGGAAGACGCGGGCTCGCTGGCGGCCCTCGTGGCCGCCAGCGACGTGATCCTCACCGTGTGCCCGCCCGACGCAGCGGCGGACCTGGCGCGCACCGTGAGCGCGCTGGGCTTCTCTGGCGTTTACGTCGATGGCAACGCCGTGTCACCGGCTACGGCCCGCGAGGTCGGGTCCATCGTGGAAAAGACGGGTGCGACGTACGTGGACGGCGGCATCATCGGCCCGCCGGCTCGCACCCGCGGTACCACGCGGCTCTACCTGTCCGGCCAGGCGGCGCTCCGCGTGGCGGCGCTCTTCGAGGGCGGTCCGCTCGAGCCCATCGTGGTCGACGGTGGGGCCGGTGCGGCTTCCGCGGTGAAGATGGCCTACGCGGCGTGGACGAAGGGCAGCTCCGCCCTCCTGCTCGCCGTCCGGGCCCTCGCCGCCGCGGAAGGTGCGGAGCCCGCATTGCTCGGCGAGTGGAAGCGCTCCCAGCCCGACCTGCCGGCCCGCTCCGAGGCCGCGGCCAAGGGCAACTCGCGCAAAGCCTGGCGGTTCGTCGGGGAAATGGACGAAATCGCCGCCACGTTTGCCGGCGCCGGTCTACCCGACGGCTTCCACCGCGCCGCGGGCGAGATCTACCGGCGCATGGAGGGCTACAAGGATGCGCCGCCGCCCTCGATCGAAGAGCTGGCCCGCGCCCTGTTGAAGCGCCGGTAGTTCTGCGCGGCACTCGGCGGGCCCGCCTCTTCCGCGAGCCAGGCGCTCGCCGTGTGCCTACGCGATTGAGATCTGACCCACGAGCCGAGGTGCCGAAATCGCTACCGCATTCGCATATGGCGTCGACCGGGAAGCGGCGGACGATCAAGGCTCACGGCGTGAGCCACCGGCCTAGGGCAGTAGGGCTTCCCGGGCGAGGCGGTCCAGCGAGCGGTCGAAGGCGTCGACCATGAAGTCGATGTCGGCGTCGGTCATGGCGCCGTTCAGCCAGGCGATCGCGGAGCCTCGGTTGTAGTCGACGCCGTGGAGCAGCATGGCGAGATGGAGCTGGCCGCCCAGCGCTCCCATACCGCGGTCGAGGCGCGCCTCGTCGAGCGTCCAGTCGTTCAGACCCAGCTCCTGGGCATCGGCGCCGACGAAGATCCGGACGAGGGACGACACCCCATACACGCAGCCCTTCACCTCGCGCGTCTTGAATACCTGGTTCATACCCGCCCGCAGCCGGTCGCCCAGGCGATTCAGCTCGCGCTGCACCTCACCCGTCTTGAGGATCTCCAGCGCCGCCACCCCGGCGGCGGCCACCAGCGGAGTGGCGCTGTACGTGCCCTGGTCGGCCACGCGCTCGGTCCGGTCGCGTTTGGCGTCACCCTTGAAAGTGATGCGATCGAGCAGGTCGGCGCGTCCCACCAGGGCGGCGCCCGGCAGGCCGCCGGCCACTGCCTTGGCGAGGCACGTCAGATCCGCCGTCACACCGTAGTACTCCTGGGCCCCGCCCGGGGCCATGCGAAAGCCCGTGACCACCTCGTCGAAGATGAGGATCACCCCGCGCTCGCGGGTCAGCTCGCGCAGGGCGCGGAGAAAGGCCGGGTTGGTGGGCGCGGTCATGGATCGGCCACCCGCAGGCTCCAGGATGACCGCCGCCGCCTGGTGGTGATCGAGCAGTTCGCGCACGTGGGCGAGGTCGTTGTGGCGCGCCACCAGGGTAGTCCGGAGCATTTCCGGGGGGACTCCGGCCGACATGGGGATTTCGAACGGCTCTTTCACCGCCGCCACCGCGCTGTCGTGGACGCCGTGGAAGTGACCCCGGAACTTAACGATGGGAATCCGTCCCGTGTGGGCGCGGGCCACGCGGATAGCGAGGGCGGTGGTCTCGGTGCCGGTCATGGTGAAGCGGACTTTCTCAGCGCCCGGCACGCAGGCCCGGATCAGCTCGGCCCAGCGGAGCTCCAGCTCGTGGCAGGCGCTATAGTGAAGCCCGCGGTGGGCTTGCTCGGCAATGGCAGCCACGATGGCCGGATGGTTGTGGCCGAGCATCAGGGCGCCGTGACCGCTCCAGCCGTCGACGTACCGGTGGCCATCCGCGTCCCATTTATAGGCTCGGTCGGCGCGTTCGACGTAGAACGGAAAGGGCGAGAAGACGCGCCCGTCGTGGGCGGCGCCGCTCGGCATGCTCACTACGGCCCGCTCGTACAGCGCGCGCGACCGCGCCCTGGTCTCCGTGTACTCGCGCTCGATCGACGTCATGATTCAGTCTCCCCGGCCACGGCGTTCACGCCGCCGGCGCTGTGCTCGGCCCATGGTGAGGGGGCCCTTCTGGACGGACCAGGACGCCGTGTGTCGGTCCCGGTCACGGGGATTTCGCGGCACCGCGCGCTTGCCGGAGCAGCGCGAACAGGCGGACGGGCGTGACGGGCGCCTCGTGGATCGTCACGCCGAGGTCGGCCACGGCGTCTTCGATGGCATTGGCGATGGCGGCGGCGCCGGGAATGGCACCGCTCTCCCCGACGCCCTTGATCCCGAGCTCATTGATGATGGAGCGGTGCTCCTCGAGCGCCACGGGAATCGCGGGGAGATCGTGAGCGCGCAAGATCGCGTAATCCATCAGGCTTCCCGTCAAGATCTGGCCGTTCGAATCGTACACGATCTCTTCGAACAGCCCAGCTGCCAGACCCTGCACGGCGCCACCATGGAGCTGGCCCTCCACGATGGCCGGATTGATGGCGCGCCCCGGGTCGTGCACGACCGCGTAGTGGAGGAGCTTGACGGCGCACGTCTCCGCGTCGACCTCGACCACCGCCGCTTGGGTGCCGAAGGCCCAGGTGACGGTCCCCGGGGAGAAGTATGTGCAGGCGTTGAGGCCGGGCTCGCCGCCCCCCTTTAGCAGCGATTTCGCTTTGACGGCGACGTGGGCGAGCCTTCCGAGAGGAATCGATTTCGAGGGAACTCCCGCCACCTGCGCGACTCCGTTCTCGATTCGAACGTCCTCTGGCGCGCATTCCAGGAGATCGGCGGCCACTCGCGCAGCCTTGGCGCGCACTTCGCGCGCCGTGCGGGCCACTGCGGGGCCGGCGTTGGCGGCCACGCGGCTGCCGCCCGTGCCCATGCCGAAGGGGAAGAGCGCAGTGTCGCCCGCCACGACGGTGACGTCCTCGAGCAGGGCTCCCAGCTCGCTGGCCGCAATCTGCGCGAGGGTCGTCGCGTGGCCCTGACCCTGTGCGGCCACGCCGATATTGACGTAGACCTTGCCGCCCGGATCGACTCGCACGTTGGCGCCCTCGTATGGCCCAAGGCCGGAGCCCTGCAGATAGCAGGCGACCCCGATCCCAAGGCGCCGTGTGGCGTCGCCCTGCTGGGCCTGCCGGGCCCGCCACTCCTTGTAGCCGAGCAAGCTCAGCGCGCGCTCGAAGGCGGCCGGGAAGTCGCCGGGGTCGTACTGTATCTCGACGCCGTCTTTGTAGGTCAGCCCCGGTCGGTACGGCATCTCCTCGGGGCGGATGAGGTTGCGGCGCCGGATTTCGGCCGGGTCGATGCCGAGCCGGCGCGCGCCCACGTCGAGCGCGCGCTCCATCACGAATGCCGCCTCCGGCCGCCCGGCGGCGCGATAGGCGGCGTTGGGCGTGGTGGTGGTCACCACGCTGGTGCCCACCCCCCGATAGTGGGCCACCCGGTAGGCCGCACAGAGATGGTTGACGGTATTGGCGGTGAGCCCATCGCCTTGCGTGGGATAGGCGCCGACGTCGGCGAGGAAACTCTCGTCGATGGCGGCGATGACGCCGTCGCGTCGGAATCCCACGCGGATCTCGTGATGCTGGTCACGATCGTGGCCGGTCGCCATGAGATGCTCGCGGCGCGACTCCACCCACTTCACGGGACGGCCGAGGCGGCGGGCGGCCGCGGCGGTGACGATCTCCTCGACGTAGATCGACCCCTTGGGCCCGAAGCCGCCACCGACGTCGGGCAACCGCACGCGAACCTCCTCGCTCGGCAGCCCCAGCACGACGGCGATGGCGTCGCGCAGGCTGTACAGGTTCTGGTGGGAGGCGTACACCACGAGCGTGCCCGACTCGGGATCGGGGTAGGCGAGCGCGCCGCGGGTTTCGAGACTCACGCACGACAGACGCGGATGGCGGAAGCGCTCGTGGACGACCACGTCCGCCCCGGCCATGGCCTGCTCGACGTCGCCGAAGGCTCCTCGAGTGGCCAGGGCGATGTTGTCGGGCCAGCCCTCGTGCACGCGCGCGGTGGAGGCCATCGCGGCCTGCGGTGTCACCAGCGCGGGCAACGGCTCGTAGTCCACGGAGACTCGCTCGACCGCGTCGGCCAGTCGGGCGGGATCGTCCGCGATCACCACGGCCACCGCCTCCCCGACGTAGCGGACGACTCCGCGCGCCAGGATCTGCTGGGTGAACGGACGGCCTTTGTGGGAGCCGCCATACACGGCGGGAATGGCGGGGGCGACGTCCGTCAAGTCCGCGCCCGTCCACACCGCGACGACGCCCGGTGCAGCCAACGCCGCGTCCCTGGTGACACCCGCGATGCGCGCGTGAGCCTCGCGGCTCCGAACCACGCCCAAGTGCAGCAGGCCGGGGCGCGCGAGGTCGTCGATGAAACGGCCGGCGCCAACGAGGAGGCGGCGGTCTTCCTTGCGAAGCGGCGAGGTCCCGATCACCGATCCAAGCGTATCGCGTTTCGCGCCTTCAGAGGAGGTAGTATTCGTGGTGGTGAGCTGACGATGGACTTCGCGTTCTCCGCGGACGAGCTGGCCTTCGCCGAAGAGGTGCGCGTGTTCCTTCGCCGCCACCCTCTCGATTCGTTCCCGATCGACGGCATGGACGCGGGCTATGGCTCGGGCGCCCATTCGCACGCCTTCATGCGCGCGGTGGCCGACGAGGGGTGGCTCACCATGAGCTGGCCGCGCGCCTTCGGCGGTCAGGAGCGCCCCATGACGCTCAAGCTCATCCTGCTGGAGGAACTGGCCCTGGCCGGCGCGCCCTTCGGTCCACTGGCCGGCTGCGATCAGACGGCAGACAGCATCATCCGCTACGGCTCCGCCCGGCTCCGGGAGGAGATCTTGCCGCGCATCGGGCGGGGCGAACTGACCTTCTGGCAGGGCTTCAGCGAGCCCAACGCGGGGTCGGATCTGCTCTCGCTGAAGACGGAGGCGCGGCGGGACGGCGACCATTATGTGATCAGCGGCCACAAGATCTGGTCGAGCCACGCGGGAATCGCGGACTACGGGCTCGTCCTGGCGCGGACGAGCCGCGAGGCGCGGCGTTCGCGCGGGCTGAGTATGTTCGTCGTCGCCAACACCGCACCCGGCATGGACATTCGCCCCATCAAGAACCTGACGGGCGGGATCTATCACTACGAGGTCTTCCTGGACGATGTGCGGGTGCCGAACGACCTGTTGCTGGGGCGGGAGGGCGAGGGCTTCGTGCAGCTCCTGAAGGGGCTCGACACCGACCGCTTCTGGGGGCGCTTCTACAAGGCCCCGGCGCTCCGACGCCTCCTCGGCAAGCTCGTAGACTACGCGAACAGCACCGCCCGCGGGGGCGCGCTCCTCGCGCGCGATCCGAGCGTACGCCGGTCGCTGGCTGGCCTCGCCGCGGAGATCGAGGCCTTGCGCCTCCTCTTCTATCGCATCGGCTGGTTGCTGGAACGCGGCGAGCTCGCCGGGTATGAGGCGGCACTCGTCAAGGTCATGGCCGACGAGCTGGGCCAGAAGGTCGCGGCGTTCGGGCTCGATCTGCTCGGCGCCCATGGGCCTCTCCGGCCTGAGTCGCCGTGGGCACCGCTGCACGGCGAGATCCAGCACGCCTACCTCACCAGTCTCGGCCACACCATCGCCGGCGGGACGTCTGAAATCCTGCGCACCACGGTGGCCACCCGCGGGCTCGGGCTTCCGAGCGAGCGAGGCTAAGGGCGTGGACTTCCGCCCCTCGGAGAGCCAACAGCTTCTCGCCACCACCGCGCGCGACTTCTTGCGCAAACACTGCCCGCCGGAGCGGCTCGACGGGCTGGCCGATGACGCGCGCCAGGCGCGCGATCTGTGGCGCGCCATGGCCGAGTTGGGCTGGACTGGCCTCCTGATCCCAGAAGAGCTGGGCGGCAGCGGCGGCACGCTTCTCGACGTGATCCTGCTGGTGGAAGAGATGGGACGCGTGTGCCTGCCAGGGCCGTTCATCGACAGCGCCGTCGTCGCGACATTCATCCTGACGACGGCGGGGAGCTCGGCCCAGCGCCGCCGTCTCCTCCCTGCCCTGGCGCGCGGGGAGCGCGTGTGCGCCCTGGCCCTGCTCGAGGAAAGCGGGGAACTGGCACCCGAGGCCATGGCCCTGCGCCTGGAGGGCGGCCGCCTGACTGGTCGCAAGCTCTTCGTGCGGGACGCCGACCGCGCCGACGACGTGCTCGTCGCTGGGCGCAGTGACCTTGGTCTCAGCCTCGTGCTGATCGAGCGCGCCCGGGTGGGCATCGAGATGAGGCCCACGCCGTGGATGGCCGACGAGCGGATCTTCGAGATCGCGTTTTCGCGCGTGGAGGTTGGCGCCGGGGACATCGTGGGCGGGCACGGAGAGGGAGACGGCGCGCTCGCGCCCGCGCTGCGTCTCGGTGCGCTGGCCCGGAGCGCGGAGATGGTCGGTTGCGCCCAGCGCATCCTCGAGATGACGGTGGAGTACGCGAAGTCGCGCGTGCAGTCGGGGCGCCCCATCGGCGCCTTCCAGGCCATCCAGCACGCGTGCGCCGATCTCCTGCGCGGTGTGGAGAGCGCACGGCCTCTCGTCCATCACGCGGCGTGGAAGGCGCAGCAGGAGCTCGAGAGCTCGGCCGTCGTGGCCATGGCCAAGGGCTACGCGGCAGAGGCGTGTCTCGCCGTGGCCCGCAAGGCCCACCAGATCTTCGGGGCCATCGGCTACTGCGACGAGCACCCCCTGCACCACTTCCACAAGCGCATCGTCGCCGCCCGTCTCGCCTTCGGCGATCCAGCCCACCACCAGGAGATCGTCGCCCGCGCCATCGGCCTGCGGTAGCGGGCCTCATCGCCGACACCCATCGCGACGATGTGGAGCGAGGGCTCGGTCGGGGAACACCCGCCAGGGTCGAATTCGACGCCGGAGCTCAGCCCTGGCGATTCTTGAAGTACGACGACTTGAGCGCGATCTTGCCGTTCTTGAACGTGAAGAGGTCACAGCCCAGGACTTCGACGCGCTTGCCGTCCGCCCCGGTGCCGGTGAACGTCCACTCCGAGCAGCCCCGGTCCCCGGCCACGAAGTGGCGGGCATTGCCAAAGTGCGCATCGGGGAAGATGGCGAACACTCGGGCGAACGCCGTTCGCACCGCGTCTCTCCCCTCAAAGCGCTTGCCGCAGATTTCCGAACCGGCCGTCGTCTCGAAGGCGCAGTCGTCGGCCATGAAGGTCATCAGACCGTCCACGTCGTGGCGATTCCATCCTTGTCCAAATGCGTCGAGGAATTCCACGGTGACGTCGGTGCTGACGGCAGTGGTCATGCGTTGCCCTCCTGCAGGGGATTGCCGAGCATCGTAGGTCGTCCGGGCGGTTGTCGCAAGAGGTGCACGCGTCAACAAGTCGCGACGCGCCGCCGGAGAATGCCCTCGACGCTGAGTTGCGCGGCAATGGCGCGCGCGGTGCCTTGGCGTCGCCTTCGACCGACCGCAGGGTCTCTCCGTCGTCGGCCTTTAGACGGAGATCCCCCACAGTATTCTGGTGAGCGTGCCGATCACGTAGGTCACGCCCACCGCCGCCGCGATGATGACCAGGTTCATGACGATGCGCCGCTTGACCGCCATGCCCGAGAGAAAGGCCAGCAGGGTGGACACGACCACGATCACCGCGCCCGCCGCGAGCAGCGAGGGCCAGGCGCTCTGAGCGCCGAGGAGCACCGGGAGCACGGGCACCACCGCGCCGGCGAAGTAGCTCGCGCCCACCACGGCCGCGGACGTCAGCGCGGATTCGCTCGCCGCGGGCTCGCGTTCCTCCTCGCCCAGAAAGCGCCGGCGCCCGCTCTCGGTGGCGCGGACCTCGTCCTCGGAGCTGGACGCCACGTAGGCGCCGGCGGCCATAGAGAGGGCGCCCGAGGCGGCGACGGTGACGCCGGCGATCAACACGGTCGGGGCACTGCCGAACGCCGCGAAGAAGCCGCTGACCGCGCCCAGGATCTCCACCAGCCCGTCGTTGAGGCCCAGGAAGATGTTTCGGATCCGCTCGGGGCTGATCCGCCGCTCCGCGTCTCCGGTGACCAGCGCGTCCTCGTGCTTGAACTCATCCTCCAGCACCCCGCGCACGGCGGGCCCGAGGGGGCCAGATCCATAGGTGTCCCAGATGCGAAGATACTTGCGCACCCCGTAGACCTCGATGCCCTCGAGGACGATGTGGATGGCGGGCGCGCCGAGCAGGCGGCAGGCGGCCAGGATGACGGCGAGCTTCAGGCGGCGGCCGAGATCCAGCGTCTCCAGGCTGATTCCGAAGAAGTCCTGCCAGAACGCGAGATGGCGCGCCTCCACGGGGATCAGCTGATCGAGAATCTCGCGGAGTCCGCCGGGGGCGATCCAGCGCAGCTCGCGATAGAGCGAGAGATCGAACAGCTCGTCGAGGACGAGCTGCCTGCCGAGTCTGGCCTCCGCCCCTCCCCGCATAGCCCCAGCTTGCCCCCTCCCGCTCCCCTCGTCTACCTTACGGTGAGCCGTTCTCAACCGCGGAGAGCCGGTCCGCGATGGGCGGCGGAGGCGCGCGATGAAGTTCGGAATCTTCTACGAGACGATTCGCCAGACGCTACGGCAGTTCGAGGCTGCGCACGTCGACCAGGTCATCCTCCTCAACCAGGCGGGCATGGCCACCCACGAAGACATCTGCTCGAGCCTGAAGCTGTTCGCGCGCGAGGTGATGCCGGAGTTCCATGGGCGCGAATGGGAGCAGCAGCGCTGGAAAGAAGACGTGCTGAGCGGCCGCATCCACCTCGACGATCTGGACACCGCGGGCTACCAGGTCTACTCGCACCAGAACGAGGACATCGTCCGCCTCACTCCCGAAGAGCTGAAGCGGAAGATGGCCGAGAAGGAGGCCGCGCGTCGATGAGCAGCGCCGGCCGCCCGTGATGAGTACCGTCTCCACGCTCGGCTTCGTCGGGCTCGGCGTCATGGGCGAGCCAATGTGCCGCAACCTGGCCCGCAAGTCCGGCTGCCCCGTGGTCGCCTTCGATCGGCGCACCGAGCCGCTGGAGGCGCTGGCGCGTGACGGCGTGGCCGTCGCCTCGTCGGCGGCCGAGGTCGCGCGGCGCGCTCAGATCGTCTTCCTGTCGCTCCCCGGCGAGCCCGAGGTGCGCGCCGTCTGCCTGGGCGACGGCGGCCTGAGCGCCCACGTGAGGGCTGGGCAGGTGCTGGTCGACACCAGCACGTGCCCCGTGCCGCTGGCCCGCGAGCTCGAGCGAACGTTCGCCGCCCGCGGGGCCGCCTTCGCCGACGCGCCGGTGGCGCGCACGGCCCAGGCCGCGCGGGACGGCACCCTCAGCGTCATGGTGGGGAGCGACCCCGCCCTGTTCGAGCGGCTCAAGCCCCTGCTGGCCTGCATGGGCAGCGAGATCACGCACTGCGGATCAGTGGGAGCGGGGCAAGCCGTCAAGCTGATGAACAACATGGTGGTCGCGCAGACCGTCGTCGCCTTGGCCGAGGCGCTGGCCGTGGCCCGCGCCTCCGGTGCGGTCGATCCGAAAGTCCTGTTCGAAACGCTCACTAAGGGTTCGGCCGACAGCTTCGTGCTGCGCAATCACGGCATGAAGGCGCTGCTGCCCGACCAGCACCCGACTCACGGCGCCTTCCCGACAACCTACATCATCAAGGACCTGAGCTACGCGATCGGCCTGGCCGAAGCGGCCGGGCTCACGCTCGAGCAAGCGTCGACCACGCGCCGGCTCATGGAGCGCGCGAAGGCTCTCGGGTTCGCCGACAACTACTACACCGCCGTCATCAGGGCCATCGATCGCCGATGATGGCGGTTGTCCTCCCGTGGCGCCCTACCGCGCGCCGGTCAGGCGCCCGTCTCTACGCCAGAAGAGATGACGGTTCACCGCGATCGTGGCCGCGACGTAGCCGGGCTCAACATTTGCCAGCCGGTCCTGCACGCGCGCGTGGAGCCGGGGCAGCGCGTGAAAGGGCACGGCTGGATACGCGTGGTGCTCGGCGTGATAGGGCATGTTCCAGGCGAAGAGCCGCACCAGCGCCGACGTGAGCGTGGTGCGCGTGTTCGCGAGGCTGTCGCGGGTGTGAGCACAGCCAGTGTGCTCGGCCAGCAGATACGGCTGGAGAAATACCTGTCCCACGAGGAACGGCACGAGCCAGACCAGGAGGGCCGCCGGGGAAGCGAGAACGACCGACACCCCCGCGACGACGAGGTAGATGGCGAGGTGAGCGCGCGCCTCCACGATCAGACCGCGGCGCTCGTTCGGCGGCATCCACGGCTTGTCAGCCCGGCCCATGGTCAAGGTCAGCATGTCGGCGAACCGTCGACGCAAATACGGAAGCCCCGTCAGCGTCAGGACATAGGCGCCCACTGACGTGGCCTTGGGGAAATGAAGCTCGGGGTCGCGGTCGGGATCCTGCGTGAAGCGATGGTGCTCCCAGTGGTACACGCGGTAGTTGTCGTACGGCCGGAAGATCAGCACGCCGATGAACCGGCCTACCACGGGGTTCAGCCACCGTGTTCGAAACGCCGTTCGATGGGCCGTCTCGTGGAACGGGCAAAAGAGGAAGGCCAGCGCATAGCCGTACGCGATGATCAGGGGAACGACCCACGCGGTGGCCTGTAGAGCGAGGATCGAGGCCCCCGTCGCGACCAAGAAGCCGAGATGCCAGGTTAACCGGATGAGGGCGGCCCGGTCCGATCGCTCGAGCAGCGGGCTCAGCTCATCCCGCGTGAGCCGATGAGCGGTGAACTGCGGCGCTGCCTCATCGCTCGGCAGCAGTATGGGAGCCCGATGCCGCTTCACGATGGGCCGAGAGTAGCCGTCGCGCGGGATCCGGTCAACCGGAACGGCTGCGGACCCGTCGCGAGACGTAGCCGAGCGCGCGGTCGCGCTGGGCGAGCTTTCGATCCCGCGCGAACGGGGAACCGTAGCCGCCGCCGCCCGGGGTGCAGACGAGCACCTGGTCGCCGCGCTCGAGGATGTACTGGCGCCGGTGATTGATCGATCGCCCGTTGATGCGGATATCACCCCGCCCGCCGTCGGCGCCGCCGGCGAAGCCCGGCGCCGGGAACCGGGTGCGCTCGGCCATGAAGACCATCGCGATGGGCACGTCGGACTCGCTCTCCATCAGGATGTCCTGCCCCAGCCCGCCCCGGAAGCGTCCCCGGCCGCCCGATCCTGACCGCATCCGCTTGTAGTGGAAGAAGAGCGGACTGTTGCGCTCCGCCACCTCGACCGGGGTCGATGAGATGTTGCTGGGCCACGACAGCACGCTCTCGCCGTCCTTGGACGAGGTGGCCCCCATGCCGCCGTTGTAGAAGAGCACGTTGGTATAGGTCTGTCCGTCCTCCCGAACCCCGGACTGCGTGACCGCCCACAGGGGCGAACCGACACCGGCCATCACCCGATCGGGCACGACGTGATGGAGAGCGGCGAAGACGAGGATGGGCACGTAGTGTCCGGTGTTGGAACGGCTCACCACCGCGGCCGGCCAGCGCGGGTTGAGCAGGCAACCCTCCGGGGCGTGCACCCTGACGGGCCGGTACATCCCCTCGTTGTTCGCGAGGTTCGCCAGCAACGCGCAGCGCACGGCGTAGGCCGTCATGGCGTACGTGTAGGCATACACGCAGTTGATGGCGCGCGGCTGCTGGGGCGACGTTCCCGTGTAGTCGACCGCGATCTCGTCGCCCGAGACGGTCAGGGCGATCTCGAAGTGATAGGGCTCGTCCACCCCGTCGGTGTCCATGGCGTAGCGATAGGTGCCGTCGGGCACGGCCTTGATGGCATCGCGCATGGCCCGCTCGCAGCGCCCGAACAGCTCGTCGGCCAGATCGGTCAGGTCGTCGAGCTGGTACTCCTCCAAGAGCTGGCGCACCCGGCGATCCATCAGCTCATTGGCGCTCACCTGGGCCCAGATGTCCCCCAGCGTCTGATCGGGGGTTCGCACGTTGGCGCGCAGGAGTCGGATCAGCGTTTCGTCGGGTTGCCTCTCGCGGACGAATTTGCTGAGAGGGATATGGACACCCTCCTCGAACATCTCCCGCGCCTCGATCGCCCGGATGCGCCCCCCGATATCGGGCATGTGCGAGGTCGTGGCCGAGAAGGCCACCAGCCGCGCACCGTGGAAGATCGGTTTCACCAGACACACATCGCTGAGGTGCCCGGTTCCCATCCAGGGGTTGTTGGTGATCAGGACGTCGCCGGGGCGCATGCCCGCCGCACCCGTGTCGCGGAGGAAGTGGCGGACGGTGGCGGGCAGCGTTCCGATGAACGACGGGATGCTCCCGGTGTTCTGGGCGAGGGCGTGGCCGCGCGCGTCCGTGAGCACGCAGGCGAAGTCGTTGGCCTCGTTGGAAAGCGTGGAGAAGGACGTCCGCACGATGGCCTTGGCCGCCTCGTCGACCACGGAGATGAGGCGGGTCCACAAGACCTCGAGGGTCACGGCATCAAAGCGCGTGGTCATGCGCCCTCCAAAACTGTCATTCCTGGCACCCGGTGGCGGCCAGGTCGGGGCCCCAATGCTCCTAATCCACGGGGACGAAGATGCAGTGGCGCAGCTTTCCGTCGATCGCCTTGCTCAGGTGTCCCTTCCCCCGGATGTCCTCCACGAGGATGACCTCGCCGGCTCCGATGACGCGGGATTCCCCGTCGCTGGCGGTGATTTGCACGCCGGCGTCCAGGTTGATGATGTATTGGCGGCGGGGTGCGGGATGCCAGTCCAGGTCGTAGCTCGGCGGGACCTCGCGAAAGATGATGCCGGTGGCAGGCAGGCGCGCGGAGAGACGACCACCCCGGCCGCTCTCCACGTACTCCACCTCGAGGTCGCGGAAGTGCGACTCGCCCTTGTCGTCGACATACAAGTTGTGGATCTTCATGCTCTCCCTCCAGGGAAGCGGCCTCGACAGCGCAGATACCAGTCCAGGATCTGCTCACCCGTCCAGATCTTCACGTCATGGCGGTTGGCGATGTGCTGGAAGATCCGGCGCACGTGCTTGGCGCGGTGGGGTGCACCCATGATGTACGGATGCAGGGTGAAGCACATCACGCGGGTCGCCTCCTCGCACTCCGCGCGGAGCTGCTCGAACTGGTCGATGGTCCGATCGGCGTACTCGGCCCCGCGATGACCCTGAATCAGGATCATCGCGAGGTCGTTCAACTCTTGCGTGTACGGCAGACTGACCATCACGCCATGCTTGGTACGCAGGTCCACCGGCTGGTCGTCCAGCACCCAGTCCGCCACGTACTCGAAGCCCGCCTCGTGGAGCCAGTCCACCGTATCGTGCGTTTCCGCAAGGGCGGGGCTCAGCCAGCCGCGCGGCGGCTTGCCCGTGTACGCGCGAATGCGCGTGAACACCCGCCGGATCATTTCGCGCTGGTCGGGGACGGCGGGCAGCGCCTTCTGGACATAGCCATGGCCGACGGCATCCCAGCCGGAGGCCATGCACGCGTCGACGATCTGGGGATACGCGTCGCAGATGGAAGCGTTCATCACCAGCGAACCGGCCACACCGAAGTCGTCGAAGATCGCCTTGAGCCGCCAAAAGCCCACGCGCTGGCCGTACTCGTGCCAGGCCCAGTTCGGGATGTCGGGCACGCTCCGGGCCGCTCCGCCGGGCGGGTTGACCACGGTCCGCGGCATCGGCTCGTCGATCACCCAGTGTTCCACGTTGACGCATGGCCAGACCACGATACGCGCGCCGCCGGGAAGCGGCAGGGACGGCCGCTGGGTGATGGGGACGTAGTCCAGCCGGTCGGTCGGGAGGCGTATTTCCATCGGTGTCATCCTCGAAGCGCCCGCCCTTCTATACTCGCCTCGCCGCGGTCGGGTCAAGCGGCCGGCGCGGAGCCGGGTGTCGCGCGCGTCCGACGAGGCCTCGCCGTCACCGCCGCTGCCGCTGATGCGCTAGCATTGGGCGTCCCCATCCCGAGGGGAGGGCGAGAGGAGACATCCATGGCAGGCTCACGACTCGCTGGCAAAGTCGCCATCGTCACCGGAGCGGGATCGCGCGCGGAGGGCATCGGCAACGGCCGCGCCGCCGCGATCCTGTTCGCGCGCGAGGGCGCCAAGGTGTTGGCGGTCGACCAGAATCGGGGTGCCGCCGATGCCACCGTCGGCACGATCAAGAGCGAGGGTGGCGAAGCGGCCGCGCTGGCCGCCGACGTCACGCGGGCCGACGACTGCCGGGCCATGGTCGACGAGGCGGTCCGCCGCTGGGGGCGCCTGGACATCCTCGACAACAACGTCGGCATCGAGGGTCGCGGCACCCTGGTGGAGACCGACGAGGCGCAGTGGGAAAAGGTGATGCGCGTGAACGTCCTGGGCATGATGCTCACCAGCAAGCACGCCATTCCCGCCATGATTCGCACGGGCGGCGGAGCCATCGTGAACATCTCGTCGATCTCCGCGCTGCGACCGCGTGGCCTCACGCCGTACTCGGTATCCAAAGGCGCCGTCATCGCCCTCACGCGGGCCATGGCCATCGACCACGCCGCGCAGGGCATCCGCGTGAACTGCATCGCGCCGGGGCCTGTCTACACGCCGATGGTGTACGCGGCCGGCATGAGCGAAGATCAGCGGGAGCGGCGGCGGCGCGCCTCGCCGCTCGGCATCGAGGGAACGGGCTGGGACATCGGCCACGCGGCGCTCTTCCTGGTTTCCGACGAGGCGCGCTACATCACGGGGGTGGTGTTGCCGGTGGACGGCGGCGTGACCATCGCCAGTCCCGCACGATAGGACACCCCACGGGGGCCTGGGGAGCCCTGTCGAGGCCCCCATCCCACCAGGAGGCAATGATGCTGAAGGCGACTCCGCAGTGGAGCGAGGAGATCGGCCGCCGGCACGGCGGCATGGTGGCGCTGCGGCGCGACTTTCACCGTCATCCCGAGCTGTCCTTTGAGGAGCGGCGGACGGCGGAGATCATCGCCGAGCGCCTCCACGGCGCCAAGCTGGAGGTTCGCACGGGCATCGCCCGCACCGGCGTGGTCGGAATCCTTCACGGCGACCGGCCCGGCCGCACCATCGCCTGGCGCGCCGACATCGATGCCCTTCCCCTCAGGGAGATTCTCGATGTTCCCTTCGCGTCGGCCACCCCCGGCGTGATGCACGCCTGCGGGCACGACGGCCACACGGCCATCGCCATCACCCTCGCCGAGATCCTCGCCGCGCGGCGAGCGGAGATGCCCGGCACGGCCGTATTCGTCTTCCAGCCGGCCGAGGAGGTGCTGGGAGGCGCGCGCCCGATGATCGAGGCCGGCGTGCTCGAGGATCCGCGGGTAGAGGAAGTATTCGGTCTGCACCTCACGACCCAGATGTCCGCCGGTCAGGTCATGGTGCGCCCGGGCCCCAACATGGCCTCCGCCGACGCCTTCGACGTGGTCGTGCGCGGGCGCGGCGGCCACGGCGCCTATCCGCACCTCTCGGTCGATCCGGTGACGGCGGCCGCCCACATCCTGATCGGCATGCAGCATCTGGTGGCCAAGGAGATTGCCGCCCAGGAGACCGCGGTGCTCACGGTCGGGCAGATCCTGGCGGGGACGAAGAACAACATCATTCCGGCCTCGGCCGTCATGCGCGGGACGCTCCGCACCTTCAGCGAGAGCGTGCGCACTCAGATCCTCGAACGGCTCGGCGCCTTCGCGGTCGACCTGGCGCGCGCCTATCGCGCGGAGGCGCAGCTCACGCTCAGCGACATGCGCTGTCCGGCCGTGGTGAACCCCGAGGCGCCGACGAGCTTCGTGCACGCCTGCGCGGTCGCCGAGCTCGGGGAGGCCGCGGTCAGCCCCGGACGCCCTGTCATGGCGAGCGACGACATGTGCTACTTCCTGCGCGAGCGGCCCGGCTGCTACTTCCGGGTGGGCATCGCCCCGGCGCACGGCCGCCCGGCCCCCCACCACGCGCCGGAGTTCGAGATGAACGAGGACGGTCTGCCCGTGGGACTTCGGGCGGGGCTCGGCGTCATGCTGAACGCCCTCGCCCGCTGAGAGGACAGGAGCAGCGTGGTGCGGCCGGCGCGCTTTCCTCGCTACCGGTCGGCCAGGGTGACGATCAGGTTGCCGGTGGGCGCGACGCGGGCGCGCGTCGCGGGTCCGACAACGAGAGTCGAGCCGTCTTCCTCGACCACGGCAGGTCCGACGAACTCCTGGCCCACGGCGAGCCGAGCGCGGTCGTAGACCGTCGTCTCCACGAACCCACCGGCCTCGCGGAAGTAGGCGGAGCGGCGCGCCTTGATCGCCTCCCCCGTGGCTGCATCGGCCCGCCCGTCGAGGACGACGGCGCTGCCGGCCACCGGCGCCCGCGCCGCCACCCGGACGTTGATGAACTCCACGGGGATGTTCGGGGGCGTGAGGGCAAACTTCTCGCGATACGCGTCCTCGAACGCCCCTCGCAACGCGCTGCGCGTGTGCTCGACGTCTGGGCCGTCGTACGGCCCCGCCGGAAGCGCCACCACGAGGTCGAAACCCTGCCCGAGGAAGCGACCGTCGGCCAGCCGCTGAAACGTGGCCGTCTCCAGCTCGACGCCGCTATCGCCCAGGATGGCGCGCGCCTCGTCCTCGAGGCTGCGGAACGCCGCCTCCAGATCCCCGCAGTCCCCGCGATCGAGGCGGATGCCCACCGTGGCCACCCGATCGACCCGGGCCGGCGCCACCAGCAGGCCGAGGGCGGACGCCACGCCGGCCGAAGGCGGACAGATCACGCGGCGAAGACCGATCTTGCGGGCGACCGAGTACGCGTGCACGGGTCCCGCGCCGCCGGTGCACAAGAGCGCGTACTCGCGCGGGTCGCGCCCGCGCTCGGCGATGTGGACGCGCGCGGCCCCGGCCATGTTTTCGTTGACGATGTCGTGGATGCCCCATGCCACCTCGATCAGCGACAGCCCCACGCGGTCGGCGACTCGCTGCAGAGCCGCTCGCGCAGCATCCAGGTCGATCCGCATCGCGCCGCCCGCGAAGTAGTCCGGGTCGAGATAACCCAGGATGAAATCGGCGTCGGTGACCGTGGCGGCACTCCCGCCCAGTCCGTACGCCGCCGGGCCAGGCTGCGAGCCCGCGCTCTGGGGACCGACCTTGAGCAACCCGATCTCGTCCGCGTGCGCGATGCTGCCGCCTCCCGCCCCGATCTCGATCAGCTCGATGGTGGAGATTCGGATGGGAAGCCCGCTGCCTTCCACGAAGCGCTGCTGGCGCGCCGCTTCGAAACTGTACGCGGTAAGCGGCTCACCTCCGTCGACCAGGCTGAGCTTGGCCGTGGTGCCGCCCATGTCGAAGGCGACCAGCTTGCCGCCGCTGTCGTCGTTGCCGAAGAAGGCGGCGGCGATGGCGCCGGCGGCCGGCCCCGATTCGAGCATCTGCACCGGCGTGCGCTGGGCCTCGGCCACGTGGGTGAGACCCCCGCTGGAGAGCATGAGCAGGAGCGGCGCCGGGATCCTCTGCTCGGCGAGCCGCGCGGCCAGGAGGGCGAGATAGCGGTGGGCGAGCGGTTTGATGTAGGCGTTGGCCACCGTGGTCGAGGCGCGTTCGAACTCTCGGATCTCCGGCGCCACCTCGTGTGAGGTGGTCACGTGGAGGTGGGGGAATCGCCCCTCGAGGAGTCGCGCGGCCTCCGCCTCGTGCCGGGGATTCGCATAAGCGTGTAAGAACACCACGGCCACTGAGGTGACACCGGCGTCGACCAGCGCTTCCGCGCGCGAGGTCAGCACGGCCCGGTCGAGCGGGTGACGCACACTGCCGTCGGCACGCACGCGCTCCGGCACTTCGAGGCGCAGGTGGCGCGGCACCAGGGGCGCCGGACGCTCGATGTTGATGTCGTACAGCGCGTATTTTCGCTCGCGCCCGATCTCCAGCGCATCGGCGAAGCCCGCGGTGGTGAGAAGCCCGGTGGGCGCGCCGGTGCGCTCGATGAGGGCGTTGGTGAACAGCGTGGTGGCGTGGACCACGCGCGCCAGGTGCACCGCGTCGACGCCGCCTACCTCGAGCACTCCGGCCACGCCGGCCGCCACCGCGCGGGAGGGATCGTCGTGGGTGGTAAGAATCTTGCGGTTGATCTGTCGAGCGCGCTCGTGGTCGTAGACGACGATGTCGGTGAACGTGCCGCCGATGTCGATACCGAGGGAGTAGCGTGGCATGGAAGGGCTCGACGTCTCGCACCGAGATTCTACCCGCCGAGCGCGCCAGCGTGAAGTATCATCCCGCGCATGCGGCTCCGGGCGCACCTGGTCCTGAGCGTGGCCGCGATGCTCACCAGCTCGTGTCTGGCTGCGGGCCAGCTGAGGCCCCACCACGAGCCCACCGGTGTGTCCATCCTGCCCCCACCGGTCGACCCGAATTCTTCCGGCTACCGGAAGCCGCTGCCGTTCTCTGCGTATGTCGGGTGGGCGCGGGACCAGATCCGCCTGGCTCGCGAGCGCGCCGGGCTCGGCGGGGCGAACGAAAATGCCATCGTCGACATGCGGGCGCCCTATGAGTGGGCCCCCGACCCGGTCGACTGCGTGGCGGCCCAACAGCGAGCTGGACGTCGCGGGATCCTCCTCATCCACGGGCTCACCGATTCCCCCTTCCTCATGCGGGACGTCGGCCGCCACTTCCAGAAGCGGTGCTTTCTGGTGCGGGCCATTCTCTTGCCCGGACACGGCACGGTGCCGGGCGACCTTCTCGACACGACCTACGAGGAGTGGGTGGCGGCCACCCGCTACGGGATCGACAGCTTCGAGCATCGGGTCGACGATCTCTATGTCGCGGGATTTTCCACGGGCGGCGGCCTGGCCGTGTATCACGCCCTCGGCCAGGACGAGCTCCGTCGCCCGATCAGGGCGCTGGTGCTCTTTTCACCGGCGATCAAGGTCGCCAGCCCGCTCGTCCCTCTCGCCAACTGGCACAAGATCTACAGCTGGGCGATGCCGCGCGGCCAGTGGGACGGCGATCTCTTCGACGAGCACGACGCCGCCAAGTATGAGTCGTTCACCAAGAACGCCGGCGATCAGGTGTATCTCTTGACGCTGGCCATCGCCGATCGGCACAAATCTCGCGCTCTGGACACTCCCATCTTCATCGCCCTCAGCCAGGACGACAGCACCGTAGACAGCCGGGCCACCATCGAATTCTTCAATGCGATCACCCCGGCCACGCCCCCGTGGAAGAACGTGCTCATTTCGTACACGAGGGCACCCTACACCTTCGGCGATCAGCTCCCGATCCGCGAGCGGAGTAGCATCGATCCGCCACAGGGCATCATCAGCTCTTCCCACCTGGCGATCCCGATCCATCCCGACAATCCGCACTATGGCCGAGAGGGAATATACAAGAGCTGTCTCGCATACGCGCCGCCGAACAGCGAGCGGCGCGCCCCCGATCCGCGCAGTGCATGGGCCCGCTGTCACACGGGTCATCCCCCAGGCGATGGCGTCCGCCTCGGCGAGAAGTCCCTGCAGAAAGATCTCGAGAACGCCTCGACGCTCGAACGCTTCGACCCGCCCCTCGTCCTGCGTCGCCTCACCTTCAATCCCGACTTCGACGGGATGATGGCGGAGGTCGACGCCTTTGTGCAGCGAGTCGAGGCGGATCGGTCGCCCCGCTGGAAATAGAGATCGGCGCGACCGGGAGGGGACCTGCCGATTCGGAAGCGATCTCTCGTACTATAGGGCGCATGGGATCGAACCTCGAGGACAAGTTTCAGACACTGCACGAGATCGTGAAAGCCGCGCGCATCAATCTCGCTCCCGGGCCGTGGGACTACCTGGTGGGCGGGGCGGAGACCGAGACCACCCTTCGCCGCAACCGCTTGGCCATCGACTCTCTCGCCTTCCGGCCGCGGGTGCTCCGCGACGTGTCGAAGATCGACACCACGTCGAGCCTCTTCGGACGTCCCCTGCGCATCCCGGTCATGCTCGCACCGGTCGGGTCCATCGAGACGTTCACGCCGGGAGGCGGGGCCACCGCGGCCGAGGCTTCCGCCGAATTCGGCGTGCCCCAGATGCTCAGTTCCGTGTGCAGCCCGGGGCTGGAGGCGGTGGCGACAGCGGCCGATAACTTCCGCATCTTCCAGCTCTACGTGCGCGGCGACGACGGCTGGGTCGACGACCACGTGAAGCGCGCGCGCGACTGCGGGTACGCCGCGTTCTGCCTCACCGTGGACACCGCCTCGTATAGCCGGCGGGAGCGGGATCTCGCGCGGCGGTTCGTCAAGCCATGGCGGGTGCGGGCCACTGGGCACAATTTCCAGGCCGCGCTCTCCTGGGACCACGTCAAGCGCTTCAAGGACACCCACGACATCCCGCTGATCCTGAAAGGCATCGCCACCGCCGAGGACGCGCTGATCGCCTGCGAGCACGGCGTGGAGGGCATCTACGTCTCCAACCACGGCGGGCGCCAGCTCGACCAAGGCCGGGGTTCTCTCGACGTGCTGCCCGAGGTGGTCGCTGCGGCGGCCGGCCGCGCCACTATTGTCGTCGACGGCGGCTTCCTGCGCGGGACCGACGTGGTCAAGGCCATCGCCCTGGGCGCCCACGCCGTGGGCATTGGCCGTCTCGAATGCTTCGGCTTGGCGGCAGCGGGCGCACCCGGACTCGTGCGTGCGCTCGAGATCTTGGAGGACGAGATCCGCATCTGTCTGGGTCTTCTCGGCGCGAGCCATCTCGCCACGCTCGATCGCTCGTACCTGCATGCGGCGCCGCCGGTGACGCCCGTCCACGCGACGAGCGCCTTTCCGCTCCTCGACCTCAACGTCGACGACTATTGAGATGGGGGGCCTCGAAAGGGCCCCCCATGCCCCCCGAACGCTCGGGACGCCCCGGCAAAGCCGTGGCGTCCCTCGATATCGCCCGGCGCTTGGGAGGCCCGACAATGCTGGGGCAGCTCCCGCGAACCTTTTCGCCCGGCGCTTGGGAGGCCCGACAATGCTGGGGCAGCTCCCGCGAACCTTTTCGCCCGGCGCTGGGAGGCCCGACAATGCTGGGGCAGCTCCCGCGAACCTTTTCGCCCGGCGCTTGGGAGGCCCGACAATGCTGGGGCAGCTCCTGCGAACCTTCGACGCGCGGGACGCCTCTCGATTTCGCGCCAGGTTTGCGCGGCTCCGGTCGAGCGCCGCGCCTAACGCTTCGGACGCTTCCATTGGCCCCGATCTCAGTCGGTCCGGCGCGCGCGGAGGGTCACGCGGTCGCGGAAGCGGTAGACGCATTCCACCACGTCGAAACCGGCGGCGGCGATCTCCGCAGATAGCTCGGGCATGGTGAGGCGGCGGGCGGGATCCTCGAGCCCACCGCGGGCCCAAGGAGCGGCGAGCGTCTCGAGATCGTAGAGCCAGCCGCCTGGCCGCAGCATCGCGCGCACCTCTCTCAGAGAGGCGCGCAGCCAGTGCAGCGCATCGGCCAGTGTGTTCCCGCGAAGCTCGATGACCGGCATGAAGACGCTCCCCGCCGTGGCCACCGTCCCCTCACTCACGCCGAGCGCCTGCCCTTCGCCAACGCCGTACGGGACGGGCGTGACGACGGCCGCCGGGAGGGCTTCGCGGAGGCGCGCCACCGCGCGCTCGAGCTTGGGCGCGTTGGGCTCCACCAGGGTGACCCGACCCAGCGCCGGGTAGCTGCGGGCGATCAGACCCGCGAGTTTGCCGGTGCCGGTGCCCACGTCGACGAGATGGTCATCGCGATCGAGCGGCGGCAGCGCGATGACGGCTTCGCGGTAGTGCTCGGGTTCTCGCTCGGGCCCGGCCGTCCACGTCGTGTCGTGCAGGTCATACCAGTCGGGATGTTCCCAGGGCGCGTCCATGCCGCGATGGTAGTCGCCTTGCCGGCCAGCGGGAAGGTCGACTAAGATCGGCGGGTCCATCCCGGCGCGCAAGGAGGCCTGCCATGATGCGTCTCGTGCTGCTGCCCGTGATCCCCTTGCTGCTCTTCGTGGCCACGGCGGAGGCGCAGATCGCCATCTCCGCCAACGACAACAAGGTCGTCCTGGTCGACGGCGTGTCCACCGTCGTGCAGAATCCGGCCGTCGACACCGTGTCCGTAATCGACATGAAGCAGTACCCGCCGAGGCTCGTGGCCGAGATCACCGCGCCCACGAGCGTGGTCGGGCCGCCGCTGAGCGTGGCCATCACCCCGGACGAGAGTCTGGCCCTGGTCACGGCCGCCATGAAGATCGATCCGAACGACCGGACCAAGCAGACCCCCGACAACCGCCTGTCGGTCATCGATCTGAAGGCCTCGCCGCCCCAGGTCATTGCGACCATGGAGACGGGCAAAGGGCCGGCGGGTCTCTCCATCAATCGCCAGGGCAACCTGGCGATCGTGGCCAACCGGGCGGAAGGCACCCTGTCGGTCTTCACCATCAGCGGCAAGACGGTGAGCCCGGTGGGTACGGTGAAGCTCGGCGACGAGAAGATCGGCGCCGCCCACGTGGCCTTCAGTCCCGACGGCAAGACCGCCCTCGTGCCGCGTGATGGCGACGACCGCATCTCGGTCCTCGCGATCGACGGCACCAAGGTGGAGTACACCAAGCGCGACCTGGCCGCGGGGGTACGGCCCTACGGACTCGACATCAGTTCGGATGGCAAGTACGCGGCGGTAGCCAACATCGGGCGGGGCGGCGGCGACAGCGATACCGTCAGCCTCATCGACATGCAGGCCAAGCCGGTCCGTGTGGTCGACACCATCACCGTCGGCCAGACCCCGGAAGGCCTCAAGGTTTCGCCCGACGGCAAGTGGATCGGCGTCGTGGTCATGAACGGCAGCAACAAGCCGAAGAACTCGCCCTTCTATGCGGACAACGGCAAGCTCGTGATTCTCAAGGCCGACGGCAGCAAGCTGGTGAAGGTCGCCGAGGCTCCGATCGGGCACTGGTCACAGGGCGTCGCCTTCTCGGCGGACGGCCGAACGATCCTGGTCGGCAACATGGTCGAGAAGAACCTCCAGGTGTTCGACTGGAATGGCACCGCGCTCAAGGACTCTGGCCACAACATCAAGCTGAACGGCGGCTCGGCGGCCCTTCGCATCGCCGACAAGTAGCGGACGACGAACGGGGAAAGCGCCCGGGGGACAATGATATGGACATCGGCTGCCATCTTCCGACGCAGGGTCCGGTCGCCACCCGCGAAGCGCTCCTGACATTTGCGCACGCGGCCGAGCAGCACCGGATGGCGTCGCTGTGGGTCAGCGATCACGTCATCTTCCCGCGAACCGCCACCGGCCGCTATCCCGGCGGGCGCTTTCCCCACCCACCTGACCAGGCATACCTCGAGCCCGTCGCCGTCCTCGCCGCCGCCGCCGTCTGCACGACGCAGGCGCGGATCGGAGCGTCGGTGTTCATCCTGGGCCATCGCCATCCGGTGGTGATGGCGAAGATGCTGACGACGATCGACGCGCTCTCCGGCGGCCGGCTCATCTGCGGCGTCGGCGTCGGCTGGTGGAAGGAGGAGATGGAGATCCTCGGCGCGCCCTTCCACGCGCGGGGCCGTCAGGCCGACGAGATGTTGCGGATCTTCAGGGAGCTGTGGACGGCACCGAATCCCCGCTTCGACGGCGAGTTCTTCCGGTTTCGCGACGTCGGCTTCGCCCCCAAGCCCGTGCAGAAGCCCCACCCGCCCATCTGGGTGGGCGGCGACAGCCCCGGGGCCTTCCGCCGCGTGGTGGCGCTCGGCGATGGCTGGCACGCCACGTCGAAGACTCCGGCCGAGCTGCGCGATGCCCTGGGACGCCTGCGCGCCGCGGCCGAGACCGCCAAGCGCCCCTTCGAGAGCATTGCGCTCTCACTGCGATTTGGCCTCAAGGATGATCTGCTCGCCCAAGGCCCGCAGGCGGTGATCGACGTGCTCGCCGAGTACAAGCGCCTCGGGCTGAGCCACTTGGTGATCGACTTTCGCCGCGACGAGCTCGGGCGGATGGTGGAGCTGCTGGACCTCGTGGCCACCAAAGTGCGCCCGGCCGTCGACGCGGGCTGACCCCCGTCCGTACGGGCCCGCTCACACCTCCGGCGTGCGGGGACCGTTGCCACGTTGGGTCAGCTCCGCAGATCCTGACAGGGTGGCCGGCGGCAACTGCGCCGACTATCGGGTCGTCGACTTCGCGCGGAGGCCGATGATGCGTCCCACATGCGGCGACGGTGGTAACCCGGCATGTGCCTTCTCCACGCGCGCCAGGAACTCCTGCACCTCCGGCGTCATGGGCGCAGCGCGGCGCGTCGCTTCGCTGACGTGCAGCGACATCAGCTCGTTGGTGGCCGAGAGATAGCCCTCGGTGGCGTGGTACATCTCGTGGAGGTAGTGGAGGCGCTTGGCGTCCCAGCCCAGCAGGCGCGTGCTGAAGCGCAGCGGGTCGCCCTCCCGAACCTCGCGCGCGAAGGTCAGGTGCGCTTCCAGGCAGAAGGTGGTGATGTGGTGCTCTTGCCGGTGGGCGCGGTCGAGGCCGATAAAGTCCATCCAGGCGTCGGTGGCGAAGTCGAACACCACCAGGTAGTAGCCCACGTTCATGTGCTTGTTGTTGTCGATCCACTCCGGGCGCACGACGTCGCGGTAGACGTCAAGGGGAGTGGGGATCTCCGTCAGGGTGCGCACGCGCGAATAGCCTCCATGGCCTGGGACTTGGCATCGGGACCGCCGACGCGCGGGCTGATGATGGGCAGGGCGAGGCCGGCGCGGCGATACTCCTCCACGCGCGCGCGGACTTCGGCGGGGGTCCCCGCCGCACTGACGGCGTCGACGAGGGCGTCGGGTACGGCGCGGACCGCGGCGGCGCGGTCGCCGGTGTCCCACATGCGCTTGATGGTCGCGGCCGCCTCAACGAAGCCGCTCTCCGCCATGAGCCGGTTGTGGCGAGGGAAGTACCCCGCATAGGTCGCCACCGACGGGCGCAGGCGCTCGCGGGCCATCTCGCGCATCGGCGCCACTGCGCACGGGAGCAGCGACACGATCTCGACGTCCTCTGGACGACGTCCCGCTCGTCGCGCGCCGGCCGTTACGTACGGCGTCACGCGGCCCACGGCGTCCAGCGTGCTCCAGGTGAGGATCACGCCCTGGGCGATCTCGCCGCAGATCCCCAGCATGGTCGGGAAGAGCCCGGCGAGATAGATGGGGATCTCGCGCCGCGACGGCATGAACCAGAGGTCGAAGCGCTCGATCCGGATGACCTTGCCCTGGTACGAAGCGACACCGTCCCGCACGAGGGTACGGACGACCTCCGCTGTCTCGCGCAGGCGCTGCACCGGCTGCGCGAAGGCGATGCCGTGCTCGGGCTCGACCTGGACGCGGTGGCTGGAGCCGAGCCCCAAGATGAATCGCCCGCCCGAGAGCTGATCCACGGTGGCCGCCGCCATGGCGATCGTCGGCGCGCTGCGCACGAAGACGCTGCTGATGCTCGTGCCGAGCCGGATCTGTCGCGTGGCCACTGCGCACGCGGCCAGGATGGCGAACTGATCGCCGCCATGCCCTTCGGCCATCCAGGCCGACTCGTAACCCAGCTCCTCGGCGAGCCGCACGCATCTATGATGTCGCCAGGGGCCAGGCCGCCGGTGAACGCGATGCCGATCCGCGGCGTCGTCATGGGCCGCATTGTATGACGTGTCCGATCGGAGCCCACTCGCTCGTCACCTGGCAACGTATAGGAACGGGCTCCTCGGGGAGAGAACGGCCCCTCGATACCGACGAACCCAAGGCACGCCGGAGTGCTTCGACGCCCTCCGCACAGGAATCACACGTCCAGCGACGTTCGGAAAACGAAGCGCCGCGCCGGCCAGGCAGTCAGCAGCCTGCGGACGCCCCCGAGGCCGCGGTCGCCGGTGTTCTCTTTCGCTGCCGCGCGGAGTACGATCGCCGATGATGATAAGCCTGCCGGCGAACCGGCGTCGCGCATGACGGCCGGCGCGGCGCCCCACGTCGCCGCCCTGCAGCGCTGCTGGCATCCGGTGGCGTACAGCCACGATGTCGGCGACCAGCCGCGCGCCACCACGCTGCTGGGGGAGCCGCTCGTTCTCTGGCGCGACTCCGCCGGAACGATCCGCGCGTTCAAGGATCTGTGCATCCATCGGGGCACCGCGCTATCCCTCGGGCGCGTACAGGACGATGAGATCGTCTGCGCGTATCACGGCTGGCGCTACCGCGGCGACGGTTCGTGCAGTGCGATTCCCCAACTGGTCGACCCCACCCACGTGCCCACCAGGGCGCGCGCCACCGCCTACCGCGCCGCCGAGCGTTACGGGGTTGTATGGGTGGCCTTGGGGGAGCCGCGTTGGCCAATCCCCGACGTGCCCCAGTTGGAAGACGGCGCCTGGCGCGCCGTGCTCACCGGCCCTTTCGCCTGGCGGTGCGACGCCTCGCGCCAGGTCGAGAACTTCACGGACTTCGGCCACTTCGCCTTCGTGCACGAGGGACTGCTGGGCGATCCGGCCCAGGCCGTGGTGGCGCCGTACGAGGTCCGCATGGACGGGAACGTTCTTCACTACGACTACGAGCGGCCAGATGCGCCGACCACCGAGGACCTCCCCGTGTTCGCCGCCGCGGAGCGCAAGGACTCCACGCGCCGCACGCGCTACGCTCTGCACCTGCCCTACACGATCGTAGAGCACATCGACTGGGGCGGCACCGACGGGATCGTCTACTTCTTCGCCTCCCAGCCGGTGGCGGGGGACCGCTGCGTCGGCTACTGCCTCGTCGCGCGCAACTACAACCTCGAGCAGCCGGACGAGGTCATGCAGGCCTTCGAACGCACCATCTTCGGACAGGATCAGCGCGTGGTCGAGTCGCAGCGTCCGGAGCAGGTGCCCTTCGATGTCGCCGCCGAGCTCCATTTGAAGTGCGACGCGGTGGCCGTAGTCTACCGGCGCGCCATGGAGGCGCACGGCTTCGCGCCTGGCTGTTGACCGATCGCGTTCCGAGGGCCACGGGAGTGTCCGGCGGCCGGCCTTCGCCCCGGCCGCGTGCGTCAGAACAGCGCGATCGGATTCGCCGGCGAGCCCGTTCCGCCGCGCACGCGCAAGGGCGCGATCACGAGCATGAACTCGTCGCGCCCTTCCTCCTGACACGCCCTCGCCAGCGGCTCCAGAAGGGCGTTGTCCAGCAGGGCCACCCCGTACGCGAAGATCGCTGCGTGGACCGCCCACGGAATGTCGTAACCGATGGGAACATGGTCCAGCATGTCCCACACCAGCACCGACACATCGCGGTCGCGCAAGAAGGGCAAGCACGACACGTGCAGGCCCGGGCGATCGCTGGGGCCCCCGCTGAACGGACGGCCATAGGACGTGTCGGGATTCGCGGCTTGCCACGCATCGCGGCCACTGTAGACGCACACGGCGTCGCCGGGCTCCAGGGCGATGCCCCGCGCCTTCACGAGATCCTCGAGCTCCCAGCCGTGCACGGGGCGATCGTGCGTGACGTACGACGTGCCCCGATGCCGCGGGACGTCGAGCATCACCGCGCGGGTGACGATGCCCTCGCTCCAGTGCTCGACCGAGCCGAAGGTGGCGCCGTCGAAGGTGATCTCCTTCTTCGGGTCCCGCCCGTTCCACATCCCGTCCTCGTTCCACGTATGACAGAGGGCGTCGATGTGGGTGGAGGCCACGCCGTGGTAGAAGATGCCGTAGTAGTCGGCCGAGAAGCCGCCCTTGCCGCGCGGCAAGGTGCGCATCCAGTGTTGAGCCGGGTAGGCGTTGTTCATCCCCGGCTCCTTGGGGAACTCGCGGCTCAACGACACGCTGCGCCCCGTTTGCACCAGGCGGGCCGCCCGCGCGCGCTTCTCCGGCGTGATCAGGTTGATCGCACCCCGCTGATCGTCCTTGCCCCAGCGTCCCCAGTTCCGCCGGTCGCGGAGCCACGAGTGCACTTCGGCGTCCGTCGGTAAAGGCCGTTCCGGCATCGGCTCCTCCGCGTCGAGCGGCGACTCAGGCCGGCGCGATCTCGACGAGACAGGTGTTGTAGGTGCTCGCCCCGGCGGGCGAGGACGAATCCTCGGTGAGCACGTTGGGGCAGCCCCGCACGTCGGTCCCGCCACCGTCCGGCGTGAACCACACACCTTCCTTCATGGCCGCCACTCCGCGGGCGATGCGGTCGGTGACGCGCGCCGGGAGGAGGGTGGCGCCCCGATCGTTGAAGACCCGCACGAGCTGGCCATCGACGATGCTCCGCGCCGCCGCGTCCGCCGAGTGGATCCACACGTCGCGGCGGTCGGCGCGCGAGAGGATCTCCTGGTTGTCGTGGATGGAGTGGGTGCGGGCGCGCGACTTGCTGTTGCACAGCATCAAGGGGTACCGCGGGTCGGGCTCGACGGGTGGGATCCACGTGGGGATGGCCGGCACCGCCCCGAGTCCGTACATGTCCGGCTTGGCCGCGATGGACATAGAGTAGACCTCGATCTTGCCCGACGGCGTCGAGAAGGGGTGCTTCTCGGGATCGCGGACCTCCTTGGCGAAGGCCACGAGGTCATCGGGAGCGGGCAGGCGGGCGAGTCCCTGGGCGCGGAAGGCCTCGAAGTCGTCGATCTCGGTGCCCTCGCAGAACTCTCGCAGCCAGTCCAGCTCCGACTTGTCGTTGTAGTGCTCGATCCCCAGCCGCTGCGCGAGGTCCGTGCAGATGTCGAGGTCGCTGCGGCTCTCGCCCACCGGGGCGATGGCCTGGCGCATGAAGAAGGTGTAGTGACCCGCACCGCTCCACGGCACCTGCATATCGTTCCGCTCCCAGAACGTGGTGGCCGGAAGCAGGAGGTCGGCGTAGCACCCCAGTGGCGTTTCGAAGTGGTCCTGGACCGCGATGAACTCCACGGAATCCAGAGCGGCAACCGTCTTGTTGACGTTGCCGCACTGGTTCAGGAGGTCGCCGAAGGCCGAGTAGATCATCTTGATATCGGCGGGGTAGCCCCCGGCTTTGCCGCGGGTCAGCAGGTCGGCGAGCAGGTTCGACGCGACCTTGGCGCCGGTGGGGTTCGCGCCGAACTTGAGCCCGCCTTTGAGGCGCGGCTTGGCGCCCCCGCTGCAGCCGGAATTGCCGCCGGGGATGCCGATGTTGCCGGTGATGGCCGCCAGGGTATAGGCGGCGCGGTGGAACTGCTCGCCGTAGCGCGTCCGACCCGGCGCGTACCCGCAGTGCATGGCCGCCGGCTTTTGAGTGGCGAACTCCCGGGCCAGGCGGCGAATCGTCTCGGCCGGCACCCCGGTGATCGGCGCCGCCCACTCGGGCGTCTTGCGCACGCCGTCGCTGAGGCCGTAGAGGTACGAGCGGTAGGACGAGCCGGGCGGGGCCTTCGGCGGCAAATGCTCCTCGTCCAGGCCGAGCACGAGGCGGTCGCAGAACGCTTCGTCGTGGAGCCCCTCGCTCACGATCACGTAGGCCATGGCGATGAGCATGGCCGCATCCGTGGACGGTCGGATGAAGATGTGCTCGTCGGCGACCTGCAGGCTCGATCGGGTCGCCCGCGGGTCCACGCACACCACGCGCGTGCCGTGGCGCTTGGCCCACTTCACGAACTCCATCGAGTTCGTGCCGAAGTGTCCATCGCCCGGGCTCCAGCCCCACATGAGAATGAGCTTCGAGTTGCGGTAGTCCTGGCCCTCGCGGCCGGCCGACTTGTAATCGGCGTCGGCGCCGAAAGTGTGGCGGACGGAGAAGACCTCGGCCTCGGCGGAGAGGTTCGACCACAGCTCGGTGCAGCCGCCGAACAGGTGCAGCAGCCGTTGCACCATCGCGCGGTTGTGAAGGAGCGCCGTGCTGCCCGAGCGCGAGCAGTCGAGGATGGCCGCCGCCCCGTAGGTGTCGCGAACCCGCCGCATCTCGCTCGCCACTTCGTCGAGCGCCTCGTCCCACGAGATGCGCCCCCACTGACCGGCCCCGCGCCGACCACGGCGTCGCATGGGATGCAGGAGCCGATCCGGGTGGTAGACGCGTTCCACCATGCCGAAGCCCCGCACGCACGCGTGAAGCGGGGGATGCTCCGGCGACCACTTGCGGGGATCCGTGCTGATCTTGACCATCTTGCCGTCGACCACGTGGGCGTTGACGGCGCAGCGGCCGCCACAGTTGTGGCCGCAGGTGCTGGTGATGATCTCCTCGCCGGGCTGCGCGGCGACACGGGGGGCCTCGTAGATCGTTCGTCCGGCCACGGGATCTCCTCAGGGCTCCATGGGCAGGCCCGGATCGCGGGCCCACTCCGAAAGCGAGTTGTCGTACACGGCGACGTCAGGCGCGCCAAGCATGGTGAGGACCAAGGCGTCGCTGCTGGCGGCGATGCCTCCGCCGCAGTAGGTGATGATGCGGCGCGGATTCTGGTCGCCGATCGCCCCGGCCTCGGCGAACATCTCGCGCAGCCGGTCGGGCGACAGATAGGCCTGCGTCGCCGGGTCGGTCAGCTCGCCCGCGGGGACGCAGCGACTCCCGGAGATACGACCGGTGCGCCCGTAGTGAATCCCGCCCCGCCCTTCGTGCTGCTCGCGGGAGAGGGCGTTGATCAGTGTCGTCGCCGGGTCGCCGAGGGCGGACAGGACGGCCTCCTTGGCGACAAAGAGTCCCGGGCGGGGCCGGGCCACCAGGGTAGCGCGCGGATACGGACGAACCTCGGTCGTCACCAGCCGCCCTTCGGATGTCCACTTTTTCCAGCCGCCGTTCAGCACCGCCGCGTCGTCAAAGCCGATCGCCCGCAGCATCCACCAGAGGCGCGCGGCCATCGTGTTGTGCGAGCGGCAGTAGATGACGACGAACGTGCCGGGCCCCACCCCGACCTGCCCGAGCGCCTGCGCCAGGGGCTCGGGCCCCGGCATGGTGAAGCGCAGGGGGCTGGTGGTGTCGGAAAGTTCGGTGAGGAGATCGGCGAACACCGCGCCCGGCAGGTGGCCGGCCGCGTACAGAGGCCGCCCGCTCTCCGCGCGGTAGCCGCTGTTGTCGGGCAGCGGCGTGACCACGGTGGTGCACTCGAGCAGACGGAGCCGAAAATCTTCCAATCGCTCGGCCAGGTCGTGGGTCTCGATGAGCAGGTGGGGCCAGTCGGTCATGCGAGCCTCGCGGTCACCGGTGCAGTGTAGCAAAGCCCGCGCGAGACCTCACCGGCCCCGGCCGGCGATGTGGCAGAATCGCCGCATGTCACTGGATTCCTTCAACACCGAGGCCGCCGTCGCGACCATCCGAGAGTGGATTGACCGGGCGCGCGTCGTGGTCGCCCTCACCGGCGCCGGAATCTCCACGGACTCGGGCATTCCCGACTTCCGCGGCCCGCAAGGGGTGTGGACGAAGGACCCGGCCGCCGAGAAGATGGCGACCCTGCAGAACTATCTGGCCGATCGCGAGGTCCGCAAGCGCTCGTGGCGAAGCCGGCTGGAATCGCCGTACCTCAGCGTCAAGCCAAACGCCGGCCACCGGGCCTTCGTCACGCTCGAGCGGCGAGGCAAGCTCGACACCCTGATCACCCAGAATGTCGATGGGCTCCACATCAAGGCGGGCTCGTCGCCTTCGCGAGTGATCGAGATCCACGGCCACACGCGCGAGGTGGTGTGCATGGAGTGCGGCGAGCGCGCGGCCATGGAACGCGCGCTGGCGCGCGTGCGAGCCGGCGAGGAGGATCCGCCGTGCCGAACATGTGGTGGCGTGCTGAAGGCCGCCACCATCTCGTTCGGCCAGGGCCTGGTGGCCGAGGACCTTCTGCGCGCTCAGTCCGCCGCCCGGCGCTGCGATTTCATGCTCGCCGTCGGCTCTACCCTCTCCGTCTACCCGATCGCCGGCGTCGTCCCCGTGGCCCGCGAGGCGGGAGCCCGCGTGGTGATCGTCAACGCGGAGCCCACGGCCCTGGATGATCTCGCCGATGCCGTCCTGCGTGGGTCCATCGGCGAGATCCTACCGCGTCTGGTGGAGCCGTGAGGAGGAGCCGCTACCCCTGGTCGGCTCGGGCCCGGCCGAACGCCACGGAGGCCAGCGCGAGCGTCAGAAGCCCGAGAACCGCAAAGATGACGGTCGTCCTCATCGGCACGTTCCCCCTTGCTCCATGTTTCGGTGAGCCCGTCCAGCCGAGCCATTCGACGCCTGTTCCCGGCCCATCGTTTACGTGCCGGCGATTGACATGATTCCCGGTCAGCCCTACGTTCGGTTCGCAGACACGTTGTGCCGAAGGGCGTCACCCGCATGAGCACCCTCGACGCGCACCGCATCTGGCCTGGAGAAACGCTCGCCCGCGTGCCGTATTGGGTCTTCGTCGACGACTGCCTCTACAAGATCACCTCCCCGACAATCATCGAAGAGACATGGCGGTGGGTCTCATCTACGCCGATTCGAAGGGGATGCTGGTCGACCGCGTGGCCGCGCTGCGCGAGGCGAACATCTACGAGCGCCAGTCCTATCGCCACATCGTCGGTATGTCGGCCGTGGGCGGCGACGCCGGCGGGGTGGTCCGGGCGGAGACGCCGTTTCTGGTGGTGCGCATCATGCGCGACGGGCGGATGGATCTGTTCGCCACCGGCCGGTACCTCGACGCCCTGGTCGAGGAGGACGGCGCGCTGCGCTTCCGCGAGCGCCTGGTGGTGTGTGACAGCAGCCGCATCGACACACTCCTCGCCATTCCGCTGTAGCGCAGGGTCCCACATGGCCCCGATATTCCCCAACTCGCGGAACGCGTCCTCCGACGCGGGACCGCCTCTTGACGGGGCCGCGTCTTACCCCAATAGTCTGATGGCGAGCATTCGCGCGCTGAGCGCCGGAACATCGAGCCGGGAGGTCGACGATGACGCAGGCCCGCACGTTGAGCTACGAAGTGATCGAGGGCTGGGAGCAACTTCCCCAGGGGTACGAGCACCGCGACGTCGCCGGCGTGGCCGTCGATTCGGAGGATCGGGTCTTCCTGATCTGCCGAGGCGATCACCCGATCATCCGCTATGACCAGAAGGGCAATTACCTGGGCTCCTGGGGCGAGGGGCTGTTCACCTATCGGACCCACGGCATCACCGTCGGCCCCGATCAGATGCTGTACTGCACGGATGATGGCAACCATACCGTGCGGAAGTTCACGCCGGACGGCAAACTGCTGATGACCCTGGGTACCATGAACACGCCGTCCGACACCGGATACGACGGCAAGAGCACACTCACCGCGACGCGGCCGGGCGGCCCATTCAACCGCCCCACGAATCTGGCCGTCGGCCCCAAGGGCGATCTCTACGTCTCCGACGGGTACGGCAACTGCCGGGTGCACCGCTTCTCGCCGACCGGTGAGCTGAAGCAGTCGTGGGGCACGGCCGGCGGGGGCCCCGGCGAGTTTTACCTCCCGCATGGCATCGCCGTGGCCGTCGACGGGCGCGTGTTCGTCTGCGACCGCGAGAACGATCGGATCCAGATCTTTAGCTCCGACGGGGAGTACCTCACCGAGTGGACCGACACCCAGCGGCCGACGCATCTCGTCTTCGACGCTCAGGGACGCGCCTACGTCTCCGAGCTGTGGTGGCACCCGGGCTCGGTCTCGGGGCGCCATGGGCCCATCCACGATGCGCGCTACGGCCGGGTCAGCGTGTACGACCAGGACGGACGAGTTCTCGCGCGGTGGGGCAGCCCGGAGGCCTGCGCACCGGGAAGCTTCGCGGCGCCCCACGGCCTCGCCGTCGACTCGCGCGGCGATATCTACGTGAGCGAGGTGACGTGGACGTTCGCGGTGAGCCGCGGCCACGCCCCGGCCACCTGCCACACGTTCCAGAAGTTCGCCCGGAGATCCTCGTGAAGCCGGGCAAGGGCTTTCGCCAGATGGTCGATGAGGCGAAGGCGCGCATCAAGACCATCAGCCTCGAGCAGGCCCGCGAGCGTCTGGGGAAGGATGACGTCGTCTTCGTCGACCTGCGCGACATCCGCGAACTCGAGCGCGAGGGCATGATCCCCGGAGCCTTTCACTGCCCGCGCGGCATGCTCGAGTTCTGGATCGATCCGGACAGTCCGTACCACAAGGACGTCTTCGCCTCCGGCAAGGAGTTCGTCTTCTACTGCAACGGCGCCTGGCGGTCGGCGCTGGCCACCGACGTCGCCCAGCAGATGGGACTGGAGCCGGTGTGCGAGATGGACGGCGGCTTCACGGCCTGGAAAGACGCCGGCTTCCCGGTCGCGGAACGGGCGAAGAAGAAGCCCGCCTGAGCGGTCGTCGAGCGCGCCTCGGCGCGGGCCCTCGCCCGGAGCCAGACGGCACCGTCTTGGTCCGCGGGGTCGAGAAGCCACGGCATCTGCACGAGCCAGGTGGGCGCATGCCGGCGCAGGAGGGTCACCAGCCAATCCGCCCCGCTTTCGCGGCAGAGCCGGCCGAGAGCGTCCAGCATCGGGAGGTACGGCTCCCTGGTGCCGTACGTCTCGACACACTGCCCGTGGGCCATCCAGACGCGCGGATCGGCAGTGACGCGCTCCAGGAAGGCCTCCACCACGCCCGTCTTGCCGATGCCGGGCTCGCCGGTCACGAACACGATCTGCCGGATGCCGCGCCACGCCGCCTCTAGCTCCCTCTGGAACCTGTCGAGCACGGGCTCGCGCCCGACGAGATGGGCCGGACCGCGATATCGGGAACCGGGCGTGAACGCGGCATCGCCCGGCGATCGCCCCGGTAACTCCTCTCGCTCCGGTCGCGGGTCGGAGTCGGTGACGTCGCCGATGAACCGATAGCCGCGCTGGCGTACCGTCGCCACGAATCGCGGAGCGCCGACCCGATCGCCGAGGGCCTTGCGGATCTCCCGCACGCAGACCTTGAGTACCGCATCGCCCACGGCGGTCTCCGGCCACACGCTCCGCAGCAGGGCGTCCTTGGTGACGAGCTGGCCATGGCGCTCGAGGAGGCATCGCAGTACGGCAAAGGCCTTCGGCGCCAGGCGAACGGCCTTCGCTCCCCGCCACAGGCACGCATTGTCGGCATCGAACCGAAACGGCGGGAAACGGAGCGGCCGGGATGGTTTTACATCCATTACCATCGTTTTACCGAAGTTTCATGGCGTCCTCGTGACCCACCCGTGGTACCGCCGCTCGCCGGGCCGGGTGATGACGGGACCATCCGGGGCAGAGACTATACCACCGACGGGCCGGGACGAAGCGCGGCGTGCGGCCGGACGGGCCTGCGGCGTTCACAGGGGCGACGGCGGCGGGTGAGCCGCGGGGGCGATACCCAGCGCGCATCGCCGCCTGATCCCTATGGTCGCCCGCTCAACCCTTGAGTCCGCTCATCACCGCAGCGCGGACCACCCACTTCTGACAAACCAGGAAGACGATCAAGATCGGCAGAATGCTCAGGACGGCGGCCGCCGTCACCAGGTTGTACTCGATGAAGTACATGTTGGTGAAACTCACCAGGCCGAGGGTTACCACTTTCATGGTCGGGGAGTTGACCACCACCAGAGGCCAGAAGAGCTCGTTCCACGTCCACATGAACTTGACGATGACCAGCGTGGCCAGCGCTGGTTTCACCGAGGGAAGGATCACTCGCCAGAAGATCCCGAGCTCGCTGGCCCCATCGATCCGGGCGGCGTCGACGTACTCCGTGGGCACGACCTCGATGCTCTGGCGCATCAGGAACACGCCGAACACACTCACCAGGTCGGGCGCCAGGATGCCGAGATAGGTATCCAATAGATCCAGTCGACTCACCCACAAGTACAGGGGAACGACGACCGACTGGAAGGGCACCATCAGAATGCCGATGATGGCGAAGAACAGGAGCCCGTGGCCGGGAAAGCGGAACTTGGCGAAGCCATAGCCGGCGAGCGACGAGACCACCACGCTCGACAGCGCGGAGAGAGACGCGACGAGCGCGCTGTTCAGCAGAAAACGCGCGAACGGCTGGCGCTGAAAGACCTCGCGGAAGTTGGCGAGGTTCGTCCAGTGGTCGGGGGCGATCTGAAGTGGAACGCGTTGGATCTCCGGCACCGTCTTGAGCGATGTCACCGCCATCCAGAAGAATGGGAAGAAGACGCAGATCCCTCCCGCGGCCACGAGGGCGCCCACGAGCCAGTGGAATCGCCCGGCCTTCAGTACTCGACCTGCCGACGCAACAACCGCCATTGCAGCACGGTGACCACCAGGAGCGAGGCGAATACGAACACCGCCATGACCGAGGCCTCGCCGAGGCGGAAGTACTTGAAGGCGGTGTCGTAGAGCAACATGATGATCGTCTGGCTGGCCCCCGCCGGCCCGCCCTGCGTGGTGGTGTAGACGGTGTCGAACACCTTGAAGTTGAAGATCAGCTCCAGGATGGTGACCATCACGATCTGTGGGTTGAGCAGCGGCACGGTGACGCGGTGGAGCGCTTGCCACCAGCTCGCCCCGTCGATCGACGCGGCCTCGTAGTACTCCGCGGGGATCGCTTGCAGCGCGGCCAGGAAGATGATCGTGTCGAAGCCGAGGCGCACCCAGACGTTCACGATGGCGAGCGACGGCCGGACCATCTCAAGGCTCTGCAGCCAGTTCAGCGGGGGCAAGCCGACACCGCCCAGAAGGTGGTTGAGAAAGCCGTAGAGCGGGTCGTACAACCACTGCCAGATGAGGGCGGCGGCCACGAGGGAGACCGAGAAGGGCAGAAAATACATCGCCGTCCACGCGCTGCGCCACCTGAGACTGCGCAGGCGGTGGAGCCCGAGGGCGACCGCCAGCGCTAACACGACCGTCGCCGGCACCGACATGAGCAGCAGGCTGACCGTGTTGCCCACCGCCCGCCAGAACGTCGGATCGCTCAGGACCTTCTCGTAGAGGCGCAGCCCGACGAACCGGCTCGCCCCCCCGGGCATCGTCCGGTAGAAAGAACCAATGATGGATTCGATGAGCGGGACGAGAAACACCGCGCCGAAGTAGGCGAGCGCGGGCAGGACGAACAGGAGCCCGGCCCGCCGCTGGCGGTCCAGATACGAGCGCGGGGCAACGAGCGAGAGAGCGCCGCGGGCGCGGGCGTGGCGGGACGCGCCACGGCTGCCCCGCGGCGCTCCCCGCGTTTGGGGGGTGGGAGGGGCCATCTCGGGGCCCCCCACGCCACTAGTCCTTCAGGATCCTGTCCATCTTGGCGGCGGCCTCGTCGAGGAGCGGCTTGGGCTGGCCCTTGCTGTAGAGCGCCGCCACCACCGCCTCGCCGAACGCGGTGGCCAGCTCGTTCGACTTCGGGTGGTAGTATTCGGGCGGCACCGGCTGCTTGAGCATCTCCTGGGTCGACTGATAGTCGGGCCGTCCTTTCACGTACGGGGACTCGACGTTGGCCGTCCAGACCGGCAGGATGCCCTGCGCCTGGTGCTGGTCCAGGTCATCCTTGGCGTTGCTGATGAAGCGCACGAAATCCCACGCCACCGACTTGTTCGGACTGCCCTTGTACACCATGTTGGCCCACGGGAAGAGGTTGCCCGCACCGGGGCAGGTCTTCGCGCACGGCAGCGCGTAGACCTTGAAGCTCACGTCGGGCGCATTCTTCTTGACCCAGCCGAAGAACCACGACTCGCGGAAGATCGTCGCGGCGCGCTTCTGCCCGAACGCGTCCTCCGGCGTCGGGAACGACAGGCTTGCCACCTTGTGCCTTTGCACGAGGTCCGCGTAGAACGTGAGCGCCGCCACCATCTCGGGACTGTTGGCGAAACCCGTCGCCTTGTCGAGGTTCGGCGACAGCATCCGGGCCCCGAACGCGTGGGCGAACGGCAGGAACTTGTCGGTGATGCCGACCGGATGCCCCTTGTGCCGCAGGGCAAAGCCCGCCTGGGTGATCTCGCCTTTGGCGTCGAGGACGGTCAGCTTCTTCATGGCCGCCAGCCACTCCTCGAGCGTCTTGGGCGGCTTGTCCGGGTCCAGGCCAGCTTTCCTGAAAAGGTCGGCGTTGAGGTACATCTGCTGGAAGTTGCCGTGCTCGATCGGGGTGCCGTAGCGCACACCCTTCCACTTGCCGACCGACATCATGTACCTGGGGAGATTCTCGTCCCAGGTCTTGGCGAGGTCGGAGGGCATGGGGTCGCAGAAGTCGTACTGGCCGCACCAGTGGTGCGCCATCCCCATGAAGATGTCGGGCGCGCCACTCTTGCCGATGAGGGCGGCCAGGTATTTGGCCTCGTAGCCCTGGTACGGCACGGTGACCACTTGGACCTCGTAGCCCGACTTCTGCGCGAAGTCCTTGCCGCGCGTCTCGTAGAACTTGTTGAACTCCGGGTTCTGCTCCCAGTGCGTCCAGAAGATGAGCTTTTTGGACTGCGACCACGCTGCTGGC
>JBKPAK010000063.1:0-6337 GCA_046726415.1 Candidatus Methylomirabilota bacterium
TGGCAGCTCAAGCTCTTTGGGTACATCCGCGTCGCCCGCGAGGTGTTCCCGCATCTCCAGCGGCGCGGCGGCGGCCGGATCGTGAACGTCATCGGGATCGCCGGAGTGCAGCCGATGGAGAACTACATGATCGGCGGTGCCGCCAACGCGGCGCTGCTGAACTTCACGAAGGCGCTGGCCGACGAGGGCGCCCCGCACGGCATCCTGGTCACCGGCGTGAACCCCGGACCCATCCGCACCGAACGATGGGACGGCATGCTCGTCAAGTGGAGCGCGGCCAAGGGGATGACGACGGAGGAAGCCGAGCGCGACATCCTGCGCGGCGTGCCCCTGCAGCGGGCGGGGACCGCGGAAGAAGTCGCCAACGTCGTGGTGTTCCTCGCCTCCGAGCTGTCGGGTTACGTCACGGGCACGACGATCGCCGTCGACGGCGGGATGACGCGCACGATCTTCTGATGGCGTGGTTCGCTGACCAGAGCCGCCTCGAGGATCCCCCGCCGAGATTGGGGCGGAGGACATGCGCCGCGCGGTGTGATCAGGCGCTAGAGCGAGGAGGTCATGCATGAAGCGCAGGGCGCCCGGACCGGCGGCGGCCAGGCGGGCCGCCGCGAAGGGGATCGAGGACCTCGTGGCCGCGAATCGCATCCTGGCTGGGCAGGGGGTGGTCGACGGCTACGGCCACGTGAGCGTCCGGCACGAGCGTGACCCGAACCGCTATCTGCTGTCGCGCTCGCTGGCTCCAGAGCTGGTCCGTGCCGACGATATCATGGAGTACGACCTCGACAGCAACCCGGTGGATGCCACCGGGCGCGCGATGTACCTCGAGCGCTTCATCCATGGCGAGATCTACAAGGTGCGGCCCGACGTCAAGGCTATCGTGCATCACCACTCGCCCTCGGTCATTCCGTTCGGCGCCAGCACCGTATCTCTCCAGCCCCTGTATCACATGAGCGCGTTCATCGGGGAGGGTGTCCCGATCTTCGAGGTGCGCGACGCGGCCGGCATGACCGATATGCTGATCCGCACGACGGCGCTCGGTCGGGCCCTGGCCCGGACCCTCGGCCATCATCCGGCGGCCCTGATGCGCGGGCACGGCGCGGTGGTGGTGGGAGCCGATCTCCCCCTTGTGGTCGGTCGCAGCATCTATCTGGAGCTGAACGCCAGGCTCCAGGTCCAGGCGATTGCCCTCGGCGGCAACGTGACCTACCTGGATCGCGAGGAGGTCAGCAAGGTCGTGGCGGTGCTGGACTACGCGCGCGCCTGGGAGCTTTGGAAGCGCAAGGCCATGGCGAAATAGCGCTCTACGCGGAACCGGGCGCCCGGCCTTGCGGTGGGCTGGCGCGGGACCTAGGCTCGGTCGAGCACTGACTCGACGAGGCGGAGCACGTTGCCACCGAGGAGCCGGCGGCAGTCGTCCTCGCTGAAGCCACTGGCGAGGAGCGCGGCCGGCACCGCCGAGAATTCCTCGTAGCTCAGGATGGCCGTGAAGGTCGACAGGCCCGTCATGTCGGTGGCGAGGGCCGTGTGCTCGATGCCGGCAATCCGGCGGACATGGTGGAGATCCGCGAGGAACTGGGCCAGCGAAGCCGGGCGCTGACGCACGAGCGGCCAGACGCCGATCACACCGCCGCGCCCGGCGACGGCCCGCAACAGGTCGTCCGGGAGGTGCCGCGCGTACGACCGCAGCGCCGCCGGCCCTGTGTGTGAGACGACGACGGGAGTCCGCGAGGCGGCGAGAATCGCCCGGAGCGCGTCGGGGGCGGCGTGCGCCGCATCGACGACCATGCCCAGCCGGTTCATCTCCGCCACGACGTCAGCCCCGGCTGGTGTGAGACCCCCATGACGTGCGGGCTCGGTCTGAATGTCTCCAAGCTCGTTGACGCGATAGTGCACGATCTGGATCGAGCGCACGCCCAGCGCATGAAACTCGCGCACGCGCCCGGCATCGCCCTCGAGGGGATCGCCACCCTCGATGGCGAGGAGCGCAGCCGGACCGCGCTCGTGTGTCAAGCGCGACAGGTCGGCGGCCCCGAGGATGACTGGCAGATTGCCTTCGCGCGCCTGGACGAGGACCCGCTCCAGTTGTCCGCGAGTCGAGCGGTCCAGCTCGCCCGGTTCGGGGTCTCGGTAATTCCGGATGCTGCCGGTGCCGTCTCGTCGAATCACTGGGCCATCGCCGACGGCGGCAAAGAACGCGCACGACACCCCGGCGGCGCGCATCTCCGCGATCGCCTCGGTCGGCACCCCCTCGGTGCTTCGCCTGGTGAAGGCCCCGGGGTGCGAATGCAGGTCGACCACGGGCGCGCCGGCGAGTGCCGCGGCGCCCTGGCGCACAACGTCGCGCTGCCGACGGGCGGAGGCGTCCGCGCCTGGGCCGGCACAGGCGGCCGCGACGACGCCGAACAACCCGCGGAGCCATGCGCGACGCGATGGCCGATCGAGGGTGCAACAGGTCACCGTGCTCTCGAGGCCCACTGACTGTCGTCGGCTCCTCAGCGAACGCTGAAATTAGCGCCCCGATCGTACTGCGCAGGCCACGGTGCCACAAGCGATCCCGGCCCGCTATAATCGGGCCTCGTCGAAGCAGGCAGGCCGGTGGGAGGCGAGGTGGCGGCGGGCCTCGGGCAAGCGGGAGGCGCGCTTCTTCGTGACCGCGGGGGACTCAATTCAGGTTGGCGAGACGAGGAGGCGAGCATGCAGAGGCGTCGTGACTTCCTACGGATCGGAGTAGTCGGCGGAGCGGGTGCCGCGCTGATGGCCCCGGCTTTTGCGCGCCGCGCCTACGCGAAGGAGCCCATCAAGATCGGCCTGCCCACGGTGCTGTCGGGCGGCAACGCCCAGTACGGCATCCAGGCCCGACGGGCGTGCGAGCTCTACGGCAAGGAGATCAACGCCAAGGGCGGCGTGATCGGCCGGCCGCTGGAGTTCATTTACGAAGACACCGGGGCCGATCCGGCGACCGCCGTGCGAAAGGCGCAGAAGCTCGTGGAGAAGGACGGCGTCAAATTCCTCACGGGCACGGTGCTCTCCTCCGAGGCGCTGGCCGTGTCCGCCAAGTGTCCGGAATGGAAGGTCGTGCTGATGTCGACGATCAACGGGGCGGGCTCTCTCACCGCCAAGGCGTACAACCGCCACTTCTTCCGCATCAACACCAGCGGGCCGATGGGCGCCCGCGTGGTGAGCCTCTACCTGGCCGAGGCGCCGCTGAAGCGCTTCTTTGCGCTGGGCAGCGACTATGCCTGGGGTCGCGACGGGGTGACGACGTTCGAGAAGCAGATCACGGGGGCCAAGAAGGACATCGTCGGCAAGGATTTTCCACCCGTGGGCACCAAGGACTTCGCCAGCTACATCTCCAAGATCAAGCAGGCGCGCGCGGACTCCTGCTACATCGTGATGCCCGGGCAGGACGCCACGATCTTCATCAAGCAGGCGGCTCAGTTTGGCCTCACCCGCGAGACCAAGCTCGTCATGGAGATCGTGGAGCTGGAGAACATGAAGGCGGTAGGCGAGGCGATGGCGGGCACCATCGGCAGCTCGCGCTATCCCTTCACCGTGGACACCCCGAAGAACCGCGACTTCGTGAAGCGATTCCACGCCATGCACGGCGTGTACCCCGACATGTTCGATGGCGAGACCTATGAGGGCCTGGAGTGGTTGATTCAGATCTTCCAGAAGGTCGGGACCGCTGACGACGTCGAAAAAGTGATCGAGGCCTGGGAGGACTCCAGCTATGAGGGGCTGGAGGGGCCGTTCTTCATGCGCAAGTGCGACCACCAGGCGGTGCAGCCCGGGTTCATGGTCGAGGCTGTCAAGGATCCCGCCTATCCGCACCTGATCCCGAAGATCCTGGCCACCTACCCGGGTGATCGGGTGACGCCGAAATGCCGTACGGAGGACTTCGCGTAGCGGCGGGTCAGGGCTCGGAGACCGCGGAGCCGGGAGAGCGCGAGCGTGTCGGCGGCCTTGCTGGTCGAGCAGGTGCTCAATGCTCTCGCCCTTTCCGGGCTCCTGTTCCTGGTCTCGGTCGGGCTCACTCTCGTGTTCGGGATCCTCCGCGTCGTGAACTTCGCCCACGGCGTCTTTTACATGATCGGCGCCTACCTAGGGTTCACCGCCGTCACCGCGTCCGGGCGCTTCTGGCTGGCCCTGGTGCTGGTGCCGCCGGCGGTCGGTCTCCTAGGCGCCGCGCTGGAAGCCTTCACCTTGCGCTATATCTATCGGCGCCCGCCCATCTACCAGCTCCTCCTCACCTTCGGCATCGCGCTGATCCTGGAGGAGTCGCTCAAGGTCGTCTACGGTCCCACCGCCAAGGGCGTGGAACCGCCGGCGCTGCTGCAGGGGTCGGTGGAGATGCTCGGCATTATCTATCCGCGGTATCGCCTCTTCCTCGTCGCGCTGAGCCTCGCGGTCGGCGTGGCCCTCTGGCTCTTCTTGCAGCGGACCCGCGCGGGTCTCGTCGTGCGCGCGGTGGCCCAGAACAGCGAGATGGCGGACTGCCTGGGCGCAGACGTCACCCGGGTGCGCACGCTCGTGTTCGGGGCGTCCTGCGCGCTGGCTGGCCTCGGCGGGGCCGCCGCGGCGCCGATGACGACCGCCTATCTCGGGATGGGCATCGGAGTGATCGTCGAAGCGTTCGTGGTGGTGGTGATCGGAGGGCTGGGATCGGTCATCGGTTCCATGGTCGGCAGCCTCATCGTGGGAGCGGCCCAGACGTGGGGAAGCTTCTACGTCTCGGAAGCGGCGATGGTGATCATGTATGCGGTGATGGGAGTGATCCTGATCTTTCGGCCGTGGGGATTGTTCGGGGAAGAAGAGTAAATACGGGAGACAGAGTCGTGCGGGAGGAAGGGGAGATGCGGCCGAGCGCGCGTGTCACCAGCGCCGCCGCGCTGGTCGTGTTGGCCGCGCTGCCGTGGCTACTGGCGCGGCACCAGCTCTCGATCCTCACCGACCTGCTGATCTTTGGCCTCTTCGCACTGTCGCTCGACCTCATCATGGGCTATACCGGCATGGTGTCGTTCGGTCACGCGGCCTACTTCGGGCTGGGCGCGTACGGAAGCGCGCTGTTGCTCATCCACTGGGCCCCGCCGGTCCCCGTGGCTTTGCTCGGCGGCGCTCTGCTGGCCGCGGTCGTGGCCGCGCCGGTCGGCTGGTTCTCCACGCGGGCCACCGGCATCTACTTCGCGATGTTGACCCTGGCCTTCGCGCAGCTTCTCTACACGGTGGCCTACAAGTGGCGCGACCTCACGGGCGGCTCGGACGGGATCGCTGGGGTGCCGAAGACCACGCTCTTCTGGGGCGGGCCGAGCCTTGTCTCCCCTGGCGCGTTCTACTTCCTGGTCGTCACCTGCGTCGCCGTGTCACTGCTGGCCTGCCACGCGCTTGTCCGCTCGCCCTTCGGGCGGGCACTTCAGGCGATCCGCGAGAACGAGCGGCGCTTCGCCAGCCTCGGGCAGGACCCGCGGCCGTTCAAGCTCGTGGTGTTCGTCGTCGCCGCCTTTTTCGCCGGCCTGGCTGGCGCGCTCTTCGCGCCCTTCCGCGGCTTCGCCTCACCCGAGGTGATGTTCTGGGTCCTCTCCGGGCAGGCCTTGATGATGGTGATCACCGGGGGCATCGGCACACTGATCGGCCCGGTGATCGGAGCCATGGTCTTCATCCTCATCCAGGAGGTGCTCTCCAGCTACACCGAGCACTGGATGATCTTCGCCGGCGCGGTGTTCGTCCTGATGGTGATCTTCCTGCCCGGCGGGCTCGTGGGGACCGCCCGGCGCTGGATCGAGGCACGCGGATGACGGCGCCATGGCGGCGCCCACTCAGCCAGATCGAGGAGCGTCACGGCCTCGCCGGGATGATCAGAGGGTGCGAGGCTCGGGGGTTCCTCTCGAGGCCGCTCATTCTCAGATGACAACGGTGCTGGAGACACGCGGTCTTGGTCGAGTTTTCGGCGCGCTGCAGGCGGTGGCCGACGTGAGTCTCGCCGTCGAGCCCGGCGAGCTCCGCGCAGTCATTGGCCCCAACGGCGCGGGAAAGACCACGCTATTCCATCTCATCTCCGGCCTCCTCGCGCCGACCGCAGGACGCATCTTCTTCCACGACAAGGAAATCACGCCGCTGACCGCGCCCGAGCGCTGCCGGCGCGGCATCTCTCGCACGTTTCAGATCACGAGCATCTTCCCCGAGCTGACGGTTCTAGAGAATGTGCGCATTGCGGTTCAGCTGAAGGGGGAAGGCAATTTCCGGGTGCTCGGCGGGCGCGGGCTGCTGGGGGCGAGCGAGCGGCGCGCCCGGGAAAGCCTGGAGTTCCTCGGCCTCGGCGCCCGGGCCGATGAGCCGGCCG
>JBKPAK010000064.1:0-21292 GCA_046726415.1 Candidatus Methylomirabilota bacterium
CTGAAGTGAAGGCCGTAGGTGGCGAGGAGACGGAGTACCCGCAGGAGAACCCCAATGGCTGAGGAAACCACGAAGACTCCAGGCGCCGCCGCGCCCACCGCGACGCGCGTCCTGGAGCAGGGAAAGCGGCAGTTCATCATCACGTCTCGCCGGGGAAGCCAGGCGCTCGGCGCGGGACTTCGGCCCATGTCGGCCGGTGCCGTGCGCGGGCTGGTCGGGCAGATCCCCGGCCTGGAGGTTGTACGGGTGCTGCGACCGCGCGGCGGCGTTTCTGCCCTGTCGGTGAGCGCCGACGAGGCGACCGAGGTATACGTGGCGCGGATCGACCCAGCCCGCGCCGAGCTCATTAGGCAGACGATCCCCCCGCAACTCATCATGGAGGAGGATGCGACCCTGGACTGTGGAGCGCGGGCCACCTTGCACTGCCCGGCGCCGAGCCGGCTCGCCTCGTGGAGCTTCACCGGCAGCCTCGAGACCCGGCAGATGCGCTTCCGGGTAGTGGGCGAGGGCGACCGGCCGCTGGCCAACGTCGGAGTGAGCCTTGCCGGCGAAGGCTTTCCCCAGGAGGGGCGAACGGACAAGCGGGGCGACGTGACGCTGCCCCTCATGGTGTTGCCGGGCAGACGCGCCCGCTCCGCGTTCGTGAGTGCGCCGAGCAATTATTGGGATCAGTATCTCGCCGAACCGGAGCTGTCGGACGGCGATGTCAATGTCGTCCGCCTCCGCGCCATCAGCGAAACCATCGCGGGCTTCCCAGAGCAGTTCCGGTACGGCTGGGGCCAGATCCAGATGGGTCTCCATCGCATCCCCGAGACACTCACGGCCAAGGGGGTGAAGATCGCCATCATCGACTCGGGGGCCGACAACAGCCACCCGCTGCTCCGCCACATCCGGCTCGGTCTCGATCTGTCGAACAACGCCGATCCTCAGGGTTGGGCACAGGACGTCATTGGTCGCGGGTCGCACTGTGCCGGAATCATCGCCGCGAAGGATGACTCGAGAAAGATGCTCCGAGGCTTCGCGCCGGAGGCCGAAATCCACATCCTCAAGATCTTTCCGGGAGGTCAGTTCAGCAGTGTGATCGAGGCCTTCGACTATTGCCTCGAGCGCGAGGTCGACGTCGTCAATCTCGGTGTCAGCAGCGCCCAGCGGTCGCAGGCCATCGAGCAGAAGCTCGAAGAGGCTGCGCTCCACGGCCTGGCGTGCATCGTGGGCGCCGGCGACTCCGGCGGCCTCGTGCAATATCCCGCGTCGTCGCCCTATGCCCTGGCGGTGGCCGCGGTCGGCCGGCTCAACGAATACGCCGACAAAACGTGGGACGCCACGACCGTGGTGCCGAGTCTGGTCGCGGCGGACGGGATCTTCTGGCCCAACTTCAGCTGCTACGGCCCGGAAGTGGCGGTCTGCGCGCCGGGAGTGGCCGTCATCTCGACGGTGCCTGGTGGTTTCGAGCCGCAGTCCGGCGCCTCGATCGCGGCCCCGCACGTGACCGGCCTCGCCGCCCTCCTGCTGGCCCACCACGCGGCATTCCAGGGGCCGCTCCGGGCCCGGAATCAGCAACGGGTCGTCGGGCTCTTCAACATGATCCGGCTGATGTGTGTCCCGTACGGCTTCGGCGCGCGCGCGGGCGCGGGCCTTCCGCGGCTCCACGGGCTCGAACAGGTGCTGCAGCCGAGCCTCCACCAGAACGGCGGGGGAGTGGCGGCCTCCACCGGGAACATCCAGGCCGCCGCGACCTCGGCGGCGCCGTCGGTCGCGCCTGGGCCAGTCTTCGGCCAGCCGATCGGTGGGCTGGCCGGTCCCATGATGCTCGCCGTGCCGCCGGCCTTCGCCGTCCCCGCGCTCACGCCGCCGGCGGCGAGCGCCGTCTTCGGCGGCGCGGTGGGCATGGTAGATCCGTTCTACGTCCACGCACCTCGCGCCGCCGCTCCACCGTGGTCCCTTCAGGCACTGCTCGATTCTCTGCGCTGGCAGTACGGAGGCGTCTGAACCCTACCGCAACGGGGCGTCCCGCCGGATCGAGGCGGGACGCCCGACTTCCTCGTCGTTCAGCTCCTCCTCCCACCCAGTCAGGTACCGCTCGTTGCCGCCGCGAACCGCGGTGACGGTGGCACCAGATCATGACGTTAGAACGCCGTTCGCGGTTCGCCTTGACAGCGCTCCGGAGCGGCACTAGCCTGACTTCGGATTTCAGTGAATCGGCACCCGATGTCCATGAATCCCTCTCAGGTCGACGTGTCAGCCTTTCGCCTCCTGGGTCGCGGGGTCTTCTGACCGCATCGCACGTCGTCCACAACGCGGTCGGCGCTGCGCTGCGGCCGCTGCCCGATGTGCGCGGGGCGCTCCCAAGACGACCGACGAGATGCCATTTCGACCGGCGAGGAGGAGGATTGATGTCCCAGCGGTCATCCATCGGAACCGCCTCCAAAACCATTGGCGACCAAGGCGAGATCGATACCATCGTGGGCGTCTCCGAACGGATGCGGGAAGTTTACGCGATCGCCACCCGGGTCGCCCCGACCAGGAGCACGGTGCTCATCCAGGGCGAGACCGGGACGGGCAAGGAGCTGATCGCGCGAGCGATCCATGCCACCGGCCCGCGCGCCGATCGCCCATTCGTGCCGATCGACTGCAGCGCCCTCGCCGAGAGCCTGCTCGAGAGTGAGCTGTTCGGTCACGTGAAAGGCGCCTTCACCGGGGCGTTGACCGACAAGCGGGGATTCTTCGAGGTCGCCCACGGCGGAACGTGCTTTCTCGACGAGGTCGGGGACGTCAGTGCGTGCGTGCAGGCGAAGCTCCTGCGCGTGCTCCAGGAGCACGAAATCAGGCGGGTCGGGGGCACCGAGAGCCTGAAGGTCGACGTGCGCGTGATCGCGGCGACCAACAAGGATCTGGGAGCGCTGGTCGGCGACGGAAAGTTCCGAGAAGACCTCTTTTACCGCCTGAGCGTGGTGGCGGTGGTGCTGCCGCCTCTTCGAGAGCGGCGCGAGGACATTCCGATTCTCGCCGCCCACTTCCTGAAGTCGTATGCCGCCGCCAACGACAAGATGGTGGCAGGAATCTCTCCCGAGGCGCTGGCCTTGCTGGGCGGATACGACTGGCCCGGGAACGTCCGTGAGCTCCAGCATGCCATCGAGCGCGCGGTGGCCCTCACGTTGAACCGCGAGCTACTCCCCGAAGACCTGCCGCCGAAGCTCGCCGCCGCCGCGGGCCAAGCCGCCTCACCGGCCGCCCGGTCTCTGAGCCTCCAGGACGTGGTCATTCGTCATGTCTGCCATGTGTTGAAGGAGGCGCGGTGGAACAAGAAGCTGGCCGCCCAGCTCCTCGGCATCCACCGGAGGACGCTCTATCGACTGACGAAGCGCTACGGAATCCCCTTGGGCACGAGTGAGACGAGATGATTCAGCGGACCCACCCGGGGAGCGCCCGAGGATGTTCTGTGGTAGTCCATTCGGCTGGAGGGGCCCCATGAAGCAGTTGACCGCGAACGTCTTCGTCGAGACTGGGTTGCGCGGTTCCAATCACGGTTTCGTGACGACGGCCGACGGCCTCGTCCTGATCGACAGCCCGCACAAGCCCAGCGATGCGCGGCGACTCCGCGCGGAGCTCGAGCGCCGAGGTCCGCTCCGCTACATTCTGAATACCGAGCCTCACGGGGATCACTGGACCGGCAACGCCTTCTTCGACGCGCCGGTGGTCGCGCACGAAGGGGTGAGGTCGCGAATCCTGAGCACCGACCTGGCCGCCCACGTCGCGCGCGTGGCCTCGTTCGGGCCCGAGGAACCCAAGCTTCTCGAGGGCTATCGACCCAACGCGCCGGTGATCACTTTCCAGCGCGAGATGACCCTTCACGTGGGCCACCACATCTTTCGCATGATCGGCATGCCCGGCCACACGCCGTACCAGGCCGCGGTGATCGTCGAAGAGGAAGGCGTAGTCTTCACCAGCGACAACATTTTCTGCAGGGTGCACACGTGGCTCCAGGAAGCCGATCCCGATCTGTGGCTGACGGCCCTGGAGTCGCTGCGCGCGCTCCGGGAGGACACGTTCGTCCCCGGCCACGGCCCGGTGTGCGGCAAGGAGTATCTCGCCGAGCAGGGCGCATTCATTCGGGAGTGGGTCGACTACGTCCGCCGCGCGGTTGACAAGGGGCTGTCCAAGGACGAGGCCGTGGCCAGCCTCACCGCGATGACGGATCGGTACCCAATGGACGTCGGGCAGGACGGCATGGCGCCGACGGTCATGAAGATGAACGTCGCCAACCTGCACGATTACGTGACGGGCAGCGGCATTCACCGGAGGAGTTAATTAATCCAGCCGCGTCGGGGAGAAGGGACGCCTCGGCGCGCTCCGACGAACGGGCCGCGATGTCATAGAAGTCGGCTCAGGCGGTCTCTCCGAATCGAGGCAGGGCCTCGAGAAAGTCATCGATCGCCACGCGCTCGGCGCAGACGGCAGCCCGATCGAGAAATCGAAGTCCACGAAGACCGGCTCCCCGATGACTGGCTGCCGCGAGAAAGCGTCTCAGGAGTGTGTGCGGATCGCCCACCGGCTCGGGCACATTCGCGACGTACCGCCCGGCTGCCCCAAGCGAGGCCCGGGCCCAGCGCTTGCCCGTCTTTGCGCCCCAATCCGCGTGAGCGACGAGGCGGGGCCGCAGCAGCGCGCTCGTACGTGATCGAAGAGCTGGGCCCGGGGTCCGCGCGTTACGCCGGGCCGGTGACGGCCTTGCGGGCCGCGGCGATCTCCTCCTGGACCGCTCCGGGGTCCGGGAATGTCCGGTTGGCCCTCCCGTACCAGCCCCGCGCGTTGTCGAGATCGCCCTCCAGGATGTGGACGATGCCGTGGAGCCACGAGCCGAGCGCAGACTTCTCTTGCTGGACGAGCGTATGGGCCGATGACCAGTCGCCCGCCGCCAGCAGGTCGATGGCTTGGACGAGCGCGTCGTTCGATGAACCTGGAGTTGTCATGCGCCAGATTGTAGAGCCTTTGGGCGCCGTCCGCTCGCGGCGCCGCGCGATGCTATCCTGGCGCAAAAGACGGAGGACCAGACCATGGGACATACCCTCGAGCAATTGGCCGCCGAGTGCCATCGCTTCCTCAAGGAGAGTCCGGGCCCCGTGGGGCGCGACAAGGTGTGCGCCCTCCTTCGGGAAGTCCTCACAGACGACGATTTCGTTGCCCGCCACCTCGGCGACGACGTCCCCGAGCGCAAGATCCTCTACGAGGACCCGGAGCTGGGCTTTTGCATCCTCGCCCACAACTACCGGGGCGCCAAGGAGAGCGTCCCGCACGACCACGGTCCGTCGTGGGCGATTTACGGTCAGGCCCGGGGCGAGACGCTGATGAACGACTGGGCGCTGGTGGAGCCGGCGACCGAGGGGAAGGTTGGCAAGGTGCGGCACGTTCGCAGCTATCCGCTCAAGCCCGGGATGGCTCACGTCTACAACGAGGGCGATCTCCACTCCCCTCGGCGCGAGGGCGCCACGCGACTGATCCGCATCGAAGGCACCAACATGGAGAAGGTGCGCCGGCTCGCCTACGAGCGTGTATGAGCGATCGCCCGCGCTCCTCGCGGCAGCCGCTACTGGAGACGGGTCCGCAAGGTCTGCGGGGGCAAGGTGACGGTGATCGGCACCTCAACGGGCGTGCCCCGCGCGGTGGCGCCCGTGAAGCGAAAGGTCCAGGTCGGTTCGACGATCTGTGCGGGCGCGCACGTGTAGAGCATGGGGCAGACGATGGAGTACGGCCACGTGAATCGCCGCTCGCCGTGCGCGGAGAGTGCCCAGGATCCCGCCTGCGATCTCGGTCCGGACCGGATGATGTCTTCGTCCATCACGTTCCACTCGAGTCGGGTGAACGTCACCGGCACTCCCTGGCTGTCCTTGAGGACGAGGGTGAAGAGGTAGAGATCGTACGCGCCCTCGTCGTTCTCCTGGCTGACGACCTGCATGTCTCCCGCCCACCACGAGATAGGGCCCGCGGTTCCCTCCTGGTGGCCCTCGATCGTCTGGACTGCCGCCACCCGCATGATCGCGTGTCGCACCGTGGAGCACGATAGGACGAGCAGCGACATCGCCAGACTGGTCAGCACGGTCATCGAGCGGTGGTGCCCGGTCATCATGGGATCCGCGATCGCTATTGACCTGGGACGATGATGCCGCACGCCACGCGAGCGCCACTCTTGCCGTCGGGATCGGTGCGCAGGTCATCGGGACCTTCGTGCACGATAAGGGCGCTCCCGTCGGCGTCGAACAGGAAGGTCGGCCCCTTGTCGAGGCTCACGCGGGTGGCGGTGACCTCGAGGTGACCCCGGCCGGCGTCGTCCACCGTGATGTTCGTCAAGTCGCCGGCGTGAGACCCGCGTGGGTTCGAGGTGCCATGCTCGCGCTTGTCAGGATTGAAGTGGCCCCCGGCGGACTCGAACGACGGCGGATCGCATCGACCTTTCTCGTGGATGTGCACGGCCTTGGTGCCGGGTGGGAGGCCGGCGACGTCGATCAGGATGCGCACGCCGCCACCTTCCTGCAGGAAGACCGCGCGCCCCACCACCCGCCCGCCCGCCTCCGTGAGCTGCGCGGCGGCGGCCGGTGGGGCGGGCGTGACTTGGGGGATGTACGGCAGTCGGCATCCGGATAGGGAAAGCGTGAGCGCCATCATCCAGACGGTTCGGGAAAGCGTGAGCGCCATCATCCAGACGGTTCGGGAAAGCGTGAGCGCCATCATCCAGACGGTTCGCCGCGAAACGGTCATGGGACGATGACCGCCGTCGATGAGCACGCGCACGGGCGGTGGCGGTCTACCCCAACCTCACCCCGCCGGTTCACCGGCGTTGACCGCCAGCACTTGGCCCGAGATGCTCCGCGCCATGTCGCTGCAGAAGAACACGGTCGCGTCGACGATGTCATCGGCCGTCACCATGCGTTTGAGCGGCGAGCGCTCGATCATCGCCCGGCGCATCGCCTCGACCGAGATGCCGCGCACCTGCGCCTGACCGGCGATGACGCGGTCGATACGGTCGCCCTCCACGGCGCCCGGCGCGACGCAGTTCACGCGGATGTTGTGCGACGCCAGCTCCAGGGCCATACCATACGTCATGCCGACCTGACCGGCCTTGGCCGAGCAATACCCGATGCGGTAGGGGAGGCCGCGGCGGCCGGCGCCCGACGAGATGTTCACGATCGCCCCGCCGCCCGCCTTGATCATTTCGGGCACGACGAAGCGGGTGCAGAGGTACGAGCTGGTGAGGCAGGAGTCGATCGTGTAGCGCCAGTCCTCCATCGAGTATTCCTGGACTGGCTTGGTGGGACCGCCATCCCCCGCGTTGTTCACGAGGGTGTCGATCGCGCCGAAGGCCTGAAGGCTTGTGGCGATGAGGCGTCGCACGTCATCCTCGATCGCCGCATCGCCGACAACGGCCACCGCCTGGCCGCCGGCCTTCTGCACCTGCTCCGCGGTGTCCTTCACCAGGTCGGCCGAGCGGGCGGCGCACACGACGCGCGCGCCTTCGCGAGCGAAGCGAAGGCTCAACGCCCGGCCGATGCCCTTGGACGCGCCGGTGATGATCGCAACTTTGCCGTCGAGCAGCCCCATCGTCATCTCCTCCGGTACGAGAGTCACTTCTCCATGCGCAGCGCCCTCGTACGACGCACCCGGGCCGGACCAATGAGCCGGCGCCCGGACTGGCGCCCGCGGCGATGCGTAGCTGAAGAGTATCGCGATCTGGTGAGATGGGGAGCCGGCCCAGCGCCCCACCCGGACGGGGCCTACCGGGCGGGTGGCTGGCGCACGAGGGCCACCGCCTCGGCGAGGCGCCGGCCGTACTCCTGATGCGCCGCCCCGAAGTGCCCAAGCTCGATGATCGCCTCCCGACTGACTTGGGCCCGGACGAAATCGCCGTCCGCGGCCTGCCGGACGGGCGCGAATCGTTCGGGCATGATGCCCCACTCCCGTCGGTCGATCGTCACGATTGCTGGGCGAACTGTCGGGCGAAGCGATTGTGGGCTTCGACCACGGGCTTCATGTTGACCGTGACCACCCGCCCTTGCTCCACCACGACCCGACCATTGATCACCGTGTAGCGCGCTTTCTGGGGAGCGCAGAGGTCGTCGACCGCGCCGCACGCGCCGACCTCGTCGAGCGCCACGACGACGTGGCCGCGCGCGTCGATGCGCTCGGCCACCCCGCGGATGTCCTCCGGCGCCACGATCGGTGGCTCGGCCTTGTGGAGGTGCGTCACGTGGATCTTCTCGCGCTCGGATAGCCCGGTGATCTTCTGGCGCACGCGGCCAATGATGATCGTCTGCTCGTGGCCCCGCGTCATCAGGAGGCCGGTGCGCGCACCGCGCCGCTGGACGAGCGCGTTGGTGCCGACCGTCGTGCCGTGGACGAAGGTGACCGTGCGGCCCAGCAGATCGCCGACCGACATGCCGAGCTGGTGAGCGGCGAGGTGGAGCCCGTCGAGGACGCCCCGGCCGGGATCGTCCGGGGTGGTCAGGGCCTTGGTGGTGATGCGCCGGCCGGACTCGCGGAGCACCACGACGTCGGTGAAGGTGCCGCCGATGTCGACCGCCAGGCGGACTTTCTCAGCGGAATTCACGGGGGAAGCCGAAGCGGGGGCCGCGCGCTCCCTCGGACGTTCCCGACGTGCGCCAACCGCGTTAGGTCAGGACGCCGGCGCGCGTGGCAAGCTCGCGTGCGGCCATGCGGGCGGCGTGCGCCACGTGGGCCCGATCGACGCGCAGAGGCGCGAAGTCGTCGACCAGGACTTCGCCGTCGACGATCGCCGTGCGCACATCGCTCCCGCGCGCGGCGTACACAAGGGTCGAATAGGGATCGGGTCCGGGGGTCAGGTGGGGTCGATCTCGATCGACCACGATGAGATCGGCGCGTTTGCCGGCCTCGAGTGATCCGATTTCGTCCTCGAGACCCAGCGTGCGCGCGCCCGCCCGCGTGGCCATCCATAGGACGTCGCGAGCGACCAGAATGCCCGGTTGACGCCGGGCCGCCTGCAGCACCGCGGCCAATCGCATTTCCTCGAACATGTCCAGCCGGTTGTTGCAGGCGGCGCCATCCGCGCCCAGCGACACCGTGACCCCGAGGGCAAGCAGCTCCGGGACGGGGGCCACGCCGGAGCCGAGCTTCAGGTTCGAGCCGGGACAGTGCATGACCTTGACATCGCGTTCGGCGAGGAGCCGCTGGTCGCCCTCATCGACCCAGACGCAATGGGCGGCGCACAGGCGCGGTGAGACGAGATGCAGGCGGGCCAGGTATTGGATGTTCGTCATGCCGCCGGAGATCTCCCGCACGATGGCGATCTCGTCGCGCGACTCCGAAGCATGCGTATGGACGAGCGCGCCGTGGTCGCGCGAGAGACTGGCCACCGCTTCCAAGAGCGCGGGCGAGCAGGACACGGCAAAGCGCGGCGCGAAGGCGGCGCGCAATCGGCCGTTGGCCGCGTCGTGCCAGCGCCTGCGAATGGCCATGCTCTCGTCGACTGACGCCCGCGTCGCTTCCTGCAGCCGGGCCGGCATATGGGCGTCAGAATCCATCATGCACTTGCCGATGGTGGCGCGCAGGCCGCTTTCCGCCACCGCCTCGAAGACGGCATCGGTGTCGTGCACCGTCTCCATGGTCAGCACCGCGGTGGTGCCGCTCGACAGGAGCTCGATGGCGGCCAGCCGGGCCGAGGCTCGCAGGGTGTGCGGCGAATGGGCTGCCTCCATCGGCCACACGCGCCGTCGGAGCCAGTCCATCAGCGGGAGATCGTCGGCGTAGCCGCGAAACAGCGTCTGGCAGAGATGCAAGTGCGTCTGGATGAATCCCGGGAGCACGTATCCGCCCCGCGCCTCGATGACGCGATCGTGGGGCTCGGCGATGGAGGACGCGACGGCGGCCACGTGACCATCGCGCACGGAAACATCTCCCTCGACGACCTCAAAGCGGTCGTTCATGGTGACCACCACGCCGCCCCGAATCAAAAGCGACATCAGGACGCTCGCCGCCGCGCCGACCTCATCGACCCGTCGGCCAGGGCGGGACGCAGTCTAGCCACTAACGGGCGCCACGGAGGGATGGGAGCCAATCGGGGCCCCATGCTTAACGCACGACCAGAAAGATGACCAGAAAGACGACGTAGCCGAGGATGACCACACCGGTCCCCAGCACCTCGTGCAGCCGGGAGCGCGAGGGGGAGGGGACGAGTCAGAAGCCGAAGAGGCGATTCACCGGTGGCATGAGCAGCCAGGTGAGGATGGCCACCCTGACCAGGTTGCTCATCAACATCGCCACCGCCAGGGAGGCCCGCGAGCCATGGCGACAGAAAGAGGGTCAGCAACATGACGGTCGGATAGAGGGCGAGGAGGACGATCATGGCCTGCTTCCAGACCGGCGGGAAGGCGGGCTGGCCGGACGCCGTGGTGCCGGGCGCGAACCATCCCGGGAAGCCACCGCCGAACCTTTCGACCCGGGCCTCGTCCCACAGACGGGCGGGCCGATCGACCAGGCGTTGCCGAGCGTCCGACAGGAACCAACTCTGAAGTTGCTCGCTCGAGTCGAATCGCACCACGACTCCCATTCTTCCTGCACGCCCGGTGCGGGGGCGAACACCTCGTTGCCCAGAACGCCCGGAAACCGGGCAGCCTCGGTGTCGATTCTGCTCTGCCACTCGCGATACTCGGTCTCAAGGCCGGGCTTGACGCGCGTGGATACCACGATGCCCTCTCCGCGCGGTGCAGGACGGGTCCCGGCAACCACCTGCGGCCGGGCCTCGCTCGTGAACAGGCCGTCACCGCGGGCGAGGATAGCCTGGCGGGCATCGGAGCGCAGCCAGGCGTCGAGGTGGGCGAATGAGTCGAACCGGAACACGATCACGTAGCTGTCCTGGACGCCGGGCACCGGCGGCACGACGTCCATGGCCTCGAAGCCGGAAAACGTGCGGCACACGTTGTTGATCTCGGCCTGCCACCGCAGGTAGTCCTGCTCTCGCCCGGGTCGCACGTGCCGGGCGATGACCACGGTGGCGGAAACCGGATCGGCGCCCGTTGCTGTCTCGCTCATGGCTCTGCTCCCGGAGGGATATCGCGTGAACGACTGACTCGCGGCGGTCGTTCGTAGGACAGCACTCGCCGCGAGAGCGAGTCAAGAAGAAATTTGTCCTGCGTGAATTGACCGACTACTTCGCCATCGGAGAAGTGGGTGGGCGACGTCTACCTCCAACCCACCGTGAGCTACATCCCGAACCCGGGACAGAGCCGCAGTTTCTCGCCCGCCACCGCCATCACCTTGCGGGCCACCATCCTGTTCTGACGATCTGCGGGAGGGGCGGGCGGTGGGGCGGTCCCCCCCGATGATCTAGCGGCCGGCGATCACGTCCGGCGCCCGCGGCACCGCGTCGTCCAGTGGGACCTGCTTCTCGAGATTCACCGCCACCCGGAGCGCCCGCAGTCCGTCCACGCCCTGCAGCATCTCGAGCTCGAGATCCTCGACTCCGGGGACGAGGTCGCCGCGCGCCTGCAGATACTCGATGTACTCGCGGTACTCTGTGGCTTCGCGCGGCTGGGAATAGATGATGGCGATGCGGCCGGGCTGGGTCAGTCGCTCGCGCGTGCCGTTGATGATCGCCTTGTCGATCCGCTTCTTGATGACCTCGTAGCGGACGTTGTAGGCGCCGTCGACGTCAAAGCGCTTCTCGTCCAGCCGGAAGCGCACGGCCAGGGGTGCGTGGTGCACGAGGACCAGGTGCGTGACCTCGAGCGGTAGGGCCAGGCGTGCCTTCAGGGCCTCGGCGCGCCGGGCCATGCCGGCCAGGACCATGAGCTGCCAGAGCCGCAGGTTGCGCAGGTGGAGCGGATCGAAGCCGCCGTGCTCGACCAACGAATCGCCCACGTAGAGCCCCCACTCGACGCCGTCCGTCTGCTGCTTCTCGAAATAGTGGGGGAACATGGCCTGGGAGCGCGTCTCCTCCTGGTCGAGGTACGAGGAGAGCGTGTCGTTGATCAGGGTGATCGTCTGCTCGAAGTCCTTGCGCTGCCGGTAGACGAAGCCCAGGCGCGGATCGACGGCGGCGCGATAGTCGGCGATGCGCGCGCGGACGTCGCCGCCCACCGAGGCCACCTGGTCGAAGACGCGCTCGACGTGCTGACGCAGGAAGTTCAGGATGGTCAGCTCGTCACCCGACTTGAGCCCGGCCTGCAGGTGCTCGATGTGGCGGTGGATGCGAAAGGCCAGCTCGTCGAGGATGGGAAGATCCTTGGCCCGGTGGGCCGCCCGAACCACCTCCAGGGCCAGCTCCAGTTGCGTGGCCAGGTCGGCCTGGATGGCCGTAGCTCGCTGGGTGGACGAGCCGCGAATGTCCGAGGCGCTGTAGAGCGGGTAGACGTTGTCGAACACGATCGGCTCGAGCTCCAGCGATTCGCCCGGCGGCGTCGCCTCGAGCGCGTGGAGCACGCCCTTGCGGAACCGCCACTCCACGCTGGGGTGAATGGCCGTGCACTTTTCCTTGATGACGGCCTGCACGCGCGAGTTCAGCTCGTCCATGCTGCGCTTGACGGCCATGGAGAAGAGCGGAAGTACCTCGGCCAGGCGCATGGCGTGGTTCGGACTGAAGTCGCCCGGCTCCGGTGAGTAGAGCTTGAGGCAGCCGATCAACATGTCCTGGTAATGGAGCGGCGCGATGACCAGGCTCCGCAGGCCTTCGGCCAGCATCTGCTCCTCGAGTGGGCCCCGCTCGGGGTAGGTGGCCAGGTTCTCGATGTAGAGCGGCTGGCCCGAGTCGACCGCGCGCCCGTAGAGGGTTCCCGCGAAATCGCGGCGGCTGTAGTGCATTGAATCCGCGAAGAGGCAGCGGTGCTGCAGCTTGGCCCCGCTGAGCAGAAAGACCTGGTCGCCGTCGATGGCGGCGAACGAGACGTCGAGGGCGGGGCGGCGGAAGAGCGCGCGCAGCTTGTCGCGCAGCTTCTGGAAGGCGGCGCTGGAGACGATCGACTCCCGGTCGATCAGGTCGCGCTTGATGGACGAGAGGATCTCCTGATCCGTCACGTCGGCCGCCTTGAATAGGTGGAGGCCGCGGAAGACGAAGCGGTCCGGCGGCAACAGCTCGGCGAGCAGCCACGGATCGGACGGATTGGCCAGAATGCGCTCGCGCGCCTCGTCTGAGAGCGGGGGCACGCCGCCCAGGGCGTCCACCGTCATGAAGCGCGAGTCGAACATGGTCTTGAAGTGCCGATCGAGCCCCGTCTCCGGGTCGCGCACCGTGATGACGAGCGGCGTCCCGAGATCGAGATCGATCCCGTAAAAGCGCTGCAGGATGTGCCGGTAGGCGTGCAGCACGCGAATCCGCAGCCCGCCCTCGGCGTCCAGGTTGAGCCGTCCACGGAGAATTCCGGTCGCGCCCATTAGGAGGCGCTCGAACGACGGGGTGGCGTAGACGCTCTGCAGGCGGAAGGGCACCAGGATCGCCCCCACCTCCAGGTCCCAGAGGGCGGCCGGAAACACCGTGGACATGAGGGCATCGACCAGCGGGCGATGCGCGCGGAGCACGGCCCGATCCTCGATAGGCGCACACAGGTCAGGAGCCGCGCGGAGTTGCTCGCGGATCACCCGAGCCATGGCCGCCCGGACCGGGTTGTCAGTGGCTTCCTCTTGCGCCCAAAACCCTATGAGCTGGCAGAAGCTCAGCTCCGTCCGGAACGGAAAGGCGTCGTCGTTCGGGTTGACAAGCTCCACGTCCACCAGATTCACCGGCTTAGTATCCATGCCGTTGACCTCCACCGCGCTGCCGCCCCTCCAGTCTAACCCTCTTTTTTCACTCATATTAGTGGGATGCCTGCACCCCGGGCCAGGATTCGGGCCCACAATCCTTGACAAGCGCGCGCCGGCCCTCCTAGACTCGCGGCGATTCCCGAGTAGAGTGCAGCCGCCCAGGTGAGGCCGCATGCTCCTGGCTGAGGTTCTCGGACAAACTTTCGCACAGGCTCCTAGCCGTTCGCCTCCTTCCCGCCGGAGGACCCCGTGCTCCTCCCGCGGCGGACGTGCTTCGAGCGCCCGTGCGCGCAGCAGTGCACAGAGCAGTGCATCCAGGGAGGGCTCGAATGGCACGTGTCGTTGAAGGTCCGGGCGCCCCCGCGGCGGCCGATGAGCGAGCGATTCACAAGGTCCCAGACCCTTTCCCGCTGACGTTGGCGGGCATGCTGGCGGCGCTTGGTCCGCAGGCGATCAATTTCGGTATCTCGATCGGCGGCGGGGAGGCCTACCTGCTGCCGAACATCTCGGCCCGCGGCACGCTCCAGATGCACTGGTTCATGACGGTGTCCGTCGTCCTTGAGACCGCGCTCGTCTACGAGTGCATCAAGTACAGCATCTGTACCGGCCGTTCGTTTTTCGCTGCCACCAACGACCTCCGGCCCTATGGCTTCTGGCCGTGGTTCTGGGCGGTGGTGTCCATCGCCACCTTCGCCTGGCCGGCATGGATGGGGGGAGCCGTCATTGCCGCCTACCGGTTCACCGGCATCGGCAACCCGCCGGTCCTCGGACTCCCCCCGCACTACCTCTGGGCGGTGATCGCCCTCCTCGCAGTGCTGATCGTCTTCTACTTCTCCGACCGGACGTACAACTTCCTTTCCAAGTTCTTCACATTCATCATGTTCGCGAACATCGTGCTGGTGCTCGCGGTCACCATCATCGCCGCCAAGCCCGAGCACTACTGGCAGGTGCTGCTCGGCTACCTCGGCATCTCCTTCGCTCTCGAGGGCTATCCAGCAGCTCTACCCAAGACCGATGCGCTCGCCCTCTTCAACCAGCCCGGCGGGAGCCTCATGTGGGTGAGCTTCTGGGTGATCGGCGCGGGCTTCGGCATGGGACGGTACGCCGGGCAGGTCACTGGGGTGCTTCGGCCACCGGAGCGGATCACCGCCCAGGAGATCAACTGGAACAGCGCCGACCCCGAAGAGCGCCGCAAGATGCAGCAGTGGGTGAAAGTGGGTGGCTACAGCCTCATCCTCTGGTGGACCATCATCGGCGGCTTGATCATGACCTATCTCTATTCGGTGTGTGGTCTCGCCTATCTGCACGAGGACTTCCTCCGGACGGGCAAGATCCCGACCGGGGTGCAAGTGCCGATCCAGATGGCTACCATCGCCAGCGGCGTGCTCGGGCCCATGGCCGGCTGGCTCATGCTGCTCTTCATCATGGTGACGCTCTACGACGCGCAGTTCCCGTTCTACGACACCTACATCGGCCGCACCACCTGCGACGCGATCGCCGTGACCGGCCGCGCCCGCCGGCCCTACCGCTTCTACTACTTCGTGGTGATCACCATCGCGGTGCTCGCCGGCTTTTATCTCATCACGGTGGCCCAGCCCTTCATCCTGTGGATCGGCGTCGCCATCTCTGCCCTTGTCTATCGCTCGATCGGCGCCTGGCAGATCCTGCTGCTCAACAACCGGCGCCTTCCGATCGGGTTCAAGGTGAGTCCGCTCAACACGTGGCTGCTTTGGATTACCGTGGTCACCGGCCTCGGCGGCGTCGCTTTCTGGGCGGCAACGGTGTTGCCCGGCGAGATCGCGAAGCGGTTCGGCGGCTAGCGCATGCCCAAGAAATCGCGGCGCGCCACGGCTCCGCGGTCGTGCGCCGAGCCCTGGGAGGTATGGGGGGCCATCTCGGGGCCCCCCATCATCTGAACGAGTGGCCTACCTCTGGGCGGCGATGATGCTGTGCTGGCTCGGGGGCCTGCTCTTCGGCATCTGGTGGGTGTGGCCAATCATCGAGGCCAGGCAGCTCACCGGCGACCTCGTCCTCGCCCTCGCCTGGCTCATCGCCGGTGGAGCAGCGTGGCTCCTCGCCCTGAACATCGGGCTCCAGCGCTATTGGCGCCGCTGAGTCACCTCAGCTGGCCGCCTCCGCGGCCGGCGCGATCTCGAACTCGACGCGCCCGGGGCCTGACGCCTCCACGGGCAGGGCGCCCTCGCTCGTTCGGAGACGAGCCGGATCCACCCCACCTTTGGCCTCCAGCTCCCGGCGTGTCACCTCGACCCGGCGGGCCGCGAGTGCCTTCAGCACACTGTCCGGCGTGGGCTCCTCCTTCGCCAGCTCCTCCACCATCGCCTCCAGCTCGGCCGGCACCGGCCGGCCGGGGAAACGTTCGGCGAATAGCCGAGCGGCGGCGGCCTTCGCATCAGCCTGGCCCGATTCCCGTGCGAGGGCCTCGATGCGCTGGCGGGCGGCGTCGCGCTTGAGGACGGAGACATCGTCAACCGTCATGACCGGTTTCAGAGTGAGCATGATGGCGGGCGCCTGACGCAGGAAGGTCGCCACCCGTTCGGCGTGTGCGTCGACGCCGCGCTGCATACGCGTCGTGCCGGGGTCGAAATACACCGGCCAGATCGCGATCGTATCGATGCGCGAGTCCGCGGTGTAGAAGATCTTGCCCACCCAGCTCACCGGCAGCGCCAGCACGCTGATCGCCGCCTTCCGGACTGCATCCCAGACGGCATCGCCGAAGTCGAACTGTCGGCTGCTGACCGTTCCGGTGATCGGGACGGAGAGGCTGATCTCTCCTCGCGCGTTCTTGAGGAGGGAGACGAGCAGGTCGAGGGGCACGCCGACCCGCTTCCGCACCTCGTCGCCGCCGCGCGACGGAACGAACACGGGCTGCCCGATCACGATCTCGTTCGAGGCTTCGAGGCGGTCGTCGCGAACGCGGTAGTGGAACGTCACATCGAAGGCACCCCGGCGCGCGACCCAGCCGAGCAGGCGGTTCGCGTACGGATTGATGCGCGGGAGCGCGAGCCCGGCGACCTTGCCCTCGATGTCCAGGAAGAGCGGGCCCCCGAGCGGGCCCACCTCGCCCCGCAGCTCGATCGGCACTCCTCCGGTGAGCCGGCCGGTCGCGGTGAGCTGACTGCGAGTGGTGGACGCCGTGCCCAAGGTCCTCGCGGTGACGGCCAGACGTGACACCTCCTCCACGAAGGCCTGTGTCGTTGTGCGATCGCTGAAGCGGATGAAGCCCTCCTCGACGATGAGGGCGCCTACCTGGACAACCGGTGCGTCGTCGGCAGGGCCCACCTGGCCACCCGCCGCATCGGCGGCGGGGCGAGGAGTTCCTGGTCCGCCGGCTCCGGCGAGGGCACCGCTCGGGCGCGCTGGTCCCGGCGTGATGAGCGACAGCAACGGCATGTTGCCGTGGGCGTCGCGCTCGACAAGAGCCCAGGGCTCGCGGAGGACGATGCGCTCGATGGTCACGTACCGGCGTGGCCACTCCGCATTCAGGCCGGCGACATCGGCGCCCTTGACGGTCACGAGCGCGCGCTGACCGTCGCCGAGCGAGGCGTCGGTGACGGTCATCCGACCGAGCGCCGACAGGGCCAGCGGAGCCAGGCGTCCCTTCACCTGAACCTCGGCGGTCACTTTGCCGGCAATGCGACCACGAACGGGCATGAAAGGCTGCGCCAGCGCCAGATCCACGCGATCGAGCACGAGCTTCGCGTCGATGCTGGACGCGTCCGGCGCGAGCTGGCCCCGCGCTTCCAGGATTCCACCGCCCGGCGTCGACGCGCGCAAGACGAAGCCACTGGCTCCGCGCGTGGGCCAGGCCAGCTCGCGCACAGTCAGCCGCGCTCCCGTGATCTCGAAACGCGCTGCCGGACTCACGCGGCCATCGACGATAGTGGCGGCGCCGTTCTCGACCATACTTCGGCGAACGTTGATTCGGAGCCCCGCCGGGGCGCCGCTCGCGGCCGGCACCGCGCTTCGGACGCCGCCGCCTTCCGGGCGCGCCGCAGGCAAGACGCCTTGTAGGGAGAGGACGCCGTCGACCTGGCGCTCGACGAGGGCCCAGGGTTTTTGTACACGGAGGCGGTCGATCTTGACGGTGGCCGGCCACGTGTAATCGAACCCGGTGGTTTCGATGCGCTCCGCGGTCAGAAGCGGTCGCTCTCGCTCGGCCATCGCCAGGTTGTTGAGCGATGCGGTTCCGCGCGCGGTGATGGCCAGCGGCTCGACGGTCGCATTCACCTGGAGATTCCCGCTAGCCTTGCCGGCGATGCGACCTCGCAGCGGCAGATACGGCTGGGCGGGCGCGACGTCCACGTCGTTCAGGACGACATCGAGGTCGAGTTTCGCGGGCGCGAGAGCGAGTTGCCCGCGCGCGCTCAGGGATCCTCCCCCTGGCATCGGCGCCTGCAGGTGTACAGCGGTCGGACCGCGAGGCGGCCAGCTGAAGTCGCGGGCCATCAGCCGCACTCCGGCGACCTCGAAGCGCGCCGCCGGGGTCGCCGCGCCATCGACCACCGTCACCGCCCCCTCGAGGACGCTCTCCTGGACCGAAACGTCGAGCGCCGAGGCGAGGGAAGCTCCCGTCGAGGCTGGCGCCGAGCGCGCCGTTGCCGCGGGCGTCGCCCGGGCGGTGTTGAAGACCAGCGCGAGAGGGAATGTCCCGTCGGGGCGACGCTCGATCGCCGCCCACGATTTCTGGACATGGAGTCGATCGATCGCCACCTTCGCTGGCCACGCGTAGTCGACTCCCGAGGTTTCGATGCGCGCCACGGTCAGGAGTGGCCGCTCGTTCTCCGTGATGGACACGGTATCGACCGAGGCCGCTCCCCTCGCGGTGATGGCGAGTGGATCAAGCGTGGCCTTGACCTCGAGCTCGCCGCCGGCCTTACCCGCGATTCGCCCTCGCACGGGAAGGTAGGGCTGGGCCGGCGTGAGGTCGAGGTCGCTGATCGTCAGGTTCAGATTCACGCTCGAGAACGCGACGTTGAGCTCGCCGCGTGCGCTCACGGTCCCGCCTCCGGGCATGACGGCCCGCAGCTCCACCGCAGTCGGACTGCGACCGGGCCAGGTGAAATCGCGCGCGACGAGGCTGACGCCGGTCACGTCGAAGCGCGCCGCCGGACTCACAGCCCTGTCCACGATCCTCGCCTCGCCGTCGTCGAGCACAGCCTCGCGAACTGCCACGGTCATCCCGGTCAGGGCAGCTGGAACAGTCCGGGCAGATTCCCTCGGAATCGAGGAGCGTTGGGGGGTATCGAGTGGGGTGGCGGCTACGCCGGGGCGTTCGACCCTCACCAGCGATCGTTGAACGTGAAGCCGGTCGACTTTCAGGGTCGCCGGCCATGCGTACTCCAAGCCCGTCGTCTCGACACGCGCCACTCTCAGGGACCGTCGGTCCGCATCGGCCACGGTCACGTCGCTCAGCGCGACCGTACCGCGGGCGCCGACCTCAACGTGGGGCCCGAGGGAGCCGGTGATGGCAAGGTCGGCCTTCAAGTAGCCCTGAATGCGGGCTGGGAACGGCACGTAGCCCTGGTATGGCGCCAGAGCGGCGCCGGCGAGGCGCGCCCGCACATCCAGGCGAACGGGATCCAACGACAGCGTACCCGTGGCGTCCAGCGCCCCTGTCCCCGGGGTGGCGGCCTCGAGGTGGACTGTCGAGGGGCGCCGTGCCGGCCACGTGATGTCGCGCGCGGTGAAGCGCACGGGGGAGAGCGCGAGGCGGACGGGGGGGACGACGGACGCATCGTCGAGCGTCACCGTTCCCTCCTCCACTGCGATCTCGCCGATCTCGACGGTCACACCGGCGGGACTCCTGCTCGAGGCCCTGGAGCCGGACTCGGATCCGGGCGCCGTTCCCCCCGCGGCGAAGAGCGAGGCGAGCGGAGCGCGTCCCACTCGATCGCGCTCGACCATCGCATTCGGCTGGACTACGCGGATCTGTGCGACTCCGATGCGCGGCCACGATGCATCGATGCCGATCACCACGATCTGTTGGGCGGTCGCGAGCGAATGTCCGCCATCGGCGGCTGTGACTCGGTTGATGGTGGTGCTGCCGCGGATGCGAGCGGTGAGGGCGCCGGAGTATGCCAGATCGACGGTTAGGTCGCTCTCCACGACCCCCGAGATGTCGACCGGGAGAGGGAGGTACGACATCAGGACCGACGGGTCCAGGCGCGTGACGCGCGTCCGCAGCTCCGCCCCGAGCGGGGCGAGCCGGGCGGGGCCCTGCACGTCGAGCCTGCCGCCTCCCGGAAAGCCGGCCGTGATGGTCACCTGAGCGCGGGGCCCAGGTCCCTCGACCTCCTCGATGCGGAGCTGCAGGCGGTCCATTTCGAAGCGACTTGCGGAGCTGGTACGCGCGCCGAACAGGGTCGCGGTTCCGGTCATCTCGATGCGGCCGAACCTGGACCGACCACCGGCCGCATCGATCTGCACGCCGCTCAGCGTGAACGCGAGCGATGGCGCGGCGGCGAGCGGAGTCCCGGTTCCGCGTCTCTGGAGCGTCAGGTCGTCGAGCCGCCCCTGGCCGTCGAGCCGGACTCCACGGCCAGCGTCCAGAATTGCGACCAGATCGGCGGTGAGAACGACGCGTTGGAGCGCGACGGGCATGTCCGCAGGGAAGGAGAGGGCGGCCAAGGTCGCATCGACATTCTTCAGGCCGACGCGGACGCGAGCGCGCAGCGGAACGAGGCGCAGCTCCGAGAGCTCGGCGGAGATCGGCGCGCCCCCAACCGTTGCGGTAAGGCGCCCCGTGCCCTCAGTGTCGACACGGGTCGTCGAAAGGCCGCTGGCCTCGATCGCGATGCCCTCCACGCGCCAGGTGTGGGCGAGCGCTCGCGTGCGGTCCTCCAGGGAGACAACTCCACCGGTGAGCGCGAACCGATCGACGGTGACCGCCGCGGATCCCCCCCGGGCCACCGGCCGCGCCACGAGGTCCGAAATGTTGAGATCGCCGCGCTCGGAGCGGACGATCTGCACCCGCGCACCGCCGAAGGTGGCCTCCCGAATCCAGAGATGCCCGCGCAGCAGTGAGCCGGGTTCGAAGCGAACGTCCAGTCGGTCCAGCTCCGCGACAGGAGGCCCGGGCGCGCGCGCCGCGAGTCGGAGACCGGTGATGGCCAGATGACCACGGGCCAGATCGAGATCCAGCTGCTCGATGGTCGTCCGACGGCCCGTGAGGCTCTCAATCTGCCGGACTACGGCCCAATGCACGAGTCCTGGTAGAGCCCACCACAGGACGCCCACCGACGACGCGATGGCGACGACGAGCGCTCCAACGATCCACCAGCGACGTCGGTTCACTCGTCTAGCATGCCTCGCGGCCGGCGCCCGCGCGAGGAGACTTCCGCGATATGGCTCTGGCTGGGACGGGGCGAACACAGAGGCGATCGCGCGTTCGTGCTATAACACGCAATCGCGACCACACATCCGGCCGCTCGTGAGCCCGCGCATGGATCACGGCTCACCCCGGCTCGCCGCGAAAACGCAACCGCGGCCACCGGTGATGCCAGTGATCGCG
>JBKPAK010000065.1:0-5308 GCA_046726415.1 Candidatus Methylomirabilota bacterium
GCGCATCACTATGGGAGGCTGTTCCACCAGCTGCGGCGCCAGGGCACTCCTATTCCCACGAACGACCTCTGGATCGCTGCACTCGTGGTGCAACACCAGCTCCACCTCTTCGCGCGCGACACGCAGTTCGACCACCTTCCACAGATCCCGCGTTTCTGAGGTTCTCAGCGGTGGACCTCACCCGACCTGAACGGCTCAGCTATGATCGTCGGGACCAAAGGAGGTCACCATGAGACTGGCAGGTAAGGTCGCGCTCATCACCGGTGGAGCGAGCGGCATGGGTCGGAGCGAGGCGACGATCTTCGCTCAGGAGGGGGCGAAGGTGGCCGTCGCCGATGTTCTGGAGGCGCAGGGGCGCGACGTGGCCGACCACATCACCAAGGCCGGCGGCCAGGCGCGCTTCGTCAAGCTCGACGTTACCAGCGAGCCCGAGTGGCAGGCGGCGGTGACGGCGGCGGTCGCGGCGTTCGGCAAGCTCGACATCTTGGTCAACAACGCCGGGATCAGCGGCTCCGGTCCGGACACCATGAGCGTTCCAGTGTGGGACAAGGTCATGGACATCAACGCCAAGGGGGTCTTTCTGGGGATGAAGTACGCGATCCCCGCCATGCAGCAGACGGGTGGGGGCGCGATCGTCAACATCTCGTCGATCTCGGGCTTTGTCGGCCAGGACCGAATCCACATGGCCTACAACGCCTCGAAAGGCGCCGTGCGCATCATGACCAAGTCCGCCGCCGTGCAGTACGCCAAGGACGGCATCCGCGTGAATTCGGTCCATCCCGGCGTCATGCCGCCGATGCGGACCTCTCAGGCATCGGCCGATCCCGAGTGGCGAGCGAAGATGCTCCGGCTGATCCCGCTGAAGCGCGAGGGCCGCGTGGAGGAAGTTGCCCACGCGGTGCTGTTCCTCGCGTCGGACGAGGCCTCGTACATCACAGGGACCGAGCTCGTTGTGGACGGCGGTCTCCTGGCCTTATGAACCAACCGCCGCCGCGACTGATCATCGCGCGGTGGTTCCAGGGAGGCCGCCAATGGACTTGTCTCGCTTGGGAGTCTTCTGCTTCCTCGACCCGCTTCCCGGAAGCGCGCTGGGCCCCTTCGCCAGAAAGGTCGAGCGGCTCGGATACTCGGCTCTCTGGTTCGCCGAGGGCGTGGGACGGGAAAGCCTGTCGCTGGCGACCCACCTCCTCGACCAGACAGAGACGCTGGTCATTGGCAGCGGTATTGCGGTCGCTTATAGCCGTGAGCCCATCGCGTCGGGCAATGCGGCGCGCGGCCTGAGCGAGCTCTTTCCCGATCGATTCATCCTCGGGCTTGGCGTCAGCAATGCGGTGGCCAACGAGCGACGTGGCGTCCGGTACGAGCGCCCAGTCGAGTTCATGAGGGCGTATCTCACGCGCATGAAGGCGGCGCCGTACATGGCCCCGGTACCGGCCAGAGAGGCCCCAGTGGTGCTCGGATCGCTCCTCCCACAGATGATACGGTTGGCCGCCGCGGAGACTGCCGGAGTGCTCACGTATTTCACGCCGCCCGAGAAGACGGCCCAGGTACGGCAAGCGATCGGTCCTCAAAAATGGCTGTGCGCTGAGCAGGCCGTCCTGTTGGAGGCCGATCCCGCGCGGGCGCGGGCGGCGGCCCGTCAGTACATGGCGTTCTATCTCCAGAACCCGCACTACCCGAAGATGCTCGGCGCGCTGGGGTTCTCCGATGCGGACTTCGCCGGCGGCGGGAGTGACCGCCTCGTCGACGCCATCGTGGCCTGGGGACCGCTGGAGGCCCTGCGCGCGAGAATCGACGCCCACGTGGCCGCCGGCGCCACCCACGTCTGCGTGCTGCCTTTGCGGGTCGACGGGAGTCGAGCGCCCGACGAGACCGTCCTCGAGGCCCTCGCCCCCGCCTCGTGAGAGGAGCGACGATGTTCGAAGGGTTTGCGCGCGAGCGCGTTCGGACGAGCGAGGCGGCGATCCTCGACTATGCCATGTAGAAAGAGCACTATCGGCGCGCTCGATCCGGCTCGTCCTCGCCGGACGGCCGGTTCTATAGGGGGCCGCGGCCCATGGGCACCCATCCGTTCGCGACTGTCTCTGGTCTAGGTCGACTGAAGGGAGGCGCAGGACGAATGCACAGAAACGACGCGTGGCATCGGCGTCTCTCCGATCGCCTGCGCGTGGGACTCAGCCGGAGACCGGTCCGTTCGGCGTCACGAGGATCTTGCCGCTGCGCTCGCCCTGCTGCGCGTGCGCCAGGGCCGCCTTGATCTCCTCGATGGGGTAGACCTTCTCGACGGGCGCCGTCAGCGTGCCCTTCAGAACCCCTTCGCCCAGATCCGCGTAGATCGCTCGGATCTGCTCGAGCGAGCGCGTCGCCAGCGCGCGGCCGAGAATGAAGCCGACCAACGTCTGACCGTTCCCGATCAGCGCGCTGCGCGCCATCACCGGGTCCTCGCCGCTCATCGAGCCGTAGTTGCACACGACGCCGCCCTCGCCGACGCACGAGGACAATCGCGCCGTCGCCCGGCCGGACACCGCGTCGATGCCGAGACGGATCGGGGCGCCGCCGGTCGCCGCCTTCACGGTCTCGGCGAGGTCCGGCCCGTCAACCGCGCAGGCGTCGGCGCCCAGCGCCTTCAGCTCGGCGAACAGCGACTCGCGCCGCACCACGTTCACCGTCTTGATTCCGCGCGCCTGGGCGAGACGGATCAGCAGGCGGCCGACCGCCGAGTTGGCGACGTTCTGGATGACCCAGTCACCCGGCTTCAGATCGACGATGTCGGAGAGCAGCAGGAGCGCCGTCGGGGGGTTGATGCGGAGCATGGCGCCCTGGAGAAGGTCGATGCGCGGTGGCACGGCGATGGCGTCGGCGCCTTTCACGCGGCGTTTCTGGGCCCAGTTCTCGCGCTGCAGGGTGACGACGAGATCACCAGGCTTGACGTGCGACACGCCGGTGCCGACCGCGGTGACGCGGCCGATGCACTCGGCGCCCGGCGTGGCAGGCAATGTTGGCCTCAGCCGATAGCTGCCCCGACACATCGAGACGTCGGCCGGGTTGATGGGAAAGGCGAGGACGTCGAACACGACCTCACCGGCAGCCGGCGCTCCAACGTCCGGGACTTCGACACAGCGCACGCCCTCTTCCGGTGGACCGTACTTCTCGAGCACCGCTTGCTTCATCGTGCCGCCTCCCCTATCGCGTCCATCATCGTGTCCGTCTCCCGCGTGGCGCCGCCGGTCGTGGTCTTGCTCATCGCGGCAGCTTCCAGTCGAGCCACTCGCAGACGGCGCGTCCCATGACTAGCTCCTGGTCACGCGCCGATAGCCACGGGAGCTCCTCGGTGAACATCGTGACGCACTGCCGCCACGAGCACGGCATGCGCGTGATATCGGTGCCCCAGAACATCCGCTCAGGGCCGAAGGCGTCGTAAATCCGGCGCAGGTGACCGTGGATGTTTCGATAGGGATAGGGCTCGCTAGAGTAGCTCGGCGCACCAGTGGCCTTGATGGCGACGTTCGAATGCTTGGCCAGTGCGAGCATCTCCGGGAGGTCCGCCCAGGCCGCGTCGTCCTTCGTGCCCGACGGTCGTCCCAGGTGATCGATGATCAACTTCAGCCGCGGATGCCGTTCCGCGACCTGCCCGACTATGGGGATGAAATTCGCCGCGGCCAGAGCGACGGGGAGCCCCGCGCGCTCCGCGGCGGGCCAGAGCCAATCGATGGTCCCATCCGTCGGCCACGTCCGCTGATGCGGCTGCAGAAAGGTGAACCGCAGCCCGAGCATCCCCGGTTGGCGCTTCCAGCCATCGATCAATGAGCGGCTCTCCGGACGATCGAGGGGGAAGTTTCCCAGGACCGACAACCGGTCGGGGTGCTGGCGCGCCGCCGCCACCGCCAGCTCGTTGGCGTTGGGGTCCCACGACGTCGGTGGATGGATCACCGCCGCGTCGACGCCAGCGTCGTCCATGTCCTTCAGGAGGTCGTCCTTCGAAAAGGTCGCGACCTGCCGGTGGTTCGGATTGGCGGGTTTGTGGTTGGCCCAGATGTGCACCTGCGCATCGACGATCAGCATCGCGTGCCTCCTCGATCTACGAAGCCTCGGCGTTGAGACTGCCTCCTGCTCGCCAGGCGTTCAGTCGCCAAGACTTTCGTCGAGATTAGAGTACAGGAGCTGGATAGGAGGGCCACTCGCATTCCGCGTCCTTTTCACGCTCCTTGCGTGGAGCGCGAGTGAGGCGCAATGGCTCACCGGCGCGCGAAAACGGCACACCTCCTAACATCGCGAATACCCGCCATTCCTCGGAAGCTGACCGAAGCGGTGTGACCGTCACGCCTCGCCGCCGCGTCGACGATTCCACGAACTCGCCGAACGAGAACTCGGCGAACGCTTGTGCCTGCGGCCATTTCGGGCCCGCTCCAACGCGGCCGAGAGCTGGCAAGAGGATTGCCCGCCTCATGACGGCTGGGGAGCAAAGAGGAGGACAGTCGGAGCGAAGCGCGAAGTCTCATGCAAGAACACACGGCAACGCAGAACACAGGCACCACGTGAAATCTCGAAGCACAGGCCGAAAGGAGGTCTGACATGATCCTCGAGACGTCTACCCATTATGGTCAGCCAAGCATGTTGCCGTTGCAGTTCGCGCCGCAGAGCGGATTCGGCATCCCGTTTGGCCAGTATGGGCAACTCCCCGGTCAGGCGATCGGCGGGTGGCATCCGCAGCTCTGGAACCAGCTTGGTGGCCAGATCGGTAACCCGCTCTACCAACACGGCCAGCTAGGCACCCCGTTGCAGCAGCACGGCCCGTTTGGCACCCCCTTACAGCAGCAGTACGGCCCGTTCAGCACCCCCTTGCAGCAGTACGGCCCGTTCAGCACCCCCTTGCAGCAGCACGGCCCGTTCGGCACCCAGTTCCAGCAGCAGTACGGCCCGTTCAGCACCCCGTTACAGCAGCAGTACGGCCCGTTCAGCACCCCCTTGCAGCAGCAGTATGGCCCGTTCGGCACCCCGTGGCAGCAGCAGTACGGCCCGTTTGGCACTCCGCCGCAACAGTATGGCCAGATCGGCCACCCGCTGTTCCAGTACGGACAACTCGCCGGGCAGGGACTCGGCGGATGGTTCGGGCATCCGCAGTTCGGTCAGATCGGGCCGCTGCAGCAATTCGGCCAGTTCGGCAGCCCGCTGCAGCAATATGCGCAACTGTTGGGACAGGCGATCGGTGGATGGCACGGACAGCCCCAGCTCTGCGGTCAGCTCGCCTTCCCGTCCGTGATGGCGCTGCCGGCCTTCGCGCCGCAAGGGTTGTTCGGTACTCCGATCG
>JBKPAK010000066.1:0-12599 GCA_046726415.1 Candidatus Methylomirabilota bacterium
TTGACGATGCGGGTGACGCCGAAGATGAGGGACATCCCCACCGAAACGAGGAACAGGAACATGCCCACGCTGAGCCCGCTCATCACCTGGACGAGAATGAGGGGACCGTTGGTGATCCACGGAAAGAGGTTGGTGACGAAGTCCACGCGCTGGTCCGGCGCCATGGCCGCCGGGCCGGGACCGGCCGCGTCCCCGCCCGGCGGCCGAAGTGCTTACTTCTTCTGCTTGGCCGCGGCGGCCGCCCGCAGCTCCCTCACCTCGTCACAGCTCTTGACGATGTCCTTGCCGTGGATCTCCTCGATGTCGGCCACGAAGGGCTTGCCGTCCTTCGTCTTCACGACGCCGCCCCACTGCGGCGGGAGCGCCTGCATGTCGCAGCCCCGCATGATCACCTTGCCCCAGGGGAACTCCATGTCGAAGCCCTCACTCAGCACGGCGATCACCTTGTCCGGGTCCGTGCTCTTCGCCCGCTTGAGGGCCTCGGCGATGATGTAGACGCTGGCGTAGCCCCAGGAGGCGCCGAGCTTCGGCTGCGGGTCCTTCACGTTACCCCGGCTCTTTGCCCACTCCGTGTACTTCTTGTTCCACGCGTCGAGCTTGGGATGCCGCTTCAGGGTCCCCTCGTCGTACCAGGGGAACGTCGTGGTGATGGCGCCCACGGGCGCCTCCTTGCCGAGCGGATCCAGCTCGTCGGGGGTGCCGACGGCGGGGCTGACCAGGGGGATCTTCTCGAACAACCCAAACGGCCGCGCCTGCTTCACGAAGTTGATCTCCTGAGATCCCCAGAGGCCGCTGAAGAAGCCTTCCGCTCCGGACTGCAACAGGGCCGTGATGTAGGAGCTGTGGTCGGTCTCGCCCAGCTTGGGCCAGTTCTGCTGGACCACCTGGACGTCGGGCTTGAGGTGCTTGAGGTACGCCCAAAACTCCTCCCAAAGGTTGTGCCCGTACTCGTAGTCGGGGGAGATGTGGGCCCACTTCTTGTACGGCATGGTCGCCGCCTTCTTCGCCATCACGCGGACGTACTGGTTCACGTTGTTGGTGGTGTGGGCGACGTATCGGTGCCCGTCGTCCCAGGTGAGGCGCGACGTCTGGCAGTGGGTGGCGAAGTAGAGCACCTTCGCATCCTTGGCGTAGGCGGAGATAGCCAGGCCGACCGCACTGGTGATGCACCCGGCCAGGAAGTCCACCTTCTCCTGGAGCACCAGCTCGCGGGCGGCCTTGACGGCCTCGTCCGGCTTGAGCTTGTCGTCACGGTGAATGAACTCGAGCGGCCGGCCCAGCACGCCCCCCGCGTCGTTGATCTCCTTGGTGGCCAGCGCGAGACCCTCCTTGTACGGGAAGGTGAAGACGGTGGCCACGCCGCTGTACGAGTTGATCTCGCCGATACGGATCGGCTTGGCCTGAGCGTGAGCGTGGTCAACGGCCAGGGTCATGCTGATCAGAAGGCTCGCGAGCATTCCCGCGAGGACGCTCCGGGGTCCTGGTCGCATGGTGCGCCTCCTTGCGCTGCCGCGAAGGTGAGGTCTGGCGGAGAGACGTGCTACGAGACGGTCGTCATGACCGAAGCGGATGGCGAAGAGCTGTCCTGAGACCCGATCCAGGGGCATCTGCGCCTCCTGAAGGGACGGACGGTCCTGAAGGTGGGCAGCACTCTGCTCTCAGAGGCCGGAACTTGTCAAGCTAGCGGGGAAGTTTCTGGAGCCAGTACGTCATATGCATGTCCCGCAGAGCGCCAGCGCTTCCGTTAGCAGCTCGTTCGCTGGCCCGCGCTCGCCTGGGTCGCGCGCCAGCTGACGGAGGGCGAGCAGGCACCGCGCGCGCAAGGGCCGCATGCCGAGCTCGTCGGCCAAGGCGATCGCCCGGCGCAAATGCTCCTCGCCGAGCCCCGTCTCGGAACCACCCGCCCGCGCCCCGCTCTCCCCGAGCAGCCACAGCGCGTACGCCTGGTTGCCGCGCTCCTTTCGAGTCACGGCGAGGTGGAGCGCCTCGCGGGCCAGTTGGCCGGTCTGCGCCGGTTGGCCGGCGAGCAGCGATACCGTGCCGAGATGCGTGACGAGCAGGGAGAGCCGGCCCAGCCGGCCGAGGCCGCGCGCGCGCTCGACACCGTCCTGGACCAGGCTCCGACCCTCGTCCACGCGTCCGGTGTAGGCCTGGGCCAGCCCGAGATCCACGGCGAGGGGAGGGAAGAGGAGGGCGCTCGCGCGCTCGCCGCGAGCCCGCGGGTAAGGACGGGAATGGCCTCCTCGAAGTGCCCCTGACGAATGAGGACACCGCCAAGCCCCAGGTACGCGTGGGCGAGCGTGTAGGCGTGCTGAGCCGCCTCCGCGATCTCCACGCTTTCCTGCGCCGTGGTCACCGCCTCCGCGAAGTGCCCCATCTCGGCCAGGCTCCACACGAGATGGCTGCGCGCGAGCACCGCGGGCAGCCCGTGCTGGCCGAAGTACTCATAGGTGGGCTCGCGCGCCAGCAGGGCGATGACCCGCCCCATGTAGTCCACAGTCTGGCGACACGCCGTGGGCGCGGTGGGCGCCTCCCATGCTGAAGTTGGCGACGATCTGCAGGTGCGGGTCGCCCGTGCGCTGGGCCATGGCCAGGGCTTCCCGGCCCGACTCGAGGGCCAGATCGGATTCGCCGACGTTCCAGTAATAGTTGCTGAGAAAGGCCAGGATGCGGCCCAGGCGCGGGGCATCGTGGAGCGCCTCGGCGAGCCGCCGGGCCTCGCCAAGGTGCACGAAGACGTGCTGCTGCTGGCCGTAGGGCCGCTCCGTAGGCCATCGATCCGCTCTCCAGCACGCGGACTCCCTCGGACGACGCCGCGCGTGCGAACTCGCGCAGGAGGCGCGACTTGCCCACGCCGGCCTCGCCGACGAGGGCCAGCACGCGGTGCCCGTCTTCGCGCACGCGGACGAGGATCTTCCGGAGGGTCTCCAGGCGAGCAGCTCCATGGAGCTCTTGAGATCAGCGAAGAGGATGGTGACCTGCTTGGGCTCGCCGTCGCGGCCCACGCCGGTGCGGTGGGCGACGGAGGGTGCCGAGCTGGCCAGACTTAGGGGATGAACGGAGATCTTGCCACCGGGAAAGGCAGCACGGGCGAGCCGTGTCCCGCAATGTGGGCAGAAGTGCGCATCTGGCGGCGTCTCTCGCTGGCATTGCGGACACATGACTCGCTCAGCCTAGCGTCTTGAACGAGCGTGTAAATCAGCGCAGGCCGCCAAAAAAACTTCGCCATCGGCGGGACTCTTGCTACTGTGGATCTCAGATGGCGAACGCCTGCGGGGTCGTCGCCGGCCCGAGCCGCGTGACCGCGATCGCTTCCCGTGAGGGGCCGTGTCGGATCATCTGACCGACAGTGCCCCTGTTGCGCGTGCGTATTGTCCCGGCTGTGAGCCCGATGCCGACCCGATCCGCGAGATTCTCGACGTGCGCTGGTGCGAACTGCACACTCCGGCCCGAGAAGGTGCTGAAGACGCCACTGTGAATGCGGATGGCTTCCTGTCCGGCAGCGCTGAAGCCGGGGGCGACGCCAATCGCCGCTGGTGCGAGCTGATCCACGCCTCAGACCGGCAGAGCTCGGGATCGTCAAGGAGCGCTCCATGACTGCACTCGCCCTCCACACATGGACGCTGGACAGCACCCCCCTCGCCGACGCGTTGCGCGTGGCGCGGGACAGCGGTTGGGACGCCATCGAGTTGCGCCGCGTCGACTTCACGCGCGCCGTCGCGTCGGGGGGATCGGCGGACGACGCCGTGAGCCTGGTCCGGGAGAGCCGGCTACCCGTCGCCTGCGTCGGCGTCGAATTCGGGTGGATGTGGGCGGATGGCGCCGAGCGACGACGCCTCCTTCAGGTGTTCGCCGAGCAGTGTGCGCGGGCGAGGGTGCTGGGCTGCGCCACCGTCATGAGCCCCGTTGACAAAGGGGAAGGGAGCGTTCGGCAGGCGGCGGCCAGCGTGTGCGAAGTCGGCGACCTCGCCGCGGCGGCTGGCGTGCGCCTGGCTATAGAGTTCAACTCACAAGCGGCGCAGCTCAACTCCCTCCCCCGGATTCGCGAGGTGATGGCGCTGGCCGCGCACCCGGCGTGTGGGCTCCTGCTCGATACGTATCATCTCCACCGGAGTGGGGCGGGCGTGCGCGACATCGATGATGTGAGTGCCGACGAGATCGCCTACGTCCAGTACAGCGACGTGCCGGCGAGCGGGCTCGCGCCAGGAGAGGCCCTGCCTCGCCTCGCGCCAGGACGGGGCGTGGTTCCGTTCAAGGAGTGGTTCCGCGCCTTCGCCGCCAGAGGCTACGCCGGCTACATGAGCTACGAGGCTCCTGACCCCGCGGCGTGGAAGCGTCCGCCGGGTGACGTCGCTCGCGAGGCGCTTGCCGCAACTCGCGCGTTTCTTTAGTCGGAGGCCCCACTCGCGCGAGGGGTGACCAGGGTGCGCGGGCATAGCCCGCGCTCAATCAGGGGCGATTGTATACTCAGCGGCGATGGCCAGGCTCATCGCGGTCATAGAGCCCTTCCGCTCGCTCTTCTATGCGCCGCAGTTCGTGGCCCTGCATGGTGGACACTTCGCTGCCGAAGGGCTCGATGTCACCGTGCGCACGGCCGCCGGCGGCGCCAACACGACCGGCGTGCTCCTCGATGGGACGAACACCATCAGCCTCGGAGGGCTGATGCGGAGCTTCGATCTCGCGGATCGCGGCGCGGGCATCCTGGTGCATTTTGCGGAAGTCAACAGCCGCAATGGCTTCTTTCTGCTGAACCGGAAGCCGCGTCCGGACTTTCAGTGGGCCCACCTCGCAGGTCAGACGCTGATCTCATTCGCCGAAGCGCCCACGCCCTGGCAGTGCATGCTCACCGTGTTGCGCCGGGAAGGTGTCGATCCGGCGCGGGTGACCATTCGCCGGGACTTGCCCACCCCGGAGGCCGTGGCCGCCTTTCGAAGCGGGGAAGCGGACTTCCTCGAACAGGGACAGCCTGCCGTCGAGCAGCTCCTGGCCGAGGGCGCCGCGCACCTCGTCGCGTCCATGGGCGAGGCGACCGGGCCCGTGCCCTTCTCGTCCTACATGACCACGCCGCGCTTCCTGCGCGACGATTCGGATACCGTCCGGCGGTTCACTCGCGGCCTCTTCCGGGCCCAGCGCTGGATGGCGGTCCACAGCAGCGACGACATCGCCACGCTGATCGCCCCATCGTTCCCCGACGTCGATCCCGTGATCTGCCGGCGCGCGGTGGAGCGATATCAACGCCAGGGCACGTGGCCGCGCGACCCCATCATCCGGCAACCCGGCTACGAATATCTGCAGCGCATCCTGCTGGATGGCGGCTTCATCCGCTCATCGCACCGCTACGAGGATTTGGTGGATACCGCCATCGCCCGCGAGATCGTCGCGGAATTCGAGGCCGCGTGACCTCAGCAGCTTGAAGGCCGCGCGAGGGAGGACTGGTGGCTCGACGTCCTCGCGCAATGTACGACGATCCAGAACCTACCGCGAGAGGTGCTCGACATGCCGAAAGCCCGTGTGAACGGGATCCAGCTCTACTACGAAGAGGTTGGTCAGGGCCTACCTCTCGTCTTCGTGCACGAGTTCGCCGGCGACGTTCAGAGCTGGCGGCCTCAGATGAGCTTCTTCTGCCGCCGCTACCGCACGATCGCCTTCAACGCCCGCGGCTACCCGCCCTCCGACGTGCCCGAAGATCCCGCGGTCTACTCCCAGCAACAGGCGGCCGACGACATCCGAGGACTGCTCGACGCCGTCGGGATCGCCAAGGCGCACGTCTGTGGGCTCTCCATGGGCGGCTACGCCACCCTGCACTTCGGCCTGACCTACCCGGACCGCGCGCTCTCCCTGGTGGTGGCGGGTGCCGGCTACGGCAGCGGAGACCGCGAAAAGTTCAAGGAGGACTCTGCGGTGGTGGTGAAGCGCTTCGAGCAGGGCATGGAGGCGGTGACCGACTTCTACGCTAAGGGCCCAACGCGCGTGCAGTTCATGGACAAGGACCCTCGAGGCTGGCAGGAGTTCCGCGACCAACTCGCCGCGGGATCAGCCAGGGGCCATTCGCTCACCATGCAGGGCGTACAGATGAAGCGGCCGTCAATCTTCGACCTGGGCGACCGCATGAAGCGCCTCGAAGTCCCCACCCTGATCATGACCGGCGACGAGGATGATCCGTGCCTGGAACCCGGAATCTTCATGAAGCGCACGATTTCCACGGCCGGCCTCGTCGTGCTGCCGAAGTCGGGACACGCCATCAACCTGGAGGAGCCCGACGCCTTCAATCGCGCCGTGCTCGACTTCCTGACCGCGGTGGACGCCGGCCGCTGGACGCGGCGGAACCCGGCCTCGATGACGGGCTCCGCCATTCTCCCTGCCGGCGCTCGGCCCTGAGTAAGGCCGAGGAGGTCACATCGTCCGGCCTGGACCGGCGGAGGCTTACCGGATCACCCCCGCCTCGCGCAGGCGGGCCAGTTCGTCCGGGGAGAGGCCGGCCTCGCGGAGCACGTTGTCGGTGTGCTCGCCGAGCGCCGGCGCGCCCGTTCGCCGAGTCCCTGGCGTCTTCTCGAAGCGGACCGCCGTATCGATAGTGCGGAAGCGCCCGGCGCGCGGGTGCTTCTCTTCCACGATGATCTCGCTCGCGCGGATTTGCGGGTCGCGCTCCAGATCCGCGTAGCGATTCACCGGTGCGCAGAGGACGTCGCCGGCTTCGAGCGCGTTCATCCAGTCGGCCACCGTGCGCTCCTGGAAGATGGGCGCCAGGACTCCGGTCAGCGCCGCACGGTTTTTGGCCCTGGCCTCGCGCGAGGCAAAGCGCGGGTCCTGCGCCAGGTCGGGGCGCCCGATGGCCGCGCAGAACGGCTCCCAGAGGCTCTCCTTCCACACGGCCACGTAGATCCACCCGTCCTTGGCCAGGAAGGCCTGGAAGGGCGCGAGAATCGGATGTGAGCTGCCCAGACGCGTGGGCTCCTCGCCGGTGGCCCAGAACACGGGAAGCCGAGCGGCGTGGGCGAGCATCAAGCAGTTGAGAAGCGAGACGTCGAGCCGCTGTCCCTCGCCGGTGCGCTCGCGATGCAGCAGCGCAGTGACGATCCCCTGGCCGGCGGTGAGCGCCCCCATGGTGTCGATGACGGGCACGCTGCAGAGTACGGGACCGCCGTCGGGCTCACCCGTGATGGCCATGAGCCCGCCCATGGCCTGCACGAGCATGTCGACCCCGGGCTTCTCCTTCCAAGGGCCTGTGGGTCCGAACGCCGAGAGCGAACAGTAGATGATGCGCGGGTTCACGGCGCTGACGCTCGCGTAGTCGATGCCGAGCCGTTCCGCCACGCCGCCCTTATAGGCCTCCAGCACGACGTCGGCGGTGGTCGCCAGCGCCATGAAAGCCGCCCGCCCCTCCGGCCGGGCGAGGTCGATCGACACGCTGCGCTTGTTGCGATTGACGGTGACGAACACAGCGCTCTCGTCGCCGTACTTGGCGCCGTAGACGGTGCGCGAGGCGTCGCCTGCCGACGGGCTCTCGACCTTGATGACGTCGGCGCCCATGTCAGCGAGATACGTCCCGCACAGGGGCCCGGCGACGAGGTGGGCCAACTCGAGCGCGCGGTAGCCGGAGAGCGGGAGCTGGGTCATGGGCGAAAGTCTACCAGGGACGCCGCCCGCTGCGGCCAGTCGGCTCCGACGTGACCGTGCCAGTGAAGCCCGTGCGCCACGAGCGCGATGGGCGAGCGTTCAACGATGATCGCTCGGGCCCTGCGCAGCGTTCCGGACGCCCGAGCCCATCCCGGAGCTGGATCGCCTGGGCGACGAGATCGCCGAGCTATCGGCCCACCTCGACGCGGCCACCGCCCGCCTGCTCGAGCTCATCCGCGAGTTCGATGCCCGGGGCGGCTGGAACAGCGGCTTTCCCTCCTGCGCCGCCTGGCTGACCTGGCGAATCGGGCTCGCCCCGGGCGCCGCCCGCCGCCCGGACGGCCGGCGCATGCCCGAGGTCCCGCTGCCTTCCGAAGTGCCAGTCGGGGTACCGTCGATCTACGATCTGCAAACGGCGGGGGCGAATGGCGAGTCGATGAGGTAGCTCAGCGGCGGAGCCGCGGCAACAGCCGCGCGGCCGTCTCATCGACCTGGGCGAGCTGGTCGCCTCCCGCAAACCGCGCGGCGATGTGGCGCGCACCGGCATCGATCCAGCGCTGGAGCCATTCGACGCAGCCGTCGATCGGCCCGGCATAGCAGGCCTGGCGAGCGAGCATCGCGGCCGCCGGCACCGCGTAGTATGTCTCGAGGAAACTCTCCAGCCGCTTCTGGGCTGCGGCCCGGCTGGGGTCGAGAGCGAGCGTGACATAGGCGGCGCCGGTCACATCGTCGGGACGGCGACCGGCCGCACGCGCGGCTGCCTGCACCCCCGGCCAGTGCTGGGCAAAGAACTCGACGTCGGGGCCCGTGGGAAACCAGGCCTCGAACCGCGCGGCCTCACGCAAGGCCGTCGGGCCGCTGCCCCCGATCCAGATCGGCGGCCCACCCGCCCGATGCGGCTTCGGCTCCACGGTGACGTCCTTCAGCGCGAAGTGCTTGCCGGTGAAGCTGACGCCATCCTGCCGCCACAGTGCCCGACAGATCTCGATCGTCTCGAGGAACCGACCCACGCGGCGCTCGAACGGAACGGCCGCCGCCTCGAACTCTCTTCGGATGGCCGGTGTGTCGGCCGCGATGCCCAGACCAAGGATCAGACGGCCTTCGGTCAAACGGTCGAGCGTGCCGACGATGTGGGCAAGCACGACGGGATTGCGCAGCGCGGGCAGGAGAACGGCGGTGCCGAGACGCACCCGTCGTGTCCGCCCGGCCACGGCCGCCAGCAGGGTGAGCGGCTCGTGACGCGGACGCGCGGTCAGCGAATCGCCGACCCACACGGCGTCAAAGCCGGTCGCCTCCGCGCGCTCGGCCAGCGCGAGCATGGGGGCCGTCTCCGGGCGTCCGGACATGATTGCCTCGCGCGTGGGCAGCAACACGCCGAACTCGACCGCCATCTCAGCATCCCCCCAGGGCGCTGGCCCGAGCCGACCAGCGGTTGAGCAATCTGGACGCGCCATCGGCCAGCTCGCGGACGATCTCGGCGGCCGGTTGTCGGCGGTGCACCGCGCCTACCGACTGGCCCGCGTAGAGGGCCATGGCCTCGATCGCGCCAGTCGTGGTGCGAGTTGGCGTGGGAACGGCAAAGCGAGGGAGCGGAATCTTCTCCCCGCCGAGAACCATCTCGCCGACCTGGTCGGTCGGATGGGCCTGCGCGGCCTCCACGCACGAGCGCAGAACGCGGTGCAACGCGTGGGGCCACATGACTGAGAACGCCTCGGTCGCCACGGTGTCGCTCGCCCGCGCGCGGATCAGAAGCTCCTGGTAGCGCGGGTGAGCGTCGCATTCCTCGGCGACGACGAAGCGCGTTCCCACGCGGACGGCGTCGGCGCCCGCGGCGAGAACGGCCGCCATCGCCCGGGCGGTGGCGATCCCACCGGCGGCGACAACCGGCACGTCGACCGCCTCGAGCACTCGATCGAGAAGTGGCAGAAGGCCGAGCGTTCCACGCACGTGACCACCCGCCTCCGTCCCTTGGGCCACGATGAAGTCAGCGCCCGCGTCGACGGCGCCTTGGGCCTCGTCCTCCGAGCCGATCTGCCAGCAGGCGAGCGCGCCACCCTGGTGGACTGCCCGGATAAGGGCCGAGTCGGGATCCCCATAGAAGAACTCGACGACGCGGACTCGACTGGCCGCGACCTCTACACACGGCGGATCGAGGAACGGGATCAAGATGTTCACGCCGACGGTTCCCGACGTCTCTTGGCGTAGCTGATCGAGGACCGCGGTGAGAACTGGCGCCGGAATCCTGGCGCCGCCCAGCATGCCGAGCGCGCCAGCCGAGGCGACCGCCGCCGCCAGCCCGGGGCCGGCGACACCTCCCATACCCGCCTGCTGAATCGGGACGGCACAGCCGACCAGCCTGGTAAACCGCGTGCTCAGCACGATGATTCCTCCTGGCTCGAGCGCCAGTGCCCCTGAAGTCCGATAGCAGGAGTCCCGCGAGGCTTGTGCCTGACCAGTAGGGCTTTGCTACGCCTTGTACCAGTAGGGCAGACGCCAGAAGGTTGTGTCCCAGCCCGAGAGGTCCATGCCCTGCAGCCGCGTGGACGACGCCGAGACCCCATTTCGCCAGAGGACCGGGACGACCACGACGTTCTGGATCAGGAGGTCGTTCATCTTGATGAAGAGGGCCGCTCGCTTCGCGGGATCCAGCTCGGTATCCGCCGCCTCGTACATCCGGTCGTATTCTTCGTTGCGCCAGCGCGTGACGTTGCGCCCCTGCCACTTGTTGGCCTTGGACGCTACCTCCACCGACAGGAACGGCCGCATGAACCACGCCGGGTCTGGCGCGGTCGGGCCCGTCGTGTACATCTGGAGGTCCGCGTAGAAGTGGGGGTAGTTGTCGGGATTGGCCGCATCCGAGCCGAAGAACACCGAGGCCACCACGGACTTGATCTCGATCTCGATGCCGGCCTTGGCGCACGCCTGCTTGACGATGGCCTGGGTCTTCTGGCGCGGGGCGTTGGTGGCCGTCTGGAAGAGCATCTTGAGCTTCTTGCCGTCCTTGGCGCGGATGCCATCCGATCCTCGCTTCCAGCCAGCAGCGTCGAGGATCTGGTTGCCTTTGTCGACGTTGAACTCCCACTTCATGTTCTCGGAGCGGAAGCGCGTCGGAGCGTTGAGGAAGTTCGCCGTGGTCTGGCCCTGGCGGCCGTAGATCTGCTCCTGCACGGCGGCCCGGTCCACGAGAAGGTTCAGGGCCTGCCGGACCGCGGGGTCCGAGAGGAGGGGATGGGTCGTCTTGAGGCTCGAGCGCTCTCCGTCGACCTCGGTCCAGGGGTCGGTGAAGTTGCACTGGATGTGCTCGATGCCGCCAGTGGTCCAGAGGTTCACCCGCCCCTTGCCCGACTGCTCGAGGCGGAGCAGGATGTCGTCTTCCACCTGCATGTTCCAGGCGTAGTCGAACTCGCCCGTCTGGAGCACGGCTCGCGCGGCCGAGACCGCGTCGCCACCGCCCTTCATCTCGATGGTGTCGAAGAAGGGGCGGTTAGTCGCGTGGTAGCCGGGGTTCAGTTCACCGCGAACGGTGTCGCCGGGCTTGAAGTCCACGAACCGGTAGGCGCCGGTGCCGACGGGTTTGAGGTTGGCTGGCGCCTCGCGGGACTTCGCCCCCTTGAAGGGGTCGAAGACGTGCTTGGGGATGATCGCGCCGCGGTTGCCGCAAAATGCATCGGCCCAGAACGCCTGCGGCTTCTTGAAGATCACCCTGACGGTGTGGCTGTCCAGCTTCTCGGCCCGCACAATCTCGCGATACGAGCCGCTGGTGACGGCCGCGGTGGCCGGGTCGGACACGTACTCGTAATTGAAGATGACGTCGTCGGCGGTGAAGGGCTTGCCGTCGTGCCAGGCCACGTTCCGCTTGAGCCGCCACGTCACCCAAGTGAGGTCCTTGGCCAGGGTGCCGCCCTGGACATTCGGGACCTCGGCGGCGAGGACCGGGGCCAGGTTGCCCTCCGGGTCGTAGGCGGCCAGCGGCTCGTAGAAGATCCGGCAGGCGTCGATGTCCTTGGTGCCCGTCGCGAAGTGCGGGTTGAGGAGGGTCGGTGCCTGCCACCAGAGGACGCGGAGCGGACCACCGCCGCCCCGCCGGGTTGGCGCGAATGCCGAAGTCTTGGGCTGAGCCTGAGCGACCCCGGCCGAGGCCAGCATCTGTGCGGCGATGGGGGCGGTGAGGCCCAGCCCCACCATGGTTTGCACGAAAGCGCGCCGGGACAGGCGGCCGGCCTTGACGTCGCCGATCATCTCGCGAAGAGCATGCTCGTTCATGGGAACCTCCATGGGCGCGGCCACGGCCGGCCCGCGCCATCCGGGACAAGGGCGATGGGTCAGCGTTGACGTCGGCCGCCGATCGATGCGGCTGGCCCTTTCATACGTACCGGCCTGGCTGCTGTCAAGCAGATGCCCCCGGGGCAAACGACGGGCGCGGACGATTCGCTCAGCCTTTGACCGATCCCGCGGCGAGTCCCTCCACCATCCACCGGTGGATGAACATGTAGAGCGCGACCACTGGAATGGTCGTGATGACGGAGGCCGCCATGAGCTGGCCCCAGTGGAAGACGTCGCCGTAGATGAGGAGATTGAGGCCGACCGGTACGGTGATCTGTCGCTCGTCCTGGATGAAGATCAACGCGTAGAGAAACTCGTTCCACGACAAGGTGAAGGCGAAGATGGCCGAGGCCACGATCCCCGGCGCGGCCAGTGGCAGCAGCACGCGGATCAGAGCCGCTGTCCGGGTGGCGCCGTCGACCAGGGCCGCCTCCTCCAGTTCCTTGGGGAGAGCCTTGAAGAAGCCGATGAGGAGCCACGTGCAAAACGGAACGGTGAACGTCGGGTAGGAAAGGAAGAGGGCGGTCAGGTTGTTCGTGGCCCCCAGCTCGCCGAGCACGCGATAGAGCGGGATGAAGAGCAGGGCCGGAGGGACCAGATAGAGGATGAGGATCAGGCTCGCCACCGCCTCGCGCCCCGGGAACCGCAGGCGGGCCACC
>JBKPAK010000067.1:0-3314 GCA_046726415.1 Candidatus Methylomirabilota bacterium
GCCTGCTGAGCTCGGTACGATCTGGGCGCGCATCACGGACGAGGCCCGCGCCCAGCTCGAGCGCGAGGGCTTCCGCGGCCCAGCCGCGCGCTTTCGTCGTCTGGCCGACCTGCGCTACCAGGGGCAGTCGTTCGAGCTGACGGTGCCGGTCCCGGATGAGATCGCAGGGGAGCAGGTCATCACCGCCATCGAGACGGCGTTCGGACGCGAGCACGAGCGCACCTACGGTCATCGGGCCGGCCCTGAAGAGCCCGTCGAGATCGTGAGCCTGCGGGTGGTGGCCCAGGGGATCCCCGATCGCCCACGCGTCCCTGAACGTCTGCACATCGACCGCGCAACGGCGACGGGCGAGACGCCACCGCGCCGCGTATATTTCGGGCCTGAGCACGGGTGGCTGGAAACTCCGGTGATCAGCCGAGGCGATCTGGCCGGCCGCCGACGAGGGCCATGCATCGTCGAAGAGTACGACGCCACGTGTGTTGTGCCGCCGGGGGCGCATGCTGCCCTCGACGGCTGGGGAAATATCGTCATCGACATCGCGCCCAATCCGTCCCCGGCTCAGGGCATCACACGCGCCCCCGCTGGGGACCTCATCGAGCGCAGGCCGAATTCCCGAACCGGGAGACCTCACCCATGACCACCCCGCGCGATCCCATCGCCTTCGAGCTGTTCAAGAACACGCTGCTCTCCATCGCCGACGAGATGGCTCTCACCATCTTGAGGACGGCATACTCCGGCGTGCTCAAGGACAACATGGACTACTCGACAGCCTTCTGCGATGCCGCCGGCCAGACGGTGGCCCAGGGGCTGACCTTGCCGGGTCACCTGTCCTCGTTCCCCGACGCGCTGGCCGCGACCATCAGGCGGTACGGCGACCGCATGCAGCCCGGGGACGTCTACTGCCTGAACGATCCCTTCGAAGGCGGGATGCACTTGCCCGACGTGTTCGTGCTCAAGCCGATCTTTCACGGCGGCGAGCGCGTCGCCTTCGCCGCGACCATCTGCCATCAGACCGACATGGGTGGACGGGTGGCCGGCTCCAATGCTTCGGACTCGACCGAGATCTACCAGGAGGGTCTGCGCATCCCGCCCGTCCGCATGTACGAGGCCGGGCAGCCCAACGACACCCTGTTCCGGCTCATCGAGAAGAACGTGCGCCTGCCCGTCCGCGTCTTCGGCGATCTCCGGGCCCAGCTCTCGGCCTGTCACGTGGCCGAGGAGGCCTTCCTGCGCCTCGTGGAGCGGCACGGTCCCGAGGCCGTCAAGAGCTGGATGACCGAGCTGATCGACTACACGGAGCGCCTGACCCGCGCGGCGCTCCGCGACCTGCCCGACGGCCAGTGGAGCTTCGAGGACTGGATCGACGACGACGGCATCGACCTCGACCGTCCCATCCCCCTGAACGTGACCATTGCGAAGCGCGGCGATCACATGATCGCCGACTGGACGGGCTCCTCACCCCAGGTGAAGGGCGCCATCAACAACACGCTGTCGTTCACGCGGGCCGCGACCTACACCTGCATCAAGTCCGTGCTCTCGCAGGAGATCCTCCAGAACGCCGGCTTCTATCGCGCCATCGAGGTGATCGCGCCGCCGGGCACCATCGCCAACTCCGTGCCGCCGGCGGCCTGCGCCGCCCGAGGACTCACTGGCTTCCGCATGCTCGACTGCTGTTTCGGCGCCCTGGCCACAATGCTGCCCGACCGGGTGATCGCGGCGTCCGAGGGCGGCAACACCGGTGTCTCCATCGGTGGCTACTATCCCGATCGCACGCCGTTCATCTTCGTGGAATTCATCTGCTCGGCGTGGGGTGGACGGCCGTGGGCCGACGGGCTCGATGGCAACGCCAACATGTTCGCCAACATGTCCCTGCCGTCGGCGGAGATGACGGAGACCGAGCAGCCGCTCGAGATCCTCGCCTGCGAGTTCATCCCCGACGTTGGCGGCCCCGGCAAATATCGCGGAGGCGTGAGCATTCGCCGCGACTACCGGCTCCTCGAGGACGAGGCGATCCTCCAGGTGCGCGCCGATCGCCATACGTTCCGGCCGTACGGGCTCTACGGGGGATCGCCCGGCCGGCCGTCGCGCAACGTCCTGAACACCGAGGGCGAGGTGCGCGAGATCCCGGCCAAGGTGACGATGACGATGCGCCGTGGCGACGTCTTTCGCCACGAGCAACCTGGCCCCGGAGGGTGGGGCGATCCGCTCGACCGCGACCCGGCCCGCGTGCTGCGCGACGTGCGGAACGAGCTGGTGAGCCTCGCCTCGGCGCACCAGGACTACGGCGTCGTGATCGATGAAGCGGCCTGGCGCGTGGACGACGTGGCGACCGCGGCCCTCCGCGCCACCTTGCGCGAGCGTCGCGGCTGGACGGAGCGGCCGGTGGTCAGCCGATAGCCGCCGAGGTGGCAAGGGCTTCGCCGACGACCTGGCCAGCGCGGTTCTCAATGGCCGGCATGGAGGAGGGGGAGCCGGAAGAGCAGCGTGTAGCCGTTGAACGTCATCGCGGCGCCCGCGATGGCGAGCACGAGACTCGTATAGAACGGTGGGCGTGACTTCGAGAGGATGGACACGGCGCCCATGACGATGGCGATCTGGAGCAGCACCTGGGCGTAATCGAAGTAGGGATCCTTGGCCTGGTTGCGGTCGCGCTCGGCCTCCTTGTGTCGCGCCGCCTTCTCGATGTCCTTTTTTTCCTCGGCGTAGCGCTTCTCTTCCTCGGCGAAGCGCCGCAGAGCCGCCTCGAGCTTGCGGCGTGATTCCGGCTTCATGGTCTCGGCGCGCTCTTCGAGGTCCGCCTCCAGAACGAGCTTCTGGGAGCGGTACTGATGCTCGCGGATGACCTTGGCCTGGTAGAAGGCCCACTGATTCGAGGCTTCCTGCTGGGCCAGCAACATTTCCTTCATGGCATTGTTGCCGCCCAGGGAGGCGATGGCCAGGACGACCGCGTAGACCGCGGTCATCAAAGCCACCCGCTTACTGAAGCGATCACTCGCCGCGGTCAGCTCTTCCGGGTTCGGCACCTCGACGTCGGGCATGCCCTCCTCCTCCGGTCAGACCGATCGACGCGAGATTGTAGCTCGGCCGGTGGCCGCCAAAAGAGCGGGTCGGACACTGTCGAGGGGCCGGGCTCCGCTCGTGAAGAACACCGACCCGCCTACGAGTCGAGCAGCCGCAGAGGGCTCATCGAAGCCGGATGCCGCGGGGTGATCTCGCGGTAGAACTCGCGCATGGGCTCGAAGTCGGCCTCGACGTCGCCACTGGGGTGGATCACCGGGCCGAACCCGCCAGCCTTGCGGCGATAGTCGAGGTAG
>JBKPAK010000068.1:0-15855 GCA_046726415.1 Candidatus Methylomirabilota bacterium
AGATATTGGCCAAGCGTCAGGAGGTTGACGTCGGCTGCGCGAAGATCCTCCATCGTCGCGACCAGTTCATCGCGGGTCTCTCCCAATCCCAGGATGATCCCGGACTTGGTCAGGAGGGCGGGAACCGCGGCGCGGGCGCGCCGGAACAACTCCAAAGTGCGCGCGTAGCGCCCTCCGTGTCGCGCCACTTTGTAGAGACGCGGCACCGTTTCCGTATTGTGGTTGAGCACGTCCGGGCCCGCCTCGATGACCGTCTGAAGCGACTCCCCCGATCCCTGGAAGTCTGGGATCAGGGCCTCCACCCGGCAGTGCGGGGCGTGGCGCCGCACCGCCCGGATGGTCGCGGCCCAGTGCGCCGCTCCGCCGTCGGCAAGATCGTCGCGGTTCACCGAGGTGATCACGACGTAGTCGAGCTCGAGATCGGCCACTGCTCGACCGATGCGCTCGGGTTCCTCCCGGTCTTCCCAGGTCGGCTTCCCGTGGGCGATGGCGCAGTACCCGCAGTTCCGCGTGCAGACGTCTCCCAGGATCATGAAGGTCGCGGTGGCCTCTTCCCAGCACTCGCCGATGTTGGGGCAGCGCGCTTCTTCGCACACGGAGTGGAGGTTCCACTCGCGCATGAGGCCCTTGAGACGGATGTAGTTGGGTCCACCAGGAGCCCGCACTTTCAACCACGGCGGCTTGCGGCCCTCGGCCATGGTTTCGGGCTGAATCAGGGGAAGCGCCACCGTCATACGCATCGAGATCCTTCGCTCGAACCGAATCCATTATGCCACGCGGTTCGCGCGCGTGGCACGCGGCCGCACGGTCTCGCGCGGCAACACGCAGGGACGTACACGCGCCACGCCTCTCGGCGGCGACACTGCGGCGGAGACGGCGGGAGAAATGGTGCCGAAGGGGGGACTCGAACCCCCACGGGTTGCCCCACACGCCCCTCAAACGTGCGCGTCTGCCAGTTCCGCCACTTCGGCGCACCCGGGTTCAGGCCAAGGGATTCCGAGTATACCTTAAGCCTCGCGACCGCCAAACCGGCCAGCCGCCTGGCGCAGGCGCGGATCGAGGGCGTCGCGGACGCCCTCGCCCAGCAGGTTGTACGACAGCACGGTGACCAGGATGGCGAACCCGGGATACAGCGAGAGCCACCAGGCGATCTCGATGGCGTCCTTGCCCTCGTTCAGAATGTTGCCCCACGTCGCGTACGGCGGCTGCACGCCGAGGCCGAGAAACGAGAGTCCGGATTCCGTGAGGATGGCCGCCGGGATCCCGAGGGTCATGGCCACCAGGACGGGTCCCATGGCGTTGGGCAGGACGTGGCGAAAGATGATGCGGGGGGCGCTGGCCCCCACGGCGTGCGACCAGATCACAAACTCTCGCTCCTGCAGGCTGAGAAACTCCGCCCGCACGAGACGCGCCACCCCCATCCAGCCGGTGAGCCCGATGACCACCATAATGGTCCAGATGGAGGGGCGGAGGAAGGCCAGCACGGCGAGGAGGAGAAAGAAGCGCGGGAACACCAGCATGAGATCGACGAGGCGCATGATGGCACCGTCGATCGCACCGCCGTGAAAGCCGGCGGCCGCCCCGAGCAGCACGCCGATGGTGGCCGCAATTCCCACCGAGACGAAGCCGACGGCGAGGGACACCCGCGCCCCGTAGAGCATGCGCGAGAGGACATCGCGGCCCAGCTGGTCGGTGCCGAACCAGTGGCGGGTGGACGGGGGGTCGAGAATCCTCCGCACGTCCGGGCGGTTTGGATCCCAGGGCGCCAGGAAAGGCGCCAGCACAGCGAGGGCGACCAGGCACACCACCACCACCCCGCCCACCACCGCCAGGCGGTTCTTGGTGAAGGCCCGCCAGAGACCGCTCACGCGCTAGCGGCGGCCCCGCGCGACCCGGATGCGCGGATCGACCAGCCCGTAGACGACATCGGCCAGGAGATTGGCCGCTAAGGTGAGGACGGAGACGATGACTAGATTCCCCATGATGACGGGATAGTCGCGCTCGAACACCGCCTGCACCATGAGCTGTCCCATTCCCGGGATGGCGAAGATCGTCTCGACGATCACGCTGCCTCCGATGAGCCCAGGCAGGGACAGGGCGAGAATGGTCACCAGCGGTAGGACGGCGTTCCGGAGGGCGTGCTTGCCGATGACGATGCGCTCGGACAATCCCTTGGCCCGCGCCGACTGCACGTAGTCCTGCCGGATCACTTCCAGCATGCTCTGGCGCATGTAACGCGAGAACCCGGCCAGCCCTCCGAAGGTGGCCACGGCCACCGGCAGGATCAGATGGCTCATGACGTCCCATGGCTGCTTCCACGCCGGCAGATATTCCCAGTTCAGCGAGCGCAGGCCCGAGATGGGGAGCCATCCCAGCTGCACCCCGAACAGGATCATGAGCAGCAGGGCCAGCCAGAAGTCGGGCGTGGCGAAGCCGAGGAACACGAAGACGGTGGTCACCTTGTCGAAGAGCGAGTACTGCCGGGTGGCCGAGGCCACCCCGAGCGGCACCGCCACCACCACGATGATCAGCAGCTCGATGACGTTCAGCAGCAGCGTGATGGGCAGCCGTTCCGTGATCTTGTCCAGCACTGGCCGCCCGTCGGGCGCGAAGGAACGACCGAAGTCGAGGCGGACCACGCGGACCAGCCAGTTCCAGTATTGCACGGGCAAGGGCTTGTCGAGGCCGAACTCCTGACGCAGAAGCTGGCGCACCTCGGCAGCGCCCTGGGCGCTCAGGTCGCCCTGCTGCAGCTCGGTCGGCTCACCGGGGGCCAGATGGATGACGATGAACGACACGAACGTGATCCCGACGAGGAGGGGCAGGGCCAGCAGGGCCCGCCGAAGGGCGTAGAATAGCATGGCCCGCTATTCTAGCGCCGCCGTCCGCCTCCGTCGGTTACCCGGATGTGTAGCGCTGCTCGGCCAGCGGCACGTGCCACTTCGTGAAGTCGTGTCGGATGCCCGCTGGCCCCGGCAGGATCCCATGGACCCGCGAAGACACCACGGGAAGCGCATCCCGGAAGTACAGGAAGATGAGGGGTTGCTCGGCGGCGAGAATCTCGTGGATGCGGTGGTAGTAGCGCGCGCGGTCCGCCTGCACGCACGTGGTGCGGCCCTTCTCCAGCAGCTCGTCCACCTCTGCGTTGGCGAAGGAGATGGTGTTGAAGTCGTCTGGTCCGGTCTTCGACGAGTGCCAGATGCTGTACTGATCGGGATCACTGCCGATGGCCCACCCGAGCACGATCGCCTCGAAGCGCCGCTTCCGCACCCATTCTTTGAGCAACGTGGCCCACTCGAGGGTGCGGATCTCCGCGGCGACCCCGATCTCTCGCAAGGAAGCCTGGATGATCTCGGCGATCTTCTTGCGCTCGTCGTTGCCCTGATTGGTCAGCAGCTCGAAGGCGAACGGCTTACCGTTCTTGACCAGAATGCCCTCGGCATTGCGCTCCACCCAGCCGGCCTGGGCGAGCAGAGCGCGGGCCCGCTGAGGATCGTACGGATAGGTGGGCACGGTGGGGTTGAAGGCCCACGTCCCTGGCTTGAAGGGGCCGGTGGCGGCCACCCCGTGTCCGAGGATGACGTGGTCGATCAGTTCCCGCTTGTTGATGGCATGGGCGAAGGCGTGGCGGACGCGCCGATCGGCAAAGCGCTCGTCCTTCAGGTTGAGGCCGAAGTACGTGTAGGCGTTCGACGGATACTTGAACTTGTTGTAAGCCTTGCGAAACGCGGGGTACTCCGTCTGGCGCTGGTGCTGGAGCGCGGTGAGCGACATGGCATCGATGCCCTTGGCCTTCAGCTCGAGAAACTGCGTGGCCTGGCTGGGGATCACCCGGTAGACGATTCGACCCAGGTAGGGACGCCCTGCGAAGTACTCCTTGTTGGCCACGAGCACGACCTTTTCGCCGGGCTTCCATTCTTGAAATCGGTAGGGCCCGGTGCCCACCGGCCGCGAGCGATACTGCGGCGATTCCTTGAGCTTGCCCTCCCGCGCCCACGGCTCCAGGAGGTGGCGCGGGAGCATGGACATGCTCCAGCTCTGCAGGGATTTGGCGTAGGACGTCCGGTAGCGGATGCTCACGGTGTGGGGATCGAGCGCCTCGATGCGCTCCACCGCCTGGAAGTCCTCCTTGTACGCGCTCGGCGTTTTGGGATTCGACATCGTCTGCTGGGTGAAGATGACATCGTCGGCGGTGAAGGGCTGGCCATCGTGCCAGGTGACTCCCCGCCGGAGCCGGAAGGTGAGGTCGCGGCAGTCCGAGCTGATGGTCCAGGATTCCGCGAGGTCCCCCACCAGGTTGAGATCGCGATCCAGGGACACCAGCCCGTTGTAGAGTCGGTCGCCGATCTCGTGCGAGTAGTTGTCGCTGGTGATGTTCGGGATGAGTCCCGAGATGTTGCCGCCCATGGAGTCGATCAGGGTGTCGCCGTACGTGGGTTCGTTGCTGCCGCGGCCAGTCACGCGCTCGACGACTCGCTCGACTTCGCCCTGGCAGCCCACGAGAAGAAGAGCCGCGAGTCCGGCCAGGCCCAGGCGACCGCCCCACCCTCCCGAGCGCCTCGCCTCTGCCGTTCTGGGCACGGGACGTCTATTTGGTAGGAGCCGAGGGCGTAGCGGGGTTGGTCGCCGGGGGCGCAGCCGGGGCGGGGCCCGATGGCGTCGGCGATGCAGGCGGCCGGCCCGGGCCTTCTCGGATGACAGACGTACCGCGGTCGCCGCCGAGCATCGCGAGCCCGAACGACGTCACCAGGAACAGGACCGCGACCACCGTGGTGATCTTCCCGAGCACGGTCGGGGTGCCCATGGAGCCGAAGACGGCCTGAGAGCCGGCACCCCCGAAGGCGGAGCCGATATCGGCTCCCTTGCCGGACTGCAGCAGGACGATGCCGATGATGGCGAGGCAGAGGAGGGTGTGCAGGACGACTAACGCGATGAACATTCAGTCTCCTGGGATAACGAACGCGATGAGCATTCAGTTTCCTGGGGCGAGGTCGGCGTCGCGCGCCGACTTCTTCACGATGGCGACGAAGCTCTGGGCGTTCAGGCTGGCCCCCCCGACGAGCGCACCATCGATTTCGGGTTGCGCCAGAAGCGCGTCGGCGTTGTCCGGCTTGACACTTCCGCCGTAGAGAATACGCAAGCCCGAGGCCACGTCTTTCGAGGCCAACTCGGAGACGAGGCCTCGAAGATAGCCGTGCACCTCGGCGGCCTGCGCGGGTGTGGCGTTGAGGCCGGTCCCGATCGCCCACACCGGTTCGTAGGCCAGCGCGACCCGCGCCACGTCTTCGGCGGCGACGCCGGCCAGGCCGGCACGAAGCTGGCCCTCCACGGTGGTGAAGGTGAGCCCCTGCCGGCGTTCATGGTCGGTTTCTCCCACACAGAGCACTGGTCTGGCCCCGTGAGCGAGCGCCGCACGCAGCTTGCGGTTGATCAACTCGTCCGTCTCGCCGAGCTCGTGCCGCCGCTCCGAGTGGCCGAGCAGGATCGTGCGGGCGCCCACCTCGAGAAGCATCACCGGTGAGATCTCTCCCGTGTGGGCTCCGGCCGCCTCATAGTGGCAGTTCTGGGCACCGAGCCCGAGGGGGCTGCCGGCCAAGATCTCCCCGACCGCAGTGAGCGCGGTAAACGGCGGACAGACGACGACTTCGACGGGGGGCAGTCGCTTCAAGCCATCCCTGATCCCGACAGCGAGCGCCCGGGCCTCCACCAGCGTGCCGTGCATCTTCCAGTTTCCGATGACGAGCGGCGTGCGCATGAGATGTCTAGGTCTCGGAGAGCCAGGCCGGCGTGAAGGGTGGGCGGCCCCTTCGAGATCCCGGGGCTCCATTCCACGAACCCGATTGATTCCTATCTCGACGCGTCATGTGCGGCCTCATCGATCGGTGAGCGCCTCGACGCCCGGCAAGGTGCGGCCCTCGAGGAATTCCAGGAAGGCCCCCCCCGCGGTTGAGATGTAACCTATTTTGGCCTCCACGCCCGCCCGGCGGATGGCCGACACGGTGTCCCCGCCGCCCACCACGGTGAAGGCGGAGGCCTCCGCCACCGCGCGAGCCACGGCGAGGGTCCCGACCGCGAAGGGATCCCGCTCGAAGACGCCCAGAGGCCCGTTCCACACGATGGTGCGGGCGGATTTCAGCGCCTCCCTGAAGCGGTCCACCGTTCTCGGGCCGATGTCGAGCCCCATCTGTGCGGCCGGAATCTCTCGGATTCCCACCGCCCGCCCCGAGGGGCTGTCCACTCCGTCAGCCACTACCGCATCGACGGGCAACACGATCTGGGTGCCCTGGTGTCGGGCCGACTCCACGATGCGGCGCGCCGTCTCGATGCGGTCGGGCTCGACGAGCGAGCGGCCCACCTCATGCCCGAGTGCGCGCAAAAACGTATAGGCCATGCCGCCACCGATGAGGAGGGCATCGACCCGCGCCACGAGATTCTCCACGATCATCAGCTTGTCGGAGACCTTCGCTCCACCCAGCAGCGCTACCAGGGGACGCGCCGGGGACTCGAAGATGCGACCCAGCGCCTCGAGCTCGGCTTCCATGAGCAGACCCGCCGCCGCCGGTTGCAGGTGGCGCGTGATGGCGGCGATGGACGCATGGGCTCGGTGAGCCGCCGCGAAGGCATCGTTCACGTAACAGTCGGCGAGGGCGGCCAACGCGCGCGCGAAGCCGTCGTCATTGGCCTCCTCCTCGGCATGAAAGCGCAGATTTTCGAGGAGGAGGATATCCCCGGGCCCCAGCGCTCGCGCCTGCGCCGACACCTCAGGCCCCACGCAGTCGGGAGCGAGGGGCACCGCCCGCTGGAGAAGGGTCGCCAACCGCTCCCCCACGGGCTTGAGCGAGTACTTCGGGTCGGGTGCCCCCTTGGGGCGTCCGAGATGGGATGCGAGCACCACGCGGCCTCCCGCGTCGACGACGTGTCGGATGGTGGGGATCGCCGCGGTGAGGCGCGTGTCGTCCGCCACCTCGCCGCGGTCCAGCGGCACGTTCAGGTCCGCGCGGAGGAACACGCGCTGACCAGACACATCGAGCTGGCGGACGGTCAGCTTCGGCAAGGACTCAGAGCGACGTCGCGATGTAGCGGACCAGATCACGCACCCGGCAAGAGTATCCCCACTCGTTGTCGTACCAGGCCAGCACCTTGATCAATCCGCCGTCGACGACGGCGGTCGACGGCAGGTCGACGATGGAGGAGTGCGGATTGCCGTTGAAGTCGACGGACACCAGCTCTTCGTCCGTCGCGTCGAGGATCCCCCGAAGCTTGCCGGCGGCCGCCTCGCGGAACGCGTCGTTGATGGCGGCTACCGCGGCGGGCTTCTCCAGCTCCGCCGTCAAGTCGACCACCGACACGTTCGCGGTGGGGACGCGGATGGCGATCCCGTCCAACTTGCCCTTCAGCTTGGGCAGCACCAAGCCCACTGCGGTGGCGGCGCCGGTGGTGGTGGGAATCATGCTGACCGCGCCCGCCCGCGCCCGGCGGAGATCCTTGTGCGGGAAGTCGTGGATTGGCTGATCGTTGGTGTACGAATGCACCGTGGAGGCGAAGCCCCGCTTGATGCCGAACGCGTCGTCGAGAACTTTCGCCGTCGTGGCCAAACAGTTGGTGGTGCAGGAGGCGTTGGAGATGATGCGATGTCGGGCGGCGTCATACGTCTGCTCGTTGACTCCCAGCACCACGGTCACGTCTGGATCTTTGGCCGGAGCGGTGATGATGACCTTCTTGGCCCCCGCCTGGATGTGCTTCGAGGCGGTCCCCGTGTCGCGGAACAGTCCGGTCGATTCCACCACGACATCGACGCCCAGCTCCTTCCAGGGCAGCGATGCCGGATCCTTTTGAGCGCACACGCGGATCTCACGACCGTCCACGAAGATCGCCTCACCCTTGGCGGTGACCTCAGCCGGCAACCCTCCGTGAATCGAGTCGTGCTTGAGGAGGTGGGCCAGAGTCTTGGCATCCGCCAGGTCGTTTACGCCGACCACCTCGAGATCGCGCGCGTCCAGGGCCGTGCGGAAGAATACGCGGCCGATACGCCCGAAGCCATTGACACCGACACGAGTCGCCATCGGGAAGCTCCTTCTAGATCAAACGAATGGGGTAACGATTTCGCGCGTTTATTGACTATAGCCCATTCCGAGCAGCCAGGCAACGTGCCCGGCGGCACCGGTGTCTGGGGTAGACCCGGGGACCAACTGACGCGTTGGACGGCAGTCACGGGACGCGCGCCGCGGTGACGACGTCGACTCGCCGCGCGCCTGCCGCTCGCAGTGCGCGGGCGCATTCTCGACCGGTGGCGCCGGTCGTCAAAACATCGTCGACGAGGACGACATGGCGCCCCGCCACTGACGTGCTCGCCGCGAATGCCCCGCGGACGTTCGCTCGTCGCTCCACGGCGGTCAGGTCGGTCTGGGGCGCCGTGTCGCGGACTCGGACCAGCCATCGCCGTCGCACTCGAACGGCGAGCAAGATCCCCAGGCGATCGGCGATCAGCTCGGCTTGGTTGAATCCGCGTTCGCGAAGGCGCGCCCGGGCCAGGGGAACCGGCACGAGCGCCTCCACCTCCGGGACGAAGACGGACTCGCATTGCTCGCGTATCAGCTGCGCGAGTGGACGCGCCAGCGCGCGCTGCCCACGGAACTTGAGGGCGTGCAGCGCCGTGCGCAGAGACCCCGCGTAGGTGCCCGCCCCTTGCGCGCGAGCAAAAGGGGGTGGGTCGACCCGGCAACCCAAGCAAGCGGCCTGACCAGCCGCGGCCGGTGCCGGGACACCGAGCGGGATCCCGCAGCGGTCGCAGAGCGGGGGACGCAGCCGCGGCATGGCCGCCCAGCACGATCCGCACAGCGGATCGCGGCGGCCCGCGCCGAGTGGGGCGCCGCACGCGGGACAGAAGGCGGGAAAGATGAGGTCCAGGGTGGCGAGCGCCCACGACTGCATCGCTCAGGACCGCGTTGGACGCAGACTGTTCCAGCGCCGGCAGGTCGGACACCGATCGTGCCATCCCGATGCCATAGTTCCGCAGCTCTCGCAGCGAAGCGGCCAGTCGAAGACATGCCCGAGTTGCAGCGCCCGCCGATACTCCGCACAGGCTTCCTGCCACTCGCCCCTGCGCTCGAAGACGGCGGCCAGGTAGGCATGCACCACAGGAAGGTCGGGAGCGCGCACTTCCACCCTCTCGAGCTGGTCGGCGGCCTCGTCGAGCATCTCGAGCTCGAGGTAGACCCGACCCAGCGCCACAGCGAAGGAGAGGTCGTCGGGGGCGCGCTCCAGGGCCCGGCGATACAGGGCAATCATGCGGCTCGGTCGTCCCTCCTGACGGTGAGCCCGCTCCAGGCGGGCGAGGAGGGGCAGACTCGGATGACTGTCCACCGCGCGTTCCCAGGTCCGGACCGCCTCCCGGGCATCGCCGGCAGACATCTGAGCATCTCCCAGGGCCACCGTCGCCGGCACGAAATCTCTGTTGACACGGAGGGCGCTCCTGAGGTGCTGGATGGCCGGCTCGGCTCGCCCGCGCTCGAGTTCGGCCCGGCCGACCTCGTAGTGAAGGCTCGCCAGCCGCTCGGCCTCGCCTGACCGGTCTCCTCGGGCTGCCCCGTTGAGCAGGAGCTGCTGGGCGCTGATCGCTTCCTCCGGGCGGCCTGCCGCCAGAGCAGCCTCCCGCAGAGCGCGAAGCGCGACCGGATCGCCGGGTCTCCGCCCCAGGACTCGTTGATAGAAATCGAGGGCGTCGCCGTGTCGGCCTTCCTGTCGCGCGGCCACGGCGATGCGGAGCCACTCGTCCGTTTGCCGAGGATCGACGTCGGTGTGCCGCCCCGGTCCGAACAGCCGGCGCAGATCCCGGCCGAGGGTGGCGATCCGACCGAGAAACGCCGGAGTTATCACGACCGAGGCCGATCGACAAACGCCAGAGCTACCACGACCGAGGCCGATCGACAAACGCCAGAGCTACCAAGACCGCAGCGATCGAGAAACGCCGGGACTCCCATGACGGAAGGCGATCGAGAATTGCAGGGGCACCATGACGCGGAGAGGGCAGCGAGGCACCACAGGCCGAAAGGCTCAGCGAGCAGCCATCCGCGCCTCCTCTTCGACCAGCCGCTGGCAGTCAATGCAGTGGCGGGCGAAGGGCAATGCCTCCAACCGCTTGTCGGAGATCGCTTCGCCACAGCGCTCGCACGACCCAAACGAGCCATCCTCGATGCGCTGGAGCGCGGAGATCACGTCGCGCAGCATCCGCCGATCGCCGCTGCCCAGCTCGAAGAAGAACTCGCGCGTGTACGCCGTGTTCGCCTGGTCGCCGAGATCCTTGATGGAGTCGTCCTCTTGATCTTTTCCGTAGAATGCACTCCGGCCGACCTCATCGACCAATTGACGTTGCTTCTCGAGCAGACGCTTTTTGAACGACGCGAGCCGCTCTTTTCTCATGAGGACCTTCCTCCTGCCCGCGGTGGCGTCAGCAAACTGGCTCACGCTAGCACGCGTGCGGGGGGCGTGCAACACGTCATCGCGCGTCTCGTCATCCTTCCACGGGCACGGACGGAGCATCGCCCCACAGGCGCTCGAGCGCGTAGTACACCCGCGTGTCATCGAGGAACACGTGGGCCAGCACGTCGCCGTAGTCGAGGAGAATCCACCCGCTCTCGGCGGTGCCCTCCGTGTGCAGGGGCCGGATCCCGCCGGTCTTGAGATCGCCCAGGATGCTGTCCGCAATGGTGCGCACGTGCGTGACGGATCGGCCGCTGCAGACCAGGTAGTAGTCCGTGACGCTGGAGAGCGCGTGGACATCCAGGATGACGAGGTCGACCGCCTTTTTGTCCAGGGCGGCCCGCGCCGCCCGCCGGGCCGCGTCCTCGGCCGGGCGCCCCGTCACCGCGGGAGATCCCGATACAGACCGTGGAGCTCGATGTAGGCGATGACTTCGCAGGGCAAACGGTAAGCGACGGAACGCCCCGTGCGCACGCGCTCGCGGATGTCGGACGCCGACACCGGCAGGGAGAGGGCGTGGACCAGCAGCGGGGCGCCCGAGGGAACTGCGGCCGAGGCGACATCTACCAGGGGGTCAGCCCCGATCGATCGCAGGACCTTTTGGGCCGTCGCCCCTTCGGGATCAAAAGCGCTCCCCTCGCGCGGGACGACCACCAGCCTCGCGAGGGCGGGCAGGCGTTCCGGCGCGTGCCAGTTGAGGAGATCGAGAAATGTCTCCGAGCCGATGACGAGGTACAACTCGTCGCCGGTACCGACCAGCTCTTGAAGCGTGTCGACGGTGTACGAGGGCCCCACCCGCCGCAGCTCGAGATCCGAGGCGGCAAAGCGGGGATGCGAAGCGATCGCCAGGCGGACCATAGCGTAGCGGTGCTCGGCGGGCGCCAGATTCCGGGCCGACTTGTGGGGCGGCGCCGCTGCCGGAACGAAGAGCATCTGGTCGAGATTCAGGATCTCGACGACCTGGTCAGCGACCAGGAGATGCCCGTAGTGGATCGGGTTGAACGACCCGCCGAAGATTCCCGTGCGGGCCAACGGGCTATTCCCGTACCTGCCCGTCGCCCTGCACGACGAATTTCGTCGTGGTCAGCTCCGTGACCCCCACGGGGCCCCGCGCGTGCACTCGCGAGGTGGAGATCCCCATCTCCGCCCCCATCCCGAACTGGTTGCCGTCCACCAACCGGGTCGACGCGTTCACCAACACCGCCGCCGCGTCGACCTGGTTCGTGAAGCGGCGCGCTTGCGCGCGATCGTTGGTGACGATGGCCTCCGCCAGCCCCGTACCATGTTGCCGGATATGGGCCAGGGCGGCGTCCGCATCGGGGACGACGCGGACGGCGAGGATCAGATCGAGATACTCCTCGTCCCAGTCGCCCATGGTGGCAGGACGGGCGCCCGGGAGGAGGCGCACGGTCTCCGAGCAGCCTCGGACCTCGACCCCCGCCTCGGCCAGGCGCGCCCCGACCGCGGGGACAAAGCGCTCGGCCACGTCGCGGTGAACCAAGAGCGTCTCCAAGGCGTTGCAGACGCTCGGACGCTGCACCTTGGCGTTCATGACGATGGCCGTGGCCATGTCGAGGTCGGCGCCCGAATCGACGTACACGTGGACGAGTCCCCTGTCGTGCTTCAGCACGGGAACGCTCGAATGCTGGACCACCCAGCGCACGAACTTCTCCCCTCCGCGGGGAATCACGAGGTCGACCAGCCCGTCCAGGGTGAGCAGCGCGCTCACCGCCTGCCGGTCCGGCGTGTCCAGGAACTGGATAGCTTCCGCGGGCGCACCCGCTTTGTCGAGCGCCTTGGCCAGGATCGCGACGATGAGGGCGTTGGACTCGATGGCTTCGCTTCCCCCGCGCAGGATCACGGCGTTCCCCGACTTGACGCAGAGACCCGCGGCATCCGCGGTGACGTTGGGACGAGACTCGTAGATGAAGCCGATCACCCCAAGGGGCACCCGCACCCGGGAGATTTCGAGGCCATTCGGCCGGCGCCACGCATCCACGACCGAACCCACCGGATCAGGCAGTGCGGCGATCTCACGCAGGCCCCGAGCCATGGTCTGGATTCGGGACTCCGTGAGCGTGAGGCGGTCCAGGAAGGCTCGCGAGGCGCCGTGGGTCCGCGCGCGGTCGAGATCGGAGCGATTGACCTCGATGAGCGGCTGGGTCTTCTCCTCGAGCCCCCGCGCCATCTCGAACAGGGCGTCGTTCTTGACCTTGGTGGGAGTCAGGGCCAGCACGGACGCGGCCGCGCGAGCCGCACGGGCCTTGGACTCCGCGAGCGTATGACTGTCCATAGCTTCTCTCGCCATTCCCCTCGTCACAGAATGACGAGGTTGTCGCGATGGATCACTTCGTCGACGGCCCGGTATCCCAGTCGGGCTTCGATGTCCCGGGTCTGCGCGCCTTGGATCCGCCGCAGCTCGTCGGCGTCGAAATTCACGAGACCTCGCGCAAACTCTCGCTGCCCGGTCGCGTCGATGACCGCCACCACCTCGCCGGCGGCAAACTCGCCCCGGACGCCGACTAGCCCCGACGGCAGAAGGCTCTTTCCATGATGAGTTAATGCCGACAGCGCACCCGCGTCAACCACCACCTGACCCTGGGGAGGCACAGCGAAGGCGATCCAGCGCTTGCGGGCGGTCAAGCGATCGGCGCGGGGGGCAAAATAGGTCCCCACGACGTCTCCGGCCAGGATCCGCCCGAGCACCCCTGGCTCCCGGCCACTGCCGATCACCATCGGGATCCCCGCCGCGGCGGCCTTGTGGGCCGCCTGCAGCTTGGTGGCCATGCCGCCTACGCTCACGTCGCTCCCGCGGACCCATACGAGCCGCTCGATCTCCTCGGTGATCGTCAGCACCGTATCGAGCTTTCGGGCCCCCGGCTCGCGGGCCGGATCAGCGGTATAGAGCCCGTCGACATCGGTGAGCAGCACCAGTAGCTCGGCGTCGATAAGGGATGCCACCAAGGCACTCAGGTTGTCGTTGTCGCCGACCTTGATCTCCTCGACGGCCACCGTATCGTTCTCGTTGACGATGGGGAGGACATCGAAGCCGAGGAGGGCCAGGAGCGTATTCCTCGCGTTCAGATAGCGCGCGCGGTCGCCAATGTCGTGGGCGGTGAGGAGCACCTGACCGACGGCAACCCCGTGGCGCTTGAACGCCGCCTCGTAGTGCCACATCAGGGCCGACTGACCGACGGCCGCGGCCGCCTGCTTTTCGGGAATCGAGCGCGGGCGCTCGGCCAAGGTCAAACGGGCCGTGCCGGTGGCAATGGCGCCGGAGGTCACGACCACGACCTCCCGCCCCTCCCGCGCGCGGGCGATCTCGGCGGCGAGCGCGTCGATTCGGTCGGGGTCCGCTCCAACCCCGGGCCTCGTGATCAAGCTCGAGCCAATCTTGACGACCAGGCGCCTCAGCGCGCGAAGTGCCGGCCGGGGATTGACGTCGGCGTGCGAATCGGAAGACCGCCGCGGCTCTGGGCGGCCCCGGCGCTTCATCTCGCGGCGCGCAGCCATCCCGTCGCTTCCAGGCGGGTGGTGATGCCTTGCACGAGATCGCCGACTCCCTGTCCGGTCGCCGCGGAGATGGCGAACAGCGGGAGGCCGGCCCCCGCGCAGTGCTGTTCGATCCGCCGGACCACCGACGCTCCCGGGACGCCCTGCCCCATGACGAGGTCGATCTTGTTGATCGCGACGACTTGTGGTCGGGTCGCCAGATCCCCGGAGTATTGCGCCAGTTCCTCGTTGATTGCGCGAAGATCGTCGAGGGGATCTCGTCCCGTTTGAGGATCGAGATCGAGGACGTGGACGAGCAGTCTCGTTCGCTCGGTATGGCGGAGAAACTGGTACCCGAGACCCTTGCCCTGCGAGGCTCCGGGGATGAGGCCGGGCAAGTCGGCGATCACGAACGTTCGCTCGGCGTCCGCGCGGACGATGCCCAGGGTGGGGACGACCGTGGTGAACGGATAGTCGGCGATCTTGGGCTTCGCCGCCGACACCCGGGACACGAGCGTAGACTTCCCAGCATTGGGGAAGCCGATGACACCGACGTCGGCGAGCAGCTTCACCTCGAGCCGCAACCATCGGCCTTTGCCCGGCCGACCCAGGTCTGCGCGCCGAGGCGCCCGGTTGGTGGAGGTGGCGAAGCGCGCGTTGCCCCGACCACCCCGGGCTCCCTCCTGCGCGAGGAGCCGCTCCCCTGCCCGGACCAGATCACCAAGCGTCTCACGGGTCTCCCGATCCTGGACGACCGTTCCCACCGGAACGCGCAGGGTCAGGTCCTTGCCGGACGCTCCGTGGCGGTTCCCCCCTTTCCCGTGCTGGCCGCGCTCGGCTTGGTAGTGCCGCTTGTAGTGATAGTCAAGAAGCGTGGTCAGGGAGGGATCGGCCTCCAGCCACACGCTGGCCCCATCGCCTCCGTCACCGCCATCGGGTCCGCCATACGGCACGTACTTCTCGCGGCGAAAGCTGACGCACCCCGCGCCTCCGTCGCCGCCCTTGACGAAGATCTCGATCTCGTCGATGAACATCGCCGGCCGGAGGAGGCTGCCCGGCGGTCTTCAGGAGGCGACGGCGGCGATGCTCACGTAGCGCGAATCACCTCGGCGCTCGAAACGCACGTAGCCGGCGATCCTGGCGTAGAGGGTGTCATCCGAGCCCAGTCCCACATTCACGCCCGGCTTGAACCGCGTACCCCGCTGGCGGACGAGGATGCTGCCACCGGTGACGAACTGGCCGGCGAAGCGCTTCACCCCGAGCATCTGTGGATTCGAATCGCGACCGTTTCGCGAACTGCCGACGCCCTTCTTGTGCGCCATGGCAATCAGACCTCGATCCCGGTGATGCGAACTGTGGTCACCGGCTGTCGGTGCCCGCGGTGCCGCCGGTAATTCTTGCGCCGCTTGAACTTCACGACAGTGACCTTGCGCCTGCGGCCCTGCCCCACGACCTCAGCCAGAACCTTGGCGCCCTGCAGGGATGGGGCGCTCGTGAGCATCTCGCCCTCGCGGTTCACCAAGAGCACGGCGGTGAACTCCACGGCCGCTCCTCGGTCGCCGGGGACCTTCTCCACAGTGATGACCTGTCCCGGGCTGACCCGGTACTGTTTTCCGCCGGTGGCAATGACCGCTTCCATGTCAACCATCCCAAAATGGTGAATGATGCAGATCGGTTATGAGACCACACGGGATACGGCCCGTCAATAAGTTGGAGGGGGCAGGGCCCCCTCCAAACCTCCCCATTCGCGCGAGGTGCCTCCCGGGCCCTCCAAACCTCCCCATTCGCGCGAGGTGCCTCCCGGGCCCTCCAAACCTCCCCATTCGCGCGAGGTGCCTCCCGGGCCCTCCAAACCTCCCCATTCGCGCGAGGTGCCTCCCGGGC
>JBKPAK010000069.1:0-55603 GCA_046726415.1 Candidatus Methylomirabilota bacterium
GCACGAAGGCGCGCTCTTTCGAAGAGCGCAGGTACAGCCAGTTCATCAGCCATACCAGGAGCGCGACGGCGATGGCCACGACGATCAGCGCGAGGACGACTGCGCCGAATTGGGCTCCGCTCATGACGGTCTCCTCTCCGACTCGCTCGCGGCAGGAGATGGGTCTTCGATGGACCTTGGACTCATCTCACCGCCTGATGCGCTTGAACTTCCTGGTGGTCTCGGTCAACGCCACCTCGGCCGGCAGGCGCTCCATGCTGGAGGCGCCGTAAAACCCGTGACACTGCCGGCAGTTCCGGAGGATGTAGCGCGCATCGACGGGGCGCGCGATCGGCCCCCCGTGGCACAGCACGATGATGTCCGCCTTCACCTCGCGTGCGGCCGAGGCCCAGGCGTTGATGTGCGGCACGCAGTCCTTCAGGGTCAGCGCGGTCTCGGCGCCGATGGCGCCGCCCGCGGTCAGGCCCAGGTGGCACACCACGATATCGGCGCCGGCCTTGGCCATGTCGACCGCGTTCTGCTCCGAGAAGACATACGGCGTGGTGAGCAGGTCCCGGTCGTGAGCGGCTCGGATTAGGTCGACCTCGAGCCCGTAGCCCATACCGGTCTCTTCGAGCTGAGCGCGGATGGTGCCGTCGAAGAGGCCCACGGTCGGGAAGTTCTGCACCCCGGAAAAGCCCAGCTCGGCCAACCGGCTCAGGAGGTCGTCGGCAATCATGAACGGGTCGGTGCCGTTGACCCCGGCCAGCACGGGTGTCTGCTTGACGACGGGCAACACCTCACGGGCCATCTCGAGCACGATCTCGTTGGCATTGCCGTAGGCCATCAGTCCGGCCAGGGACCCGCGCCCGGCCATGCGGTAGCGGCCCGAGTTGTAGATCACGATGAGATCGATGCCGCCGGCCTCCTCGCACTTGGCCGAGAGGCCGGTGCCGGCGCCGCCGCCGATGATCGGCTCGCCGCGCCGGATCATGGCGCGAAACTTCTTGAGGATGTCCTGGCGGGCGATGCGGGGCATGGGTCAGGTCGACCGTGGTCTGGCCGCAGCCGGCGCGCCGACGAGCTCGTCGAAGCTCGCCACCAGCGCTTCGCAGAATGCCTGGTCATTGATGTTGTGCGGAAGACGGACGAGCTTGCGATCCGTCCCCCCGCGGAAGCCCGCGGTGATCGCGTCGAACAGTGCCGCGTCGGCGGCCGGGTCCCAGAACGGTTTGCCGACCGCGTCGAGCAGCGAAACGCCGCCCTCGGGGATCAGGAAGCGCACCGGGCCCTCCATGCGGTTGAGCTTCTCGACGATGAACCGGCCGATGCGCGAGCACTCGCTCGGCGTGGTGCGCATCAAGGTCACGTTCTGGTTGTGCCGGTGCAAGGTCCGGCCGCGGAACTGGGCGGGCACCGTGTCCATGGCCCAGAAGTTCACCATGTCGAGCGCTCCGCAAGAGCCGACATAGGGCAGCCGCGAGCGAATGATGGCATCCAGGCGCCCTGGCCCGGCCGAAAGGACGCCGCCGACGAGCTCATCCGCGATCTCGGTGGTGGTGACGTCGATCACCCCGGCCAGCAGTCCCGAGTCCACCAGCTTCTCCATGGACTGGCCGCCGGTGCCCGTGGCGTGGAACACCAGGCAGTCGTAGCGCTCCTCGAGCGCCCGGGTCACCGCCTGGACGCACGGCGTGGTCACGCCGAACATGGTCAGGCCGATGGCCGGCTTCGCGTCGCACGCCGCGCCCGGCTTGGGGGCGTAGGCGATCATGCCGGCCAGCGCGTGCGCGGCATTGGCGAGCACCCGCTCCGAGATGCGGTTGATGCCGGCCACATCGGTGACGGAGTACATCATGCAGATATCGGCGGGGCCGACGTAGGGCTTCACGTCCCCCGAGGCCGCCGAGGCGCTGGCCCCGGTGCGGCGTTTCGAACCGAAGCCGACCGACGGCCTGCGGCGGGTGCGAGAGTTGTTCGACAAGACCTTCCCGCTGTTCAGACAGTTCGAGCCGCACATGCGCGCCGCGCTCCAGCTCGCCCTCGAGCACGAGTCGCTCGAACGCCTCGGCCGGCTGGAGGAAGAGCCCTTCCGCCGCGGGCACCGACGCTATATGCTGCACCGGGCGGCCGCGCCACTCCGGTCGACCCTGGGAGCGAAGGCGTACGAGCGCCTGCTCAAGGCGTTGTCGCTCGTCTACGGCATCGAGTCGTATGTCGTGCTGCGCGACATCTGGGGAGCCAGCTATCGCGACGTCGAGGCCGTGGCCCGCTGGATGCTCGATGCGCTGATCGAGTCGGCGCTCAGTCAGGCTTCCGGCCTGCAACCAGCGGCGGCGCGGCTCAGAAGGCCACGGCGATCGATGGCCAGGCCCCGGGGCAACTAGCTCCTCTAGGGGCCCTTTTGAGGCCCATCTAGCCGGAGCGGTCCCGGAGAGGCTGCAGGGCGCGGGCCAGATCTTCCACGCGAGTGACGATGGTGCCGCCACTCTGCCGGATGAAGAACTCGACCTGAAGATTGACGATGCCCCCTTCATTGTCGGCGCTCAGGCGGAAATCGCCCCGGTACCCGACGATGAACTTCCCGCGCGCGAAGGCGTAGCCGACTTCCGCGGCGGTGCCGCTGTCCACGTCGACGCCATCGAGAACGGCGACTGTGCCCTGGGCGTCGTCGATCGCCGCGCGGTTCGCCTCGGCAATCTGCTTGTTCAATGCCTTCCAGGCGTCCCGCCTCTCTGGCCCGTAGGGCATCTGCTGAACTGCCTCGATCCGTCGTGGATCGGTCAGCCTCCAGGGATCGAGGACGCCATACCCAAGACCGCTCACCAACGGGATCAAGACGGAGTCGTAGAAGTGGCGGCCGGCTTCCGAGAAGCCAAACGGGCTGGCCATGTAGATGCGTATCGCGCCGCTCATCCCGCCGGCCTCGAGCATAGTGGACTGTCCTCCCCGCCGCCAGAGAGCGTCGGCGGGGCGCGCGCCCCATCGCGCGCGAGCCAGGCTCATCGGGCCCATTCGCCCCGACCCACGCTCTCACCGGGCCCATCCGCCCGGCCATGCCGGCGTGGAGAGTAGACTCATGGCCACAGGACGAAGGCCACCCCGCTGAGTCGATCCGCGCCGGGCTCGAGGGCCATGACGCCGAAGAATCGATTGAGAATGGGGCACGCGCTCACGACCGAGCTGGCCCTCGAGGATCTGGGCCCGGCCCGGGCCATCTGCGACCTCTTGGACTTCCTGGAGGACGTGGTTTTCTGGATCAAGGACCGGTCGGGCCGCTATTGCTGGGTGAACGTCGCGAATCTCGTCAACCTCGGGCTGAGCCGGCGCGAAAGATGTCCTGGGCAAGACGGACTTCGATCTTTTGCCGGCGCACATCGCGGCTCAGTTCCACCCGGACGATGAACGTGTGCTGGCCGGACAGAGCATCGCCAAGCGCATCGAGCTCATCGGGCGCTTCGACCACACGGCGCGCTGGAGCGTGACGTTCAAGCTGCCCCTCCGGAACGGCCGGGGGAGCATCATCGGCACCGTCGGCTTCACGCGGCCATTGAAGTCCGGCGGCGGGGACTGGCACGGTATGCTGCTGGGGAACGCCATCGGTTTCGTTCGCGACCGCTTCCGGGAGCCGCTGGACAACGGCCAACTGGCCCGCGTGGCCGGCATGTCGCAGCGCACCTTCGAACTGCGGTTCCGCCGATACTACGGACTGTCACCCCAGCAGTACATCAAACGGGCGCGCGTGCGCACGGCGTGTCAAGCCCTGGTATACACCGACCAGTCGATCGCCCTCATCGCCGCCGAGCATGGATTCCCAGATCAGAGCTATTTCACCCGCGAGTTTCGCGACGTGGTCGGCAAGACGCCCAGCGAGTACCGCAAGAGCTTCCAGGGTTGATTCCCTGGGGCGTTCGAAATGGCCCCCAAACGCCCAACGCTCGGCGCGCGCCGGTGGATTCGGCGCGCGCCGCGACATACTCGGCGGCCGGCCGAGGTCATAGAGGGCGCGAACTCATAGAGGGTTCGAGCTCACCCACACTCTCCCCGAGGCTCCTCGACCGACCCGGGGGCTTTTGTTCCAAAGTTTGGCGCTCCGTCACTATCGGGCGCGGACCGCTCCGCGCTATGAATCGGCCGAGCGTCCGGCGCCGCGCCGGTCTGGGAGGAACGCCTCCGATGGGTGCGTATCTGATCACCAACGTGCGAATCATCGACGGCACCGGCCAGGAGCCATTCCCCGGCGCCGTCCGGATCGAATCGAACCGCATCGCCGGGGTCAGCAGTGGGGGCGACGGCGCCCGCCCCTGACGGGGCCACCGTAATCGATGGTGCCGGAGCGACCTTGATGCCGGGACTCATCGAATCGCCCGCGCACCTGGGGCTTGCCAACGTGGGCTCCCACGATCTGACCCGGCTGCCCGCCGAGGAGCAGATGCTCATCACCGTCCGCAACGCCCGGACGATGCTCGACTGCGGCTACACGAGCGCGTTCTCCGCGGCCGCGGCCAAGCCCCGCCTCGACGTGGTCCTGCGCCGCGAGATCGAGGCCGGCCGCGAGGTGGGGCCCCGGTTTCTCGCCAATGGCCCGGAGATCACCGTCACCGGCGGGCTCGGCGACACGAACGCGCTCCACCTGCCCCACTACGAGACCCCGACGTTCGCCTGGGTCGCCGATGGCCCAGACGCGATGCGCCGCGTGTGCCGGACGCTCGCCCGGGAGGGCGTCGACCTCCTGAAACTCAACCTCTCCGGGGACATCGGGACCTCGATCTTCCCGTCCGAGGCGACGCCCATGACGGACGCCGAGGTGGCGGCGGCGATGGACGTGGCCCGGGCGGGCAGCCTGCGGGTGGCTGCCCACTGCCGGAGCGCCGAATCGGTCATGCTAGCCCTGCGGCACGGTATCGAAGTGATCTATCACGCGAACTACGCCGACGAGCGCGCCCTCGACGCCCTCGAGGCCGCGCGTAACCGAGTCTTCGTCGGCCCCGCCCTCGGCATCACCTACAGCATCAGTCAGGCCGCCGGAAAGTGGGGCGTCACCCCCGAGCGTTCCCGGGCCTTCGAGCGAGAGCTCGAGATCTCCGTCGAGACCGTGGCTCGCATGCGCAAGCGGGGGATTCGGGTGCTGCCGGGGGGAGACGACGGCTTCCCGTACACGCCCCACGGGACCTACGCGCGCGACCTCTGGTTGTTCGTCAAGATCCTCGGCTTCTCGCCTATGGAGACGCTCGTCGCGGCGACGCGGCTGGGCGGCGCGATCATGGGAAGCCCGGCGAGCTGGGCATCGTCAAGGCGGGTGCGCTGGCCGACCTCCTGCTGGTCGACGGCGACCCCCTGGCCAACATCGAGATCCTGCAGGACCGCCGGGCCCTGCGCATGATCATGAAGGACGGCACTCTGCACAAGGCTCCAGCCCAATGACGGGGAGGAAGTCATGATGAAGAGGATCCGACGCCTCGGCACCGCGGTCACCGCGCTCCTGGGCATACACGCCCTTCACCGCTCGCGCATCAGCGCCGCCCCCGTCGCAGATGGGATCAAGTTCGGCGAAGAGGAGAGAGCTCGTCGCATCTCCGCGGAGATTACCAACGCGGGCAGCGCCGAATGGCGCGGCAACGTCCGTCTGGGGGTCTTGTGGTTCCGGCGCGGTAACAGCCAACGACGTCTCGCCGAGGGCCGCGTCGATCTCCCGCTGCCGCTCGCGCCCGGTGCGAGCGCACGCGTGGAGATCGAGCTCACACCGACCGACAGCCGTGGCGCGCGCCTGCCCGGGGGCGTGTACGAAGTGTGGCTCGCGATCGTCGAGGAGGGCGTGACCTGGTTCTACCAAAAGGGAGATGAGCCTCTGCGAATCCCCGTCGAGGTGGCAGGGGAGATGCCTTACGGCGCGCTGGAAGACATCAATCAGTTCTACGAGCTCATGATGTTCTGGGTGTACCGCGAGCACCTCCGCCCGGGCTGCGTGGCGCTCGACGTGGGCGCAAATCAGGGCGCCCACACCCGACAGATGGCCTCGCGCGTGGGTGCGCGCGGCGCCGTCATCGCGTTCGAGCCCATCCCCATCCTGTATCACGCCCTGCGTACGGAGTTTGCGGCTGCGCGGGAGGTTCAAGTGCGACCACAGGCCGTCTCGGACCGGGCGGGGCGGGCGACCTTTCACATCAACCAGAAGAACTCTTCCTACTACAGCGGACTCGAGAACGCGGACGCGGTCAGCGGCGGCACGTCTATCCCGATCGGCGTGGAGATCACGACGCTCGATGCGCTTCTCCCGCAGCTCGAGCGCCTCGACCTCGTGAAGCTCGACATCGAGGGCGCGGAGCTCCACGCCCTACGCGGGGCCACGGATCTGTTGGCGAGATTTCGGCCCCTGATCGTGTTCGAGTGGGGGGATCAATCCTCTCCCATCTACGGCACAACCTCGGACCAGATCTGGTCGTTCTTCAGCGCACGAGGCTATCGTCTCTTCGCGATCAGCGGCGCCGACTGCTCGGAGCGCGCCGCCTTCGTCGAGTCGAGCCGCGTCCAGGACTTGTGGAACTACGTCGCCGTCCACGAGACCGCCGTCGAATCGTTCCTGCCAACGGCGACGAAGCTGAAGGCGCTCTCGAAAGGATTGGCGCGGGGCCTGAGGAACCCAGCCTACGACCTCGAGGTGAACGTCGAGGAGTTCACGCTGGCGGGCCTGTACGATGCGGCGCGGGTCTCGGGCGTCATATCGAACCGATCCGACGTGGCGTGGATCGCCGAGAGCCAGGCCTGGCTCGGCCCGCGCGCCGTCCCAGATCGCATCGAGAACGCCTACAAGCTCGGCTTGGTGTGGATGGACGCGGGAGGCAACGTCGCCGCCGAGGAGCGCCGTCCGCTGCCGAAGGAGGCGATCTTCCCGGGTGAGCGCGTCGAGTTCGGCTTCGACGTTTACGCGGTGACCTCCGGGAACTTCATCGATCCTGGGCTGTACTCCCTCTGGATCGACATCCTGAAGGAAGGCGAGTTCTGGCTGCATGGGCAACGACCTGAGTCGGATGAGGCCAAGGGACGGTGTATCCGCGTGGAGGTTCGTGACTTGCCGCTCGCGTGACGCTCGCTTCGCAGGTGTGACACGCATGTCCTGATGAAGATCGAGGTAGCGCAGAAAAGCGCAGTGATTCCGTTCGGGCACGGCGCTTGCTCTCGCCAGGGCGGGAGGCGGGGCATGCGCGTTCGGGTGAGCGCTTTCGGGCGAGGCCTGTGCATGTGAGTTCTGGTCGCGGCTTGCGAAGACACACCCGCGAACGAAGACATACCCGCGAATCTTTCGCTCGCGATCGACGACGTGCCCTCGCCGGCGCCGGGCACGATCGAGGTCGCCTTCCAGGTCGGCGATCGTGCGACGCTCGCCGGGTTGAGCGTCACGCTGTTTGGCCTCCGCCCGCCAACCTGTCCCGCCTGCCCTCTGCGGGGGAGCAAGATCGCACTCGTCGGACCATCGTCAGGCCCCCGATCAGCGTCGCAACCGTCAGCGAAAATGTCGAGTGCCACGAGGTCGAGAACCGTGACGTCGGCATGGCGCGCGGCCGGCGCGGTCGCGGCGCGGGTGGGCAGATGAGCGCCGGCGGCCCGGCGGGCCCGGGGTGAAGGCCCTCCACGAGAGAGACTGCGGGGCGGTTACGCCGCCGGTTGCGGGGGCGATCGCGACGGCGGTGCGCAGGGTGGGGTGGCCGCCCAGCCCCAGCCGCGCCCGCCGACGCGGGGCGACGCCCAGCTGCGGGTGGCTCCATCAGGCCCACCGACGCCTTGGCGCCTCCATCCGCGTCCGGGCGCGGCACGATCAGCGACCGCCAGGCGGCATGGGGCGGCAGGACGCCGTGATATCTCAGCAGATGGCTCCGGGGCGCGGGGACGAGCACGGCCAACTTCTCGAGCAGCTCCAGCGGATCCAGCAACAAGTGCGTCGCCCCATCAGCCCGAGGGTGGGCGAGCTCGTACAGCAGCTGGCCGTGCGAGCTGTCCGACAACCGCTCCAGGGCCAGCGGCGGGCGCAAGAGGTAGCGACAGAGATGCTCGCGCCCGGCGCGGGCCTGCGCGGGCAGGGCCACATTGGCGTGCAGCGAGAAGCCCTCCAGGCGGGCGCAGCGCGCCTTGTGCTCGTCCACCACCGCGGCGGCCGAGCGGAGGCGACGGACGGGCTGCCCGGCGCGCGGGCCGCTGGCCAGAACGTATTGTTGCCTGCTGGGACCCTCGGGGTGTGGGAAGACCTCCACGCTCCGCATGGTGGCCGGCCACGAGACCGTCACCAGCGGAACCGTCAGGCTGGGGAGCATAAGAATTCCAAAGCCCGTTCGCTGCCGTCAACCTTTCCCCTTACCCCCAGCGGCTATCTCGTGACCGTCTCCACGGATGCTGAGACGCCGCCCGGCGATATCGTCCGGCTGCGTGCTGGCAACCGCTGGTCTATTAACCCCCTTGCTGGTGATCCCGCGCCGGATGTGATCGGTCGATAGCAAGGCCGGAGGCTGACGGCACGCCGCTTCCGCGTCGCCAAGTTGCTGGTCGGGGGAGGCCGAGTGGGGACGTGCGACCCATCAATTCCGTGACCCGCCTCGCCGTCCACGCCCTCAGCACGCGCCGCTTGTCGATGGCCTCGTCGGTCTCCGGCGTCGGGCCCTGCTCCAGGCGCCGGCCGAGCCGCGCCGGATGAGCCTGTCGAGTCTGATCCAAGCGGCTACCGCGTCGGGCGCGCGCGGGAGGCCAGACAGGGCGTAGGCTCATGGCTCCAGCCTGATCTCCACACGGTCGTAGGCGATTCGGGGTGCGCGACCGACACCGTCCCGTATACTCAGAGCATGAGAGGAGGACCGACCACAGCCGATCGGTTCAGGGCGGAGACGCTCAAAGCCGTCGAGGTGGTTGAGCAAGCGTTCGGACCCACCCGCCGCGACGTAGTAGCAGGCGACATTGCATACAAGGGCGGGCGCGACGTGATGACCGGGACCGATGTCGCTGTTGAAGACGCGGTTCGCAAGCTCTTGACCGAGGCTCTCGGCCTGACGGTGGTCGGCGAGGAGCGGGGCGGCGAGGCGCCGCTTGATGGCTCGGCCTACTGGCTGGTGGACCCGATCTGTGGGACTCGGAACTTCGCCTCGGGGATTCCGCTGTACTGCGTCAACCTGGCCCTGGTGGAGGGCGACCGGGTCACCGTCGCGGTCGTGGGCGATCCGTCCACCGGTGAGATTAACGTGGCGGAGCGAGGTCGTGGAGCTTGGGCTCTTCGTCACGGCCGCCGGCGTCCTCTCGCTGTCAGCGACGAGAGTCGGACGATCGTCGTCGAAGATTCCGCGTCGAAGGGCACCATGCGAGAGCGCGCGGCCGAGCTCACCGCCAGAGCAATCCGTGCGGATCGGTGGCATTTCCGCTCGTTGGGAACGACGCTGGCACTGCCGTACGTCGCCGCGGGACGGGTCTCGGCCTACGCCCTATTCTGGACCTCGAGCGTTCACGTCGGCGCTGGAAGTCTTCTCGCCACTGAAGCGGGAGCGACCCTCACCGACCTCAATGGCCGAAAATGGGCGCTCAATTCGAATTCGCTGCTGGTCAGCGCGAACGACAGCCTTCATGCCGATTTGCTCGACCTCGCCAGAGCCACCGCTCCGCGGCCTACTTGAACGCGCTCCTTCCACACACGGCGCGTCAGGGTGCGGCGTCGAATCCCCTCCCGAACCACCGCGGCACCGGGTTGACCTCGTCTTTGGTGAACTCGGCCCACCAGACGAATGGTGACCGCGTGAGGCGGACGTTATAGCCGAGGTCATGCATGGACTCGACAACGTGACCCACGCCGGACCACGAGTCGAGCCAGCCGCGCAGCATGCCGCCTCGGGAACCGTGTCGGGCAGCTGGGCGGCGACGAGAGCTGTGGTGAGCAGGGAGCGGTCACGGGACTGATCCATCATTCAACCACCTGATCCGCCCGGAGCAGCAGCGACGGCGGCATGCTGCCTGATTGCGACATCGAAGTAGAACGCTTCGGGCATGAAATAGACGGTGCAGCTGCTCGTGGGGCCGAGGCACACGATCGCCGTCAGAAGAGCGGCCAGGCCCAGGGGCAAGAAGCGCCGCGCCGTCGCCAGCATCGGCAGGACGGCGAAGGCGATCGCCGCCGCATTGAACAAGCGGGCACCGGCGAGCATGTCGGTCCTGGTGCCGACGAAATGCTGCATCAGCCCGAAGTACAACAGGCCCTGCATGTGCGGCGAGTTTTCGCTGACGTGGAAGCCGTGGCGTGTCTGGTAAGCGTAATCGAACTCGTCGCCAAACACGAACGGGATGGGCAGCACCACAGCCCCGCTGAGGACCACTTATGCGACGAGCGCGATCGCGAGGGGAACGCCGAGCTCCTGGCTTCGGGCATAGGCGAGCCAGCCCGTGCCGGCGGCGCGAAGCCGTTCGACGATCGAGCGCAGCGGCAGAAAGGGGAAGAGCGCCAGCGCGAGGAGCGTCCCCAGGAGCGCCGCCGCCTTCACGGCCCAAGCATCGAGCTCTCGGACCTGAATCGACGACAGGCGCAAGCCCAACGCGGCGAAGTACCACGCGCGAAACAGCACGCCCTCGTCGCCGTGAGGGCGAGGCGTCGTCCAGATCCAGCCGGAGATGCGGTGTCCCACCTGCCACGTGTCGACGCGCACGCGGGCGCCGTCCTTGGGCTCGTGGTCAGGCGCCGCGACATCGAAGGTCACGGCACCGATGGCACCGTCGACGTCCTCGACCTTCGCCGAGAAGAAAAGCAGCGAGCGCTCACCTACGGCGAGCGGCCAGCGCTCAATCTTCCAGCTGTCCCTCGGCGAGTAGGGCAAGTCGACCTCGGCCGCCACCTCGTACTTGCGCATGCCGCTGAGCGCGATGTACGCGGCGACCGCGAAACCGACGGCCAACGCCAAGGAAATCACGCGATGCCAAGACCGCAATCGTGCTGCCACCGACGCAGTGCTGGTCGATCTGTCGTTGGGCGTCAAGAGTTCTCGATGACCATGAACCGCAAGCGGGCTACGCAAAGCCGGGCAAGCGCGATTGACGCGGCAGGGTGGACTTGTCTAACGCGCTGGCAAAGAGGATCCGCACATGCCCGACACTCGCTCGCCCCGACGTGGTTCGACCCGGCCGAGCACCCGGGTACCATCACCCCATACATGATGCTGTACGCGCTCCGCGACGGCATGGTGAGGCCGATGCCCGGCAATGCCGCCACCCGTCTCGAGGCGTTCGTCGTGGACGGGGGGACGTACGTGTACGGCAGCTATCCCTATATCGATGGCCTCTTCAAGGAACAGGTGAACGAGCTCGATCGGAAGAAGCGGGAGGCGATCCTCCACCGGATGCAGCAACTCGTGCACGACAAGGCGATGTTCATCCCGATCGCCGAGACGACCTTCCTCACCGGCCACGGCCCCCGGATCGAAGAATCGGCGGTCGGTCTCATCGCCGGCCAGACCTATTCCGCGCCCTATGAGGACGTGAAGCTCAAGCCCTCCCCGAGGTGAACCATTGAGATCCCACGATCCCTCCATCGTTCAGGTCGACCGACGGAAGTTCCTACGCCTCTCAGGCGCTGCCGCGACGGCGGGGCTCGCGTACAGCGTGGCCCCTGCGCTCGCCCAGAAACGCGAGCTGACGATGCTCTCCTTCAGCAGCTTCGTTCCCGCCTCTGACGAGGAGCTGCGGCGGCAGGCCGCGGCCTTCGGCAAGCAGGCCGGCATCGAGGTGCGCGTCGACACGATCTCCTCGCTCCAGCTTCCGGTCAAGCTCGCCGCCGAGGCCCAGTCGCAGTCGGGTCACGACATCGTGCGGACCTCGTCCGCCGATCCGTTCCTCTACGAGAGCCAGCTCGTCGACGTGGGGCGATGTCGTCGACAGGCTCGGCAAGCAGCACGGCGGTTGGTACGGCTTCGCCGCGGAATCGCGCCAGACCAGCTCGGGCTGGCGTTCCGTTCCGTGGCACTGGAACTCCTTCCCGGCCAACTACAACACGGCTCAGTTCCAGAAGGCCGGGCTCGAGCCCCCGAAGACCTGGGCGGAGCTCCTCAAGCACGGGAAGATCCTCAAGGCTCAGGGCCACCCCGTCGGCATTGCCATCAGCCACGCCAACGACGCCAACACCACATTCACGTCGGTGCTCTGGTGTTACGGCGGCAAGGTGTTCGAGGCCGACGGCAAGACCCCGGCCATCAACTCCGAGAAGACCGGGCAGGTGATCGAGTGGTACAAGGAGCTCTACCGGGATGCCATGGAGCCCGAGGTCCCTCTCCTGGGACGACGCCTCCAACAACCGTAGCCCACCTCCGTCAGCTGTCCGACGCGCGCGTGGGCGACCTCGCGGTGCTGGGCTTCTGCATGGGGGGTCGAATCACATACCTGCTCGCGGGCGCGCGACCGGCGAGCTGGCGGGCGGCCGGTGTCTTCGGATCGACGCCGAGCTGACGCGCCATGGCCAAGGGCACGAGTTCCAACGCTACGAGGGCGCCGGCCACGCCTTCCTGGACTTCACCAACCTTGAGCGCTATCAGGCGGCGCAGGGCAAGGACGCGTGGGAGAAGATGCTGGGCTTCCTGGACCGTCAGGTGAAGGAGGTCAGTACAGCTGGGCGTGGCTCTGCGACCAGAGCCTCATCGACGTGACCGACCTCGCCACCGAGCTGGGCACCAAGCTCCCCGCGACCTGCGCAGGGGCCCACGCCCGATCCGGTAGCCGCCTTCCAACCGCCGCGCGATATCATCGAGGCGCACGCCAGCGAAGGCGTCGCCGCCGCCGTCCCGCTCGCACGACTCGCCGCAGGTGCTTTCTGCGTCACGCGCGATGGTGGCGAGACTGGCCGGGATCATGGACGCACAGGGGGCGCAGACCATGAGAAAGGTGCGCGCAGTCGCCCGCGCTGTCCTCGCGCTGGTGATCATCAACGCCATCGCGCCAGGTTCGGTCTGGGCCCAGGAATTCGTCCCGGCGGTCGTGTTCGACATGGGCGGGAAGTTCGACAAGTCCTTCAACGAGTCGGCCTACAACGGGGCCGAGCGCTTCAAGAAGGAGACGGGGGTCGCGTATCGCGACTTCGAAGTGACCAACGAGGCCCAGCGGGAGCAGGCGTTGCGCAACATGGCCCGACGCGGCGCCCACGTCGTCGTCGGAATCGGCTTCGCACAGGCCTCCGGCATGGAGAAGGTCGCCAAGGAATTCCCCAAGCTGAAGTTCACCATCGTCGACGCCGTCGTGAACTTGCCCAACGTCCAGTCGATCGTCTTCAAGGAGCACGAGGGGTCCTTCCTCGTCGGCATGGCGGCGGCCATGGCCTCCAAAACGGGCAAGATCGGATTCGTGGGCGGGATGGACATTCCGTTGATCCGCAAATTCGCCCTGGGCTACGAAGAGGGGGCGAAATACGTCAATCCCAAGATCGAGATCTTCCAGAACATGACGGGAACGACCCCCGCCGCCTGGAACGACCCCACCCGCGGCGGCGAGCTGGCCCGGAGTCAATTCGACCGTGGCGCCGATGTGATCTACGCCGCCGCCGGCGCGACGGGACTGGGGGTGTTGCAAGCGGCCAAGGACAAGGGCCGCCTCGCCATCGGGGTCGACAGCAACCAGAATCACCTGCAGCCGGGCGCGGTCCTGACTTCGATGGTGAAGCGGGTCGACCTCGCGGTGTACGAGTCGTTGAAGACCGCAAAGGACGGGAGCTGGAAACCCGGCCCGCGCTCTCTCGGCGTCGCCGAGGGCGGCGTGGGTTACGCTCTGGATCAGAACAACCGGAGCCTCATCACCCCGGAGATGGAGCGGCGGCTCGAGCAGGCCCGCGCCGACATCGTGGCCGGCAAGATCAAGGTCACCGACTACATGGCGAGGTGACGCGGAGGGCGAGACGGTGGAGCCAGAGCCGGTCATCGAGCTGCGGGGTATCGACAAGTGGTTTGGCGAGGTGCACGCCAACCGCGACATTTCGCTGGCCATCGGCGCGGGCACCATCCACGGCATCGTCGGCGAGAATGGCGCCGGCAAATCGACCCTCATGAGCATCCTGTATGGCTACTACCAGCCGGACCGGGGCGAGATCCGCGTGCGGGGCCGGCCGGTCGCGATCGAGAACCCCCAGGCCGCCCTGGCGGCGGGGATCGGCATGGTGCATCAACACTTCATGCTGGTGGAGCCGTTCAGCGTGCTGGAAAACGTCGTACTCGGCGTGGAGGGAGGGTTCAGGCTTGGCGCGGGTCTGGCGCGGGCCCGGGATGCGCTGCTGCGGCTCGGGAAGATGTACCACCTTGAGGTGCTCCCCGACGCGCGGGTGGAGAACCTGGGCGTGGGCCACCGGCAACGCGTGGAGATCCTCAAGGCGCTCTACCGGGGCGCCCGCGTCCTGATCCTCGACGAGCCGACCGCCGTCCTCACACCCCAGGAAGCCGACCATCTGTTCCGGATCCTGCGCGCGCTGCGCGGCGAGGGCAAGACCGTCGTCCTCATCACGCACAAGCTGCGCGAGATCCGCGAGGTCACCGACGTCGTCACGGTGATGCGCCAGGGGCGAGTCGTCGCGAGCCTTCCCACGGCCGAGACCACGCCGGAGCAGCTCGCCGAGCTGATGGTGGGTCGCAAGGTGAGCCTGCGCGTCCCGAAGGAGCCGGGCCGTCCCGGCGAGCCGGTGCTCGAGGTGAGCGAGCTCGTGGTGGAGGACGGCCTGGGGGTGGAGCGCGTCAAGGGCGTCAGCTTCGCGGTGCGAGCAGGCGAGATCCTGGGCGTGGTCGGCGTCACCGGTAATGGCCAGTCGGAGCTTCTCGAGGCCCTGGCCGGCATCCGCCCAGTGAAGTCGGGACACATCCGATGGAGAGCGCGGGACCTCAGCGACGAGGACGCGCGATCGCCGCGCCGTCTGCGACGCCTCGGGCTTTCGCACGTGCCGGAGGACCGACAGCGGATGGGCCTCGTCATGCCCTTCGCCGCTCGGGAGAGCGCCATCCTGGGATACCACGGCGAGGCGACGTACAACGGGCTGTTCCAACTCCACCAGGCCGCCGTGGCATCGAGCTTCTGCCGGCAGGCGGCGGAGTACGACGTCCGGCCTGCGGACGGCGCTCGGCCAACCTCGGCCTTTTCGGGCGGCAACCAGCAGAAGATCGTGCTGGCCCGCGAACTGGACCGTCACCCCGATCTCCTCCTGGTCGGGCAGCCGACCCGGGGCGTCGACATCGGGGCGATCGAGTTCATCCACCGCCGCCTGGTGGCGCTCCGAGACGCGGGAAAGGGCGTGCTCCTCGTTTCAGCAGAGCTGGACGAGATTCTCGCCCTGGCCGATCGCATCGTCGTGATGCACGCTGGGCACCTCGTCGGGGAAATATCACCGGCCGCGGCCACCGAGCAGACGATCGGGCTGATGATGGCGGGCGTGCCGGCGGGGCCAGGGTGATGAGTGCGTCGGGGCGAGCTGCCAAGTCGCGCGGCCACACGCGAAGGGGCAGGACATCGCCGAGCGATCGTACCGAGGCTCGGCTCAACGAGCCGCAACATGGCTGAAGCGCCGGCCGGATGAAGCGGCCCTCGCCGACGCGAGCCCCATGATGAAGCGGCCCTCGCCGACGCGAGCCCTGTTCAGATGAATCGCGTCGGCGCTCTCAGCCGAACCGCGTTATCACGTGCTGGCCGAAGCGCCGCATCGACTCCATGATGGCGGCGTGCGGCAGGTAGCCGCAGCTCATCTGGCACAGCACGTGACGCGCGCCGGCGTCGCGTAGCTCGGCCACCTGCTCGGCGACGCGCTCGGCCGTTCCGTAGAGCGCGGCGGTCTGGAGCGAGTAGCGCACGCCATCCTCGTCGGAAACCCGCGGATCGTTCCACGGATTGACCCGGGCGGGATCGAGCCGGAAATCGGCCGGATTGTGGGTGGCCCGCGCGTGGACCATGTGGTGGCGCGTCTTTCGGAGCGCTGCCGCCAGCTCGTCCTCGGCTTGGGCCTGGCTCTCCGCGACGTGGGCAAAACGCCAGACGGCCGCCTGTTCGCGCAGCCCCTGCTGCGCCGCCGCGCTGAGGCCGCTCTCGGCGAGCCCGGCCTCGTAGAGCGCGAGCCGCTCAGGAACGCGGGCCAGGGGGATGCGCGCCATCAAGAGCGGCGCGCGCCGCCGGCCATACTCGCGGACCGAGCCCGCTGACGACGCGCTGTACCAGATCGGCGGGTGTGGCCGCTGCCGCGGGCGCGGCCGAAGCTCGGGCAACCGGAGCTGGTAGAACTTCCCTTCGTGGACGAGCGGCGCCTCCGTCCAGGCGCGAACCATGATCTCGAGCGTCTCGTCCATCCGCTCCCGGCTGTCGTCGCTGCGCAACCCGTACCCCACGAACTCGTACTCGTTGTAGTTGGTCCCGTGCCCCACGCCGACATCGAGGCGGCCGCCCGAGAGGTTGTCCAGGAGCGCCAGTTCCGTGGCGAGGCGGATCGGATGGCGCAGAGCGAGCTGGAGCACGGCGAAGCCAATCCGGATCCGCGAGGTGCGCGCCGCCACCACGCTGGCGAGCGGAATGGGATCGCAGTACACGCTCTCGCCCGTGAAGTTGTGCTCGGTCAGCCAGATGCCGTCGAAGCCGGCCGTCTCCGCGAAGCACGCCTGGGCAACCACGTCGTGAATCGCCGCGAAATCTCCCTCGGCCGACTCCGAGAGGCCCAGGGTCAACCAGCCGAATCGCATCGTCTCGATCCTCGCTCAGGAGCAGTACGGCAACACGCGGTCGCCGAACAGCTTGATGGCGTGCATGATCTTGTCGTGGGCCGGCCCCCCAGAGTGGGCATGGCGCAGGCGGAGGAGACAGTAGCTCGCCCCCGTGGCCTCCTGCCAGCGGCGGAACTCGCGCACGCACGTCTGGGGATCGCCGAGGATGAGGCGATCGGGGGCGAGATTGTCCAGGGTGAACTCCGTGTCGGCCGGGATATTGCGGAATTCCGCCAGGCGGTTCTGCCAGTAATACTGGTAGGCGACCATGACCTCCGGTCCGTACACCGCCTCGGCTTCGGCTCGGGTGGCCGCGACCCAGGCATCGCGCATGAGGACCACCTGGGGCGGCCGCCCGGCCAGCCGGGCCGCTTGCGTGTAAGCGTCAGCCAGGCTCCGCGTGTTCTCCAGATTGGTGCTGGGTGTGCCCACAAAGGCGTCGGCGAGGCGGCCGGCCCGGCGCGCGGCCGCTGGGACACTGCCGCCGATCCACAGCGGCGGCGACGGCTGCTGGAACGGGCGCGGCCGGATCTGCACATCGTCGAGCGCGTAGTGCCGTCCCTTGAAGGAGAACGCTTCCCCCGTCCAGCACTGGCGCATGATCTCCACACCTTCCTCGAAGAGTGCCAGGCGATGCTCCATCGGCACGGCGAAGGCGCGAAAGTCGGCCGGCTGATAGCCGATGCCCACCCCCAGGATGACGCGCCCCTTGGAGACGATGTCGAGCGTAATCACGTCCTCGGCCACGCGAACCGGATGGTGCAACGGCAGCAGGATGACAGAAGTCCCCACGCGCAAGCGGCTCGTGCGAGCGGCCACCGCGGTGGCCACGATGAGCGGCGAGGGCAGGAACCCGTCCTTGTCCTGATGGTGCTCGCCGAAGAAACAGGAATCGAAGCCGCTCGCCTCGGCCAGTTGCGCTTCGGCGATGACTTCGTCCACACATCGGTCCAGATGCTCACCCCGCGGGGGGCTGGCGATCGAGCTATAGAGACCGAACTTCACGAGGCACCTCCTTGCCAGCGCTGAGCCACTATGGACGTCCGCTCGAACCCGGTCAAGGCTCGCGCCGGCCCATGCTGGCGCGGATCTGGAATGACGCAGGGGTTTACGGCCTCGGCGAGGCGAACCCGATGGTGCATGGCAACGCCTCGCTCGAGATCATGGCCACCATCCCCTGGGCGTCGTCGGCCGCGAAGGCGTGATCACCGCGTGGGTCTTGATGTCATGGGAAAGGACCGCGCCGCGCGGACCCGACACGCTGACGGTGATCCGAAGGGCGGCAGAGTCCAGTGGTATCTTCGCTCCATGACCGACTGGACCGCGTTCGATCAATTGCTCGCGTCTCGCCGCCGCTCCATTGTCGAAGGCTTCACCGCCTTCCTCCGTCTCAACTCCGTCAGTCAGGAGCCAGACAAGGTTCGCGCCACCGGCGAGTGGTTGGCGGCCGCCATGCAGGCGCGCGGCCTCCATGGGCGCGTCCTCGAGACCGGCGGCAACCCGGCGGTGTTCGGCGAGCGCCGCATGCCGGGCGCCACGCGCACCGTGCTCATCTACTGCCACTACGACACCAAGCCCATTCCGCCGAAGGGCTGGCTGCAGCCGAACCCGATCGAACCCGTCTTCCGCCGTGGGCTCGCCGAGGCGGGGGCTCCACCCCTCGAACTCAGCGGCGTCGGCGACGACGAGCTGGACGGCCTCCTGCTCCATGCGCGTGGGGCCTCCGACGACAAGGGGCCGATCTGGTGTCATCTCAACGCGCTGGAGCTGATGGACGCGTCGGGGCTGGCGCCGGCGGTCAACGTAAAGTTCATCTTCGACGGTGAGGAAGAGATCGGCAGCCCATTCTTCGGCCCCTTCACCGAGGCGCATCGCGATCTGCTCGCCGCCGACGTGGTCATCGTGACCGACGGTCCCAAGCATGCGAGCGGGCGCCCCACCATCACCGGGGGCGCGCGCGGCGTGATGAAAATCGAGCTGGTCATCGAGGGGGCCCGGCGCGACCTGCATTCGGGCAACTTCGCCGTCTTCAACCCGGCGTGGAAGCTCAACGGGCTGCTCGCCTCCATGGCGACCCCAGACGGGGAGCCGCTCATCGAAGGCTTCGAGGAAGACGTGGTCAGGCCGACGCCGGCCGAACGCCAGATGATGGCGGAGATTCCCCTCGATCTACCGGCCCTCGAGAAGGAGCTCGGCGTCCGCCTGCCTGACGACTATCTCGACCGCATCATGTTTCACCCGACCTTGACCATCCGCGGGCTCTCCAGCGGATTCGTCGGCGCCGAGGCCAACACCATCATCCCCCATCGCGCCACGGTGGCCATCGACATCCGGATGGTGAAGAACCAGCGGTGGGACAAAGTCTACCGGCGGCTCATCGACCACATCCGCGGGCAGGGAATGACCGTTCTCGAGGGGCCCGACGCCCCGCTGTCCGACGAGCTGCGCGGACGCGCCATCCGCGTGGTCGACAAGGGCGGATACGACCCGGCCAAGACACCGCTCGATTTGCCCATCAGCCGCCAGATCACCGCGGCCATCGAGCGAGCCCACCGCGGTGAGCGCGCGGTGCTCATGCCGACGCTCGGCGGCAGCGTGCCGATCTGGGCCTTCACCGATATCTTGCAGCTGCCGACCTTGCTGGTGCCCTACGCCAACGCGAACAACCGCCAACACAGCCCCAACGAACACTTGAGGCTTGATCATCTCTTCCAGGGCGTGCGCACGACGGCCCAGCTCCTGACCGACCTGGAGCCGGCATCACCACGGTCATAGCCGGTCCGCTTGGACCGGGACCCCGAGTCATCCGCGGCGCTCCTGCGTCACCCGCCGTTCGCCTTCCTGTGGTCTTGTCGGGTGCTGACCAACGTGGGGTCGCAGATGCTGGCCGTCGCGGTGGGCTGGCAGCTCTACGCGCTGACCGGCAGCGCCCTGGACCTCGGGCTGGTCGGCCTCGCAGAGTTCGCGCCGATGATCGCTCTGACCTTGATCGTCGGGCAGGCAGATCCGCACGCCGGACGCAATGCGCGGCCGCGTCAGCGCGGTGCACTCGCTGTTCACCGGCACCTCGAACCAGCTCGGGGCGTTCGAGTCGGGCCTGGTGGCCGCGCTCTTCGGCCCGGTCCCCGCAGTGCTGATCGGCGGGATCGGTACGATCGCCGTCGCGGTGCTGTGGATGGTCCTCTTCCCGGAGTTGCGTCGGATCCGCGCGTTCGAGGGCGATTCCTCGCGCGCCCCTGGGTTACTCTCCCGCTAAGGGCGCCGCGGTGGCGGGCATTCGGAGGCGCAGCGAGGTGAACGGGTCGTTGTGGATTCGCGCCCGGCTTCACTGGGTCGTTCCGGCGCTGCTGCCGGCGATCAACCTCGCCCTCGCGCTGCTGCTGTCAGCCCTGGTGGTGCTCCTGGTTGGCGAAAGCCCCGCGCGTGCGCTCCGGATCTTGGCCGTGGGCGCGTTTGGCGATGCCGAGGCCCTTGGCTATACGCTCTACTACGCGACCAACTTCGTCTTCACCGGCCTGGCGGTTGCTGTGGCGTTCCACGGCGGTCTCTTCAACATCGGGGCCGAAGGCCAGGCGTACTTGGGCGGCCTCGGGGTGGCGCTTCTCTGTCTGGGGGCCGGGCGCTGGCCGACGGTGCTGGTCGTCCCGGTCGCCATCATCGTGGCCGGGGCCGCCGGCGCGGCGTGGGCATTCGTGCCGGGCTGGCTCCAGGCCCGGCGCGGCAGCCACATCGTCATCACGACGATCATGTTCAACTTCATCGCCTCGGCGGTCATGACGTACCTCATGGTCAATGTCCTCATCAAGCCGGGTCAGCAGGCGCCAGAGACCCGCGAATTCGATCCGAACACGTGGCTTCCCCAGCTTCACGACGTGTTCCGATGGCTCGGCTGGGAGATCGGCCGCTCGCCGCTCAATCTTGCGTCGCTGTTCGCGCTGGCCGCGAGCGTTCTGGTCTGGTTCTACCTCTGGCACACGCGCTGGGGCTACGAGCTGCGGGCCTTCGGTCACAACGCGACGGCGGCGGTGTACGGAGGCATCTCGCCCGCGTCGACGGTGATTGTGGCCATGTCGATCTCCGGGGCCCTGGCCGGACTGATGAGCCTCAACGAAGTCATGGGCGTCCAGCACCGCCTGCTTCTCAACATGCCCGGCGGAGCGGGCTACGTCGGCATTGCCGTCGCGCTGATGGGGCGCAATCATCCACTGGGGATCGCGCTGTCCGCCATCCTATTCGGCGCTCTCTATCAAGGGGGGTCCGAGCTGTCGTTCGACATGCCGAAGCTCACCCGCGACATGGTGGTGGTCATCCAGGGGCTGATCATCCTCGTGTGCGGTGCCCTCGAGCACGCGCTCCGCGCGCCCCTCGAGTCGCTGTTTCGCCGGACGGCACGCGTGGCAGGGTAAGGCGCCAGTGATCGCGGAAGGGTTCCTGATCCTGATGCTCCTCGCCGACGCGACGGCGCGGGGCGCTACCCCGCTGGTGCTGGCGGCACTCGGCGGGCTCTTCGCCGAGCGATCCGGCGTCGTCGACATCGGCCTCGAGGGGAAGATGCTGAGCTCGGCGTTCGCGGCGGCGACGACGGCGGCGGTGACCGGCTCGGCCTGGGTCGGTCTGGGGGCCGCGATCGCCGCGTCGATCCTGTTCGCCTTGGTGCACGGCTTCGCCTGCATCACGCATGCCGGCAACCAGGTCGTGTCGGGTATGGCGCTCAACATCACGGTGTCGGGGCTGACGGTCGTGCTGGGCTACGCTTGGTTCCATGAGGGCGGCCAGACTCCGCTCCTGGCCCCGGCCGCGCGCTTCCTGCCCATCGATCTGCCGGGAGCCGCGGCGCTGGCCGCGGTACCGGGAATCGGTCCGATCTACAGCGAGGTCATCAGCGGCCACAATCTGCTCGTCTACGCGGCGGCCGCGGCTGTCCCCATCGCAACGTGGCTCGTGTACCGGACGCGCTTCGGTCTGCGGCTGCGCGCCGTCGGCGAGAGCCCGGGGGCCGTCGACACCGCCGGCATCTCGGTCCGCGCCACGCGCTATCAGGCCCTGGTGGCGAGCGGCGTCCTCTGCGGCATCTCGGGAGCGTACCTGTCGACCGCACATCATGCGTCCTTCATCCGCGACATGTCGGCGGGCAAGGGCTACCTCGCCCTGGCCGCGTTGATCTTCGGACAATGGCGTCCGCTGCCGACGCTCCTCGCCTGCCTCCTCTTCGCGTTTGCCGACGCCGTCCAGGTTCGCCTGCAGGGGACTCCGCTGCCGCTGGTGGGCATCGTGCCGGTCCAGCTGATTCAGGCCATTCCGTACGTGCTGACGGTATGCTTGCTGGCCGGATTCGTTGGACGCGCGGTGGCCCCGCGGGCCATCGGCGTCCCCTACGTCAAGGAAGGGCGATGAGTGCCGTTGAGCCTGGGGGGCGGTCGGCGGAAGGAGCAGCGGGCGCTCCCGCCCAGCTCGGCGCGATGCTGGATCTGGCCCGGCGCGCTCTCGCGAACGCCCACGCGCCCTACTCTCACTTCCGGGTCGGCGCGAGCCTTCGGGCGGCCAGCGGCCGGCTCTATGCCGGCTGCAACGTGGAGAACGCGGCGTATCCTGTCGGCCAGTGCGCCGAGTCGACCGCTATCGGCGCCATGGTTGCCGCGGGTGACCGGGAGATCGTCGAGGTCGTGGTCGTGACCGAGGGGACAGAGCTCTGCTCGCCCTGCGGGCGCTGCCGTCAGCAGCTCGCCGAGTTCACGCGTCCAGACGCGCGCGTGCATCTCTGCGGGCCGGAGGGTGTGCGAGCCAGCACCACCCTGGGCGAGCTCCTGCCGCTGGCTTTCGGGCCCAACACGCTCGGGCGATCCACGTGACGCCCGTGTTCTAGCGCGGTCACCCGGGAGAGACGCCATGGACTTCGGAATTTTCCTCGCCCCCGCCGCGGATTCCTGGAAGGTCGTGAAGCGCGCGGAGGCGCTGGGGTACCGCCGTGCCTGGTTCTACGACACCCAGCTCCTCAACTCCGAGCTCTTCGTGTCGATGGCCGCCGCGGCCTTGCAGACGTCGGTGATCCGCCTGGGCACGGGCGTGTTGATCCCGTCGAATCGCATCGCGCCGGTGACCGCGAGCGGGCTAGCCAGCCTGAACGCGCTGGCGCCGGGACGGATCGACTTCGGCATCTCCACGGGCTTCACGGCGCGCCGCACGATGGGGTTGGGTCCCGTCACGCTCAGGGACATGGAGGAATACCTCCGGGTCGTACGCGGGCTGCTGGCGGGCGAGACGGTGGAGTGGGTCTTTGAGGAGAAGCGTCGGAAGATCCGCTTCCTCAATCCCGAGGTGGGCGCCATCAACATCGAGGACCCGATCCCCGTGCACATCGCGGCGACGGGGCCGCGTGGACGTCGGCTCACCGCCAAGCTCGGGGCGGGGTGGATCCATGCCACGGCCAGCGTGGGCCACGCTAAGGCCGCCCTCGCCGACATGCAGGCCGCCTGGCGTGAGGTCAGGGGAGATCCGGCCGGGCTCCGTGCGACGGCCGCCATCGCCGGATGCGTCCTGACGGCTGGCGAAGCCGTCGACAGCCCGCGAGCCAAGGCGCAGGCGGGGCCGACCGCCACCATCGCGCTGCACAGCCTGGTGGAGCGCGAGCAGTTCGGCGATCTGGGGCGTCCCATCCCGCCGCATCTGTCGCCGCTGCTCGAGCGCTATGGGGAGATCTATCGCGCCTATGAGCCAGCGGATGCGCGCTACTTGCAGAATCACCGCGGGCACCTCATGTTCCTACGGCCGGAGGAGCACGCCATCTGCACCGCGGATCTGATTCGGGCGACCACCTTCACCGGACCCAAGGCCGAGGTGCAGGAGCAGCTCCGGGAGTTGGCCAGGGCCGGATTCCACCACATCGGCCTCACGGTCCGCTACGGCCATGCCGAGATGCTGGAAGAGTGGGCGGACGTGTTCGAGGGCGTGTGAAGATTCGCGCGGCGCCGAGCGAACTGATCCGCCGCAAACGCGACGGCGCGACCTTGACGGAAGAAGAGATTGCCGGCCTCGTGGCGGGGATCGTAGACGGCTCGGTGAGCGACGCCCAGGTCGCTGCCTTCGCCATGGCGGTGTTCTTCCGCGGCATGACGCGCGCGGAGTGCGTGGCGCTCACCGGGGCGATGACCCGTTCGGGCGCCGCTCTCGACTGGTCAGAGGCCGACCTCGGCGGCCCCATCCTCGACAAGCATTCCACCGGTGGCGTCGGCGACAAGGTCAGCCTGATCCTGGCCCCGGTGGTGGCGGCCTGCGGAGGCTTCGTGCCGATGATCTCTGGCCGCGGCCTCGGCCACACGGGAGGTACGCTCGACAAACTCGACAGCATTCCCGGCTACGACACCGCCCCGGACGTGGTCAAATTCCGCGCCGCGGTGGGCGCCGCCGGCTGTGCCATCGTGGGGCCGACGGCGGAGCTCGCGCCCGCCGACCGACGGCTCTACGCGATCCGCGACGTCACGGCCACCGCCGATTCGCTTCCGCTCATCACCGCGTCGATCTTGTCGAAAAAACTGGCGGCCGGGCTGGACGCACTCGTGATGGACGTCAAAGTCGGCTCCGGTGCGCTCCTGCTGTCACTCGATACTGCACGCGCGCTGGCCGAGAGCCTGGTCGAGGTTGCCGGGGGCGCGGGGCTCCCGACGCTCGCGCTGCTGACCGACATGAACCAGGCCCTCGGCCACGACGTGGGCAACGCGCTCGAGGTCCGCGAGGCGATCGACTTCCTGACTGGCCGGCGCCGTGAAGCTCGGCTCCACGCGGTGACGACCGCGCTGGCCAGCGAGCTGCTCGTCCTGGGTGGTGCGGCCGGTGACGCCATTGAGGCCTCCCGCGCGGTGGAGCGGGCCCTCGCCTCGGGCGCCGCGACGGAGCGGTTCGCGCGCATGGTCGCGGCGCTGGGCGGGCCGCGCGACGTGGTCGAATGCCCCGAGCGGCACTTCCCGACCGCGCCCGTGCGAATCCCCGTCGCGCCCAATCGCCCTGGCGTCATCGAACGCGTGGACACGCGCATGCTCGGCCTGATCGTGGCGTGGCTGGGCGGCATCCGGCAGCGCGCGGAGGATGCCATCGATCCGGCGGTGGGGTTGGCCGACGTGCGCGGACCGGGGGACATGGTGGGCTCCGACCAGCCCCTCGCGATCGTCCACGCGAGGTCGGGCTCCGAGGCCGAGGCGGCCGCCGCGGCACTCCGCGCGGCGGTGGCCGTCGCCGACGAGCCGCTCCTGCCAAACGCGTCGCCAGTGCTGCGCCGCATCGGAGCGCAATGACGCGATGAGCGAGCCGGCCATTGTCATCCACGACACGACGATCGTCACCGCCGACGAGAGTGGCTCGATCCACTACGGCGCCGCGCTGGTCGTGACCGGCCGGCGCATCGCCGCTCTGGGACCAACCGCCGAGATGCACGCGCGCTACCCGGACGCCGTCCGCGTCGACGGGCGGGGGCGCGCGATCCTGCCTGGCTTCGCGAACGCGCACACGCATCTCGCACGCACCTTGGCGCGCGGCATCTACGAGGACCTCTCGCCGTCGCACACGCCACCGTTCACGGGGGGTCTCGCCCCCCTTCCCTTGCCGACGATCACCGCCGACGAAGAGCGGATCATGGTCCTGCTGGGGGCGCTCGAGGCGATCCGGAGCGGAACCACGCTGGTGCTCGAGGAGGGGACGGGTATCGAGTCCTACGCCGGCGCCCTCCGCGAGACCGGCCTGCGCCTCGTCCTCTGCGAGCGCGCCTGGGACCGCGCTCACGCGTCGATCGGTCAGCCCGGGCCGTTCGAGATCGATCCCGCGCTCGCCGAGGCGGGCCTGGCGCGGATCGCCGCGCTGCACGCGCACTGGCACGGCACGGATGACGGTCGCCTCGTCATCGGGCTGGCCGCCTGGGCTCCTGACATGTGTTCTCCCGGACTGCTGGAGCGCCTGCGAGCACTCCAGTCGGAGCTCGGCGTGCTGGCGACGATCCATCTCAACCAGCTGTGGGGCGAGGTCGCGGCGGTGCGCGAGCAGCGTGGGGTCCCGCCCACCGAGTATCTCGCGCGCGCCGGCTTTCTGTCGGATCGGCTCGTGGCCGCCCACTGCCGGTGCATGACCGCGGGGGAAGAGCAGGTCCTCGGAGCCGCGCGCGCCGCCGTGGCCTTCAACTCGGCCATCGCTGCCCGGCGGGGCCTCGCGCCGCGCGCCCACGAGCTGGAGCGGGCCGGCTGCCTCATCGCGCTCGGCACCGACAACATGGCCGAAGACATGATCGAGGTCATGCGGACCGCGCTCTTCATGGAGCGGGTCCGGCGCGAGGACGGTCGCCATCCGACGCCCGAAGACGTGCTGACCTGGGCCACGCGCAACGGCTACCGCGCGCTCGGCATCGCCGACGGTGGCTGGTTGGCGCCCGGCAACCGGGCCGATCTGATCCTCGTGGATCTACGAAAACCCCATCTGACGCCCGCCCTACGGGTCGTCTCCTGCCTCGTCCACCAGGGCCAGGCCAGCGATGTCGAAGCGGTCATGGTGGACGGCTGCTGGCTGATGCGCGACGGCCGCATCCTGACATTGGACGAGCCGACGATCCTCGCCGAGGCGGATCGCGTCGCGCGGACCGCCTGGGGACGCCTCTTCGCGCAACGGCCTGATCTCCCGCGCCCGCCCGGTCTCGACCTCTCACCGCCCCCTCGGGGCTAGCGCGGAAGGACAGACACCCGAGGAGAAGCCGAGCGCAGCACGCGCCCAGCGCACCCGGAGCAACACCTCGGGCCCTCAGCCGGCTCCCCCCCGCGCGGCGGGTGCCCTATGATGCGCTGGTGGACCCGCCGCGCAGCCGGACTCTGCCCGATCTACTCGACGAGATCGCCACGCGCGATCCGGCGCGTGAGTTCATCGTGAGTGGCGGCGCCCGCCTGAGCTATGCCGAGACCCGCGCCCGCGTCCGGCAACTCGCCAAGGGTCTCTTCCGACTCGGCGTCCGAGAGGGCGACAGAGTTGCTCTGCTGATGAGCAATCGCCCGGGGTGGCTGTTGATCGACTTCGCGGTGACGCTCCTGGGGGCCACCCTGGTGCCCATCAGTACGTGGTCGCGGCCCAGGGAGCTCGAGTACGTGCTCGATCATGGCGATGCTGCGGCGCTCATCGCCATCGATCGCTTCGCCGGGCAGGACTACCTCGCCATGCTCACTGAGCTGGGCAGCCCGGGCTCGGCGCGCTTGCCGAAGCTCCGCCACCTCGTGGTCGACGGAGGTGCCGGCTCGCCGGTCGGCGGCAGGGCACAGCGCAGCGCGCTGATGGCGCTCGACGATGTGTGGGACCTGGGCTCGACCGTCGGCGACAGCGAGCTCGATGCCATTCAGGGCAGGGTCACGCCAGAAGGCGTCGCGTACATGCTGTACACCTCCGGGACCACCTCGACGCCCAAAGGCGTTCAGCTCCAGCATCGCGGGCTCATCGAGAACATGTGGAACATCGGCGAGCGCCAGCACCTGACCCCCGATGACCGCATGTGGATGGGCATCTCGCTGTTCTGGAGCTTCGGCTGCGCGAACGCGCTGCTGGCGGTGATGACCCACGGCGGCACCATCGTGCTGCAGGACTCTCTCGACCCCGCCGGGGCCCTTGCCCTGATCGAGCGCGAGCGCTGCACGGTCTACTACGGCACGCCCACCATCGCGCTCGCCCTCACCGAGCATCCCGACCGCTCTCGACGCGATCTGTCCTCGCTGCGCACCGGCGCCGCCATCGGTTCGCCATCGGCGATCCAGATGGTGATGGACCTCGGCGCACGGGAGATCTGCAACGTCTACGGCCTGACCGAGTGTTACGGCAACTGCGCCGTCACCGACGCCCACGATCCGGCCGACGTGCGCCTGGCCACGGTCGGCTTCGCGCTGCCGGGCATGGAGATTCGCATCGTCGATCGCCAGACGCGGCGCCCGCTGCCGTCCGGCGACGTCGGCGAGATTCTCGTCCGTGGCTACCTGACCCCCGGCTACTACAAGGATGCCGAGAAGAATGCGGCCGCCTTCGAAGACGGCTTCCTGGTGACCGGTGACCTCGGCTTCATCGGCGACGACGGTCGACTCAGATTTCGCGGTCGCAGCAAAGAGATGGTGAAGACGGGTGGGATCAATGTCGCGCCCCTCGAGGTCGAGGAAGTGCTGTTGGGCCATCCCGCCGTCGAGCAGACGTACGTGGTCGGATTGCCAGATCCGCGGAAGGAGGAAATCCTCGCCGCGGTGATCGTGCTCAAAGAGGGCCACCACGCCGAGCCCGACGCGCTGCGGACCTTCTGCCAGCGGGCTCTGGCGGCGTACAAGGTTCCGCAGGAGTTTCGCCTGATGCGGCGGGACGAGCTTCCGGTCACCGGGACCGGCAAGGTGCAGAAGTTCCGGCTGGCCGAAATGCTCGCGCAGGAGCGCCACGCCATGGGCGCATGAAACTCCCCCGGCCGGAGGGCTGGCAGCGCAACGTCTGGGCCCTGACCCTGATCGTCTTCGTCGCCTTCGTCGGTTTCCAGTTCTTCTCGCCCTTCCTGCCGCTGTACATCCGCGAGCTAGGGGTGACGGATCCCGGCGGCATCGCGCTGTGGTCGGGTGTGCTGTCGGCGGTGACCCCGGCGATCTCGGGAGTCCTGTCGCCGGTCTTCGGCCGCCTGGCCGATCGCTTCGGCCGCAAGATGATGCTCGTTCGCTCCCTGGTGGGATTCATCGTCATCATCGCGGCGATGGGGCTCGTCAGGTCGGTGGAGCAGCTCTTTGTCGCGCGCTTGCTAGTCCCCTCTCATGGATAGCGCGGTCGGCGCTTCTCGCGGAACGCGGACACGCCTTCCTCGAAGTCCGAGCTGGCCCGTACCCGGTCGCCCAGCTCCTGCTCCAGGGCCTCGCGCGACAGCGCGTGCTCGGCGATCGTGGCGCTGATCTGCCGCTTCACCGCCTGCACGGCGGCGGGGCTGTTGGCGGCAATCAGCTCGGCCGTCTCGAGCGCCCAGGCCATGAGCCCCTCCGCCGGCACCACGCGATTGACGAGCCCCAGGCGCGCCGCCTCCGCCGCGTCGATGAGCTTACCGGTCAGCAACAGCTCCATGGCATGGACGTGACCGATCTGCTGGATGAGCTTGACGGTCGCGCCCCCGAACGGATAGATCGCCCACCGCACTTCGGGCAGTCCGAAGCGGGCGTGGGGGGCGGCCGCGCGAACATCGGTGGCGAGGAGCAGCTCCAGGCCGCCTCCCGCGCAATCGCCGTTGACGGCGGCCACGATCGGCTTCGAGTACGCGCGATGCTTGAGCAAGGCGGCGTTGACGATCCGGGCCGTCTCCGGCGAGGCGGAAAGATCGCCGCTCATGTCCGCGCCGGCGGTGAACGCGCGCTCGCCGGCCCCGGTGAGGACGATGCAGCGATAGCTCGCGCGCTCGAAATCGTCCCAGAGCCGGGCCAGCTCCGCCAGCATCTGCCGCGACATGGCGTTCAGGCGGGGCTGGTTATCGAGGGTCACGATGGCGACGTGCTGGCTGTGTTCCCGGACCTGGATGCTCATCGCTTGCCGCTCCTGGTTTACCTCGCCGGCAACTGGGGGACGACGACGACCTTTCCGTGGGCCCACGCACGGCAGAGCACGGCACGCATTCGCTCGCTCCTTCATCACCGCGACACGGCCTTGGCAGTCTGCCCGCGGGCCTCAGTTCTGGAAGCCAAAGAGCCGCCAGGCCGACCCCTCGCGTCTGGCCACCTCCGGCTGATTCTGCCAGGTCAGGATCGGCACCCACCCGACGAGCGGGAGATGGCCGGATACTTCACCACTGGTGTACAGCCACGCGCCACCATCGACCAATCGCACCTGGTCGATCGCCACGCGGGCGCGCATTTCGTCGTAGAGCGCGAACATCGCGAGGAGCTGCTGGCGGATGACCGGCTTGGTGATCCCCTCGCTCCGATATTGCTCGGAGACCGATGCCAGCACCCCGCTGGCGTCTCGCGCCTCGAAGCGCTGCCGGGCGCGCTCGACCGAGAGTCGAAGCTCGGCGATCACCTCGGGAGGTGCCGGCTTTGCCCCGGTCTTCCCGGACCCCGACGCGGGCGCGGCGGGCAGCATCGCGCCCGTGGCGATCGCCACCATGAGCAGGAGCGCGACCAGGAATCGCCCCATCGACATACACCCACGACCGTCATCCATGGCGGTGGTCGCCAGTCAGACGCGCTCCTCGCTCCGCCAGGGCTCGACCAGGATCTTCACGTGGCGCTCCGGTGAGCTGAGTTCCTCGAATGCCGGCGCCACGCCGTCGACGCCGACTTTCCCGGTGACCAGCGGCGCGGTGCCGATTGCGCCTTCGGCGAAGTGGCGGAGGGTCGCCGCGAACTCCTCAGGCGTGTAGCCGAGGACGAACTGCAGGGCCAGCTCTTTGGTGATGCCGAACATCGGGTGGATCGCGTCCTGCTCCATGCAGACGCCGACCACCACGATCCGCGCGCCGCGGGGCGACGCCGCCATGATCTGATCGAGCACGCCGGGGACGCCGACGCATTCGAAGACCACGGCGGGACGCAGCGGTGGGCCGGGCACCCACGGCGGCAGTCGCGGCGCGCGGCTCGCGTCGCGCCAGGCGGCGACCTCGCGCCAGCTCTGCCAGGGGGTCCGCTCCGCCGGGTCGACGATCACGTCGGCACCGACGGCGGCGGCCAGCGCGCGCCGGCGCGGCGAGAAGTCGGCAGCCACGATCGGGCGCACGTTCTTCAGGCGCAGCGCCGCGATCACCGCGAGCCCAACCGGACCGCAGCCGATGACGAGCGGCGCATCGTCCGGCTCCAGCCGGGCCTTGTTGACCGCGTGAAGGCCGACCGCCATCGGTTCGGTGAGCGCCGCCTGTTCGGTGGCGAGCCCGGCGGGGACCTCGAGAAGCAGGGCCTCGGTGAGGCGCATGTACTCGCCGTAGCCGCCGGGGGCGTCGTTCGAGTAGCCAACGGTGCGGATCCCATCCGGGCGAACGAGCGTGGGTCGTGAGCAGACGCGGGTCCCGGCCGGGAGGGCTCGGGTCGTGCCCGGTCCGTGCTCGACGATCTCCGCGCAGAACTCGTGCCCCATGACGACGTCGCGGCTCAGATCCATGGTGAATGCGCTTCCCGCGAGGCGGGAGGCCTCGACGAGCTTCTCGGCGTGCCTCAGGGCGTGAAGGTCGGAGCCGCAGATCCCACAGGCGAGCGTCTTGACGAGCACCTCACCCGAGCCAGGCTCCGGAATGGGGACATCGGCGACGACGAGCTTCTGGCTTCGCATGACGGCTGCGCGCATGGGCCTACAGCCGCCGTCCTGACGACAGCGAGTAGATTTGCACGGCCTGGCTCCTGGTCTTCATCACAGGCTCGACCAGCGTGAAGCGATCGACGAAAGGCTAGGCGAAGGGCCCGGCATGGGCAAGCCGCAACGGGTAAGGATCACGGGGCGCCAAGGAGGAGTTTCCCGCCGAGCTGCGCCACGTCGAAGTGGTACAGGCGCGCGGTGTTGCCACCAGCGATCTTGGCCTGCTCGTCCTCAGGCACCCCGGCGAGGGTCTCCGCCAGGATCGTCCGGGATTGCGGAAAAGTGGACTCGCTGTGCGGGTAGTCGGAGCCCCACATCATGTTGTCGACGCCGATCACGTCCCGCAGGCGAATGCCAATAGCGTCCTCCTGAAAGCTCAGGAAGACATTGCGGTGGAAGAAGTCGCTCGGACGCATGGCGTCCGTGAACCGGTAGCGCGCCTCCTCGTGGCGTTCGCGGTACGTGTAGTCCATGGTGGACAGCACGTGGGGGACCCAGGCCAGCTCGAATTCCGCGATGACCAGCTTGAGGCCGGGATAGCGCTCGAAGACGCCCGAGAAGATCATGTCGCACATCGAGGTCGCGGGATAGAAGGCCTTGGTCGCGCGGCTGCTCGCGTCGCGCAAGGTCGTCTCTCCCGCCCCGCGGATCCGGCCCTGCCGCCGCGTGGCCGTGTGCAAGGTGAGGGGCAGGTCGAGCGCCTGGGCCGCCGCCCAGAAGGGCTCGTACTCCGGCAGGTCGTAGCGCCGGTCCTCGGCGGGATACTCGGTGATCATCGCGCCGGCAAAGCCCATGGAAGCCGCGCGCTCCAGTTGCTTGATGCCATCGCGGACATCGTCGACGTTGACCATGGCGATGCCCTTGAGCCGCGCCGGATTCGCGCGGCAGAACTCGGCCAGCCAGTCGTTGTAGGCCCGGAAGATCGCCGACATGAGCGCCGGGTCGGCGACTTTGAAGTAGAAAAGGCCCTGGGACGGATACAGCACCTCGCCGGCGACCCCGTCGAGTTGCATGTCCTCGAGGTGCTGCCCGGGGTCATACCCGCCGCGGTGGACGTCTTCGAAGCGCCCCTGGCCGGAGATGGTCTCAGGCGCCTCGAAGCGGGCCCCGGCGTTGGAGATGAGCCCGATACCGGAGACGATCTGGTCCCGTTCCACCACGAGCTGATCGACGCCGTTGATCCGCTGCATCCGGGGTGCCCGATCGCGAAAGGCCGCGTCGATCCGGGTCGTCCACAGATCTGGCGGCTCGAACACGTGAGAGTCTGACGAGAAAATGAGTGCGGGGACCATCGGTGCCTCCCTCCGGCGACCAGCGAACTGGCACCCATGGTATCCCACCCGGTGGTGACTCCGGGGAAAGGGCTAAGCCTGACGGCATGGACACCTACGACGTCGTGATTCTCGGTGGCGGCTCGGCCGGCGAGTACACCGCATCGCTGCTCGCGGCCGGCGGCAAGCGCGTGGCACTGGTGGAGGAGCGGTTGGTGGGCGGAGAGTGCCCCTACTTCGCCTGCATGCCCAGCAAGGCCATGCTCACGGCCGCGGAACTGCGGCACAGGATCCGGCGCGCCGCGGTGATGGCCGGCGCCACCGGCCGCCCGCTCGATCCCGGCACCGACCGCGAGGCCTACGCCGCGGCCGTGGCGCGCCGGGATGTCGTCGCCCAGCACCGGCAGGACGCCGCCGCCGTGCAACGTCTCCAGGCGCAGGGCGTTCGAGTGATCAAGGCGCGCGGCCAGATCGAGGGCCCAGGCGTCCTGAGGGCCGGCGAGCTGCGCATCGGCTGGAGCGAGCTCGTCGTCGCCACCGGAAGCCGGTCCCCGGCGCCCGACATCCCCGGCATCGCCGCGGTGTCGTTCTGGAGCAGTGAACATTTCTACTCGACGGACGAACTGCCGGCATCGGCGGTCATCATCGGTGGCGGGCCCGTGGGTTGCGAGATGGCGCAGGTGCTCGCCCGCTTCGGCTCCCGTGTGACGCTCGTCCAGCACTCGGCGCAGCTCCTCTCCCGCGAGGAACCGGCGGTGGCCGAGGCTCTGGCGGCCGCCCTGCGGGAGGACGGCGTCGACGTGCGGCTGAGCGCGAATGCTATCAGCGTCGAGCCCGCCTCGGCCGGGGCGCGCATCACTTTGGACGACCGGTCGGGGGTGACGGTCGAGCGAGTGATCGCCGCCATCGGCAAGCGGGCCAACACGGATGGCATCGGGCTCGAGCGGCTCGATGTCGAGCTGGACGCGCGAGGCTTCCTGGTGGTGGACGATCACTGCCGGGTGGCAGGGCAGCCCAGCCTGTGGGGTGCCGGTGATGTCACCGGCGCGGCCCTCTTCACCCACACCGCGAACTACCACGCCCGGACCATCGCCGCAAACCTGCTGGGCAAGGACTCCCGCACCGATGGCCGCGCCATCCCGCGCGGCGTCTACACCGACCCGGCGGTGGCGTCGGTGGGTCTGACGTCGAGCGCCGCCCGCGCGCAAGGCTACGACGTGGTGGTGGCCGCCTTCCCGATGGGCCAGACGGCGCGCGCCTTGCTGACGGGGATCACGACGGGTCTGCTGGTGCTGGTGGCTGACAAGAGCGCGCGCGTGCTGTTGGGGGCGTCGGTCATCGGCTCGCACGTGGAAGAACTCATTGGTGAGGCGGCGCTGGCCATTCGAGCACGGGTGCCGCTCGAGGTCCTGGCCGACCTCGTCCACCCCTTCCCGACCTACAGCGAGGCGTACGAGCCGCCGTTCCGCGAGCTCCTGGCCGCAGCCGGCGAAGCCGGAGCAGGGTGCGCCTAGCGGCGTAGTAGACGAGGCTTGACAGACCGGCCAATCTGGAATCCCTCCACCGCCTTTGTGGCCTCCCGAGCAGGGGCCACAGGGTACGCTTCTGACGTAATCGGCATGTAACAAAATGTCCCGGAGGAATCGACCCGTAACCCGTTCACGTGACGAGGGGTAGTGCCACGGTGCCTCCTCGCGAGCATCGCGACCCGGTCGGTGAGGTCGGAGGTAGACTTTCCGGGGCGGGCCGGTGTCGCAGCAGAGAGCCCGTCTCGCGGAAACGAGGTTCTTGCATGAGGAGGCGAAATGGCGGCACAACTCTTGGGTGGCGCCGCATTCCTCGAGAAGGTCAAGCGGGACCTCACGTTCCGCGTTGACGCGCTCCGAGTGCGCGGGGTCGTGCCGGGGCTCGGCACCATTCTCGTGGGCGACGATCCGAACAGCGCGTCGTACGTGCGACGGAAGCACGCCAACTGTGCCGAGGTGGGGATGGCGTCGTTTCATCGGGAACTCCCCACCGACGTGAGTCAGGCCGATCTTCAGGCGGCCATCGCCGCATTCAACGGCGACCCCCTCGTCGACGCGTTCCTCGTGCAGCTTCCGCTGCCCCGCCACCTCGACGAGGGCAGGGCCCTCATGGCGGTCAATCCGGACAAGGACGTCGATGGTCTTCATCCGGTCAACCTCGGAAAGCTCGTCATGGGCGTCGAGGCACCGCGCCCATGCACCCCGGCGGGCATTCAGGCGCTTCTCGCCCACTACGGCGTGAAGGTCGAAGGCCGGCACGCGGTCATCGTGGGGCGCGGTCTGACGATTGGACGTCCCCTGGCGAATCTGCTCAGCCTCAAACAGCCGCAGGCGAACGCCGCCGTCACGGTGGTCCATACCGGCGTCGCCAACCTCGCCGACTACACCCGCCAGGCGGACATCCTCATCGCCGCAGCGGGGAAGAGAAGCATCATCACGCCCGACATGGTGAAGCCGGGCGCGGTCGTCGTGAGCGCAGGGATCACGTGGGAAGGCCGCCGGCTCGTCCCCGATGTCGACGAATCGGTGGGAGAGGTCGCCTCGTGGATCACCCCCCGTCTCGGCGGTGTGGGTCCGACCACCATCGCCATGCTTCTGACCAATACGGTGCTGGCCGCCGAGCGTCGGGCGTTCGGCTGAGCGCGAGCCCGGCCGCGCGGTGGCGATGATCGCCCTCCGCAACGTGACGAAGACGTTCGGCAGCCGCGCGGCGGTGCGCGATGTCACCCTGGTCGTCGAGGCCGCCCACACGCACGTCCTCCTCGGCTCCAGTGGCTCCGGCAAGTCGACCATTCTGCGCCTCATCCTCGGTCTCCTCCAGCCGGATACGGGCCAGGTCATCGTCGGGGGGAACGAGAGACTCCCCATCGGCTACGTCGTCCAGGAGGGCGCGCTCTATCCGCACCTCACGGCGGGGCAGAACGTCGTGCTGCCCGCCCGGGCCCAGGGATGGGACGCCGAGCGACAGCTCGCTCGACTGGCCGACCTGGTCGAGCTGGTCGGCCTGGACCGCTCGCTCATGGATTCTTATCCGGCACAGCTCAGCGGCGGCCAGCGTCAGCGCGTCAGCTTGATGCGCGCCCTGATGCTCGACCCCTCGGTACTGCTCTTGGACGAGCCCCTCGGCGCCCTGGACCCGATCACTCGCGCGGAGCTCCAACGACAGCTCGTCGAGATCTTCCGGGAGTTGGGCAAGACCGTCATCCTCGTCACCCACGACGTTCGCGAAGCCTTCATCTTCGGATCCAGCATCTCGGTGCTGGACGCCGGCCGCGTGGTGCAGCAGGGCAGCTTCGCGGACCTCGCCCTGCGCCCCGCGGACCCGTTTGTCGCCGAATTCCTGCGCGCCCAGACGCCACCGGCCGACATGACGCGATACCTGTGACATGCTGCCTCGCTGGCGACGGGGATCCACGATCGTAGGCGGCGCGCTGGCCGCGCTGCTCGCATGCGCTGAGGCGGGGAGCAAGGCGCCAACCATCGGGGTGGGATCGAAGTCGTTCACCGAGAGCTACATCCTCGCCGAGATCGCCGCTCAAATCATCGACGAGGCAGGTGAAGCGAGGGCGGCCCGGAAGCTGGGTCTCGGGGGAACGGGGATCGTCTATGGAGCCCTGGCAAACGGGGACATCGACGTGTACCCCGAGTACACGGGGACGATCAGTCAGGCGATTCTCAAGGACGCGGCGGTCACGTCGCTGTCCGCGCTGCGCGAGCGACTGGGGTTATTGGGCCTCATCGTCAGCGACCCCCTCGGGTTCAACAATACCTACGCGCTGGCCGTTCGCCGCGAGACGGCCACCCGGCTCGGCCTCCAGACCATCAGCGACGTGCGCCCGCACCCCCAGCTCACCGCGGCGTTCGACCCCGGATTCCTGGAGCGCGAAGACGGATGGCCGGGGCTGCGCCGTCACTACGGTCTGCAGCTCGCCGATGTTCGCATCATGGAGCACGCGCTGACGTATACCGCCCTGACGAGCGGCCGCGTCGACATGATCGACATCTTCTCAACCGATGGCCAGCTGGCCCGGCTCGATCTCGTCCTGCTCCGCGACGATCGGGGATTTTTCCCGGACTACGCGGCGGTGTTGCTGGCCCGCCGCTCCGTGCGGGAGCGCTTTCCGAGGACATGGGAGCAGCTCGAACACCACCTGGTCGGCCGGATCGACACGACGACCATGGCGCGCCTCAATGCCCTCGCCGATCTCGAGGGCCGGCCGTTCGCGGAGGTCGCCGCCACGTTTCTCGGGCGATCGCAGCCCACTGCGCTGCCCCACTCCGGGCGCGAACTCATCACGTTGACCCTCGAGCACCTCTACCTCGTCGCCGTCTCCCTGGGAGTGGCCATCGCGCTCGGGCTGCCGATCGGCATTCTCGCCGCCCGCCGGCCGCGCCTGGCCCAGGTGGAGCTGGTGGGCGTCGGCCTGTTCCAGACGATTCCCGCTCTGGCCCTGCTGTCGTTCATGATCCCACTCTTCGGGATCGGCACGGTGCCGGCCCTCGTCGCGCTCAGCCTTTACGCACTTCTGCCGATCGTCCGGAACACCCATGCCGGCCTCAGCAGTCTCGATCCACGGCTCGTCGAGATGACCTCCGCCCTCGGGATCGCGGGCTGGCAGCGGCTGGCGTGGATCGAGCTTCCCCTGGCCTCGGTCACCATCATGGCCGGGATCAAGACATCGGCCGTGGTGACCGTCGGCACGGCGACCTTGGCGGCGTTCATCGGAGGCGGTGGCTACGGGACCCTGATCGTGACCGGGCTGGCCCTCAATGACGTCGGGACGATCCTGACCGGCGCCATACCGTCGGCGCTGATGGCGCTGGCGATTCACGCGGGATTCGAGGCCCTGGACCGCCTCGTCATTCCTCGGGGCCTGCGCCTGTCGCCCTCAGCGCCCGCATAGAACCGCAGCGTCGGACAGATCGGCGTGGGCGGCGCCTGGGCGCGGCGACGATTACCGCGATTCGATCGGCCGCGCGAGGATCAGGGCGAAGCGCTCGTCCTGGTCGGTGTACCAGTTCTCGAGCGACAGCTGCGCGTCCACCAGCATGGCCTCGACCGACGTGCGGGTGAACTTGTACGAGTTCTCTGTCCAGATGCCCTCTCCCTCGGCGAACTCGAGCCGCATGCCGAGGCGCCGCAGGTGCACGCGCTGTGGAGCCGCGGCAATCAGGTGCATCTCGATGCGGTGCTCGGTGGTGCTGTAGAACGCGAGATGCCGGAACGCCGCCGGGCAGAAGTCCCCCTGGACCGCCCGGTTCACCACGCAGAGGATGTTGCGGTTGAACGCACGCGTCACGCCGGCCGCGTCGTTGTACGCGGCCTCGAGGACGCGCCGATCCTTCACGAGATCGACTCCCAGGAGCAGCCGGCCCTCTGAGCCGACGAGGTGTCGGATCTGGGTCAGCAGGGCCTGGCGCGCCGTGGGATCGAAGTTGCCGATCGTACTTCCCAGGAACAGCACCAGGCGGCGCCCGACCGGAGACGGAAAGCGGGCGAGGTGCCGTTCGAAGTCGCCGACCACCGCGTGTACGCGCAGCCAGGGGTGATCTCGCATCAGGTCGCTCACCGCGGACGCCAAGCTATCGCGACCGACGTCGATCGGAAGGTACGAGATGCCGCTCGAGGGATCGACGGCATCCAGGAACGGGCGGACTTTGCGGCACGACCCGGGCCCCAGCTCAACGATCTCGCTTGGCTTTGTTCCCTGAACGATCTCGCGCGCGAATCGACCAATCAAGCTCTCCTCGACTCGCGTCAGGTAATACTCCGGGAGTGTGGTGATGCGGTCGAACAGCTTTGCGCCGGTCTCGTCGTAGAAGTACTTGGGCGGAAGCCAGCGCGGCCGCGCACTCAGGCCGCGCCGAACGTCCTCCTCCAGCATGGCCTGAAGCTCCAAGGCGTCGGCGTGGACGTCGAATCGGCACCGCGAGTTCGCCGATTCCGGGTGACAGCGATTGTCGGTGCCCAGCGACCCAGCTGTGCCGGCGCGCCACATGTGGTCGTCACTCCCCGGCGATGGTGCGCCGGCGCTTGTAGAAGTTTCGCCATGACCTGAGAATCGACATCTCGGCTTGGTCGTTTTCACGGCGGGCTCGTCGGCATGGGATGCCTGCAAGTCCGGGGCCCGCGAGAGCCAAATCGCTCACCCGAAGGTGTCGCGGATCGAGCGCCCGCCCGCCGGGTCAGCCTCCCGGCTGCCGAGCCGTATCGAGGGGCGCCGCGGGAGTGCCGTGGCGCCCCCTCGAGCCTCCGGGGACTTAGGGCCTCCCCTATCGAGGCCCCATGTTGCTTAGTCCGGATGATCGGATGCGGGCGACGGTCACGAGGCCTGATGGTCGGTCTGGACGACGGTGAGCTTGAGCGCCTGACACTGTTCGCCGGTTGACTGACACTCCACCGAGACGAACGCTCCCTCCTTCAGAACCGAGGGCTGTGCCGAGACTCCTCGTAGTCACCCGGGAACTTGTTTGTGCCGTCCGCGGTGCGCCTCGCCATCGCGAATTTCGTCGATGGGGTCACCACGATTGTGCGGTTCGTAATGTTCGCATCGGGCGTCCCTCCACGCCACGGTCCGACGTCATGAAGGACGAACGATCCCCTCGCGCGGTCGACCGAACTCACGGTGCCTGCGTACGCGGCGATTCGATCCGCGCTCGCCGGAAGGGTCCCGACGGTGAACAATCCGACGACCATCAGCCGAGATTTTCGCGAGTCGCTGTGACATTAGTCCACCTCCTGCTACCTGCCGTCGCTGGCACGGCCCTTGCGCCGCGTCCGAACCGGCACTGCTGAGAGCGAATTAGGCTCGCCCACGTTCCGCCACTCGCGGCCAGGCTGACCTGAACACGAAGGTGCATATCGCGCACCAGCCGCTACCCGAAGTTTGGCTGTCATTCGAGCGAACTACTCGGGCGACGGGATGAGCAAATTCAGGCAACGAGATTTGCCGGGCTCGTTCCGACGCCCAGCACTGGGAAGCGGCTATTTGGGCGTCAGGGATTTTGCCGGCGTCGGCCTGAGAGCTCCTCCCGGGCCGCGCGTATCACCAACACCGCCAGGGCCATCACGGCGCCGAGCGCGCCGGCGGCGGCCAGCAACGGCGCCGCCGCAGGCGGTATGGACGTAGCGAAGCCCCCGGCTAAAGCGATAGCCAGAATGGCCGCCGCAAACACTCCGCCACCGAAACTCATCCACCGGTTGATCTGCGCGGAGAAGACACCAGTGTCGACAGCCGCGCGATGAACGCGACCGGCTAGTTCCATGGCGTGAAGGAGGACAAAGAGCCCGACGCCGAACCCGAGGGCCATGACGACATTCACCGCCGCCGCGGCCAACCACAGGGCGGCGGCATACTCGACCAGGAACACGCAGGCGGCGGCGCTGACGAACCACCGCCACAGGGTCGCCATGCCCAAGGTCACCAGGATGACCCCGACGAGACCGATCGCCACGATGGGGGCTCCCGGCGCGCAGGCGAGGGGTAGGGCGAACAGCACGATCGCGACGAGAGCGACCGTGACGCGCATCATCCCACCCTGATCACGCGGTGTCGGCGGCGGCCCAAGGCGGCCAGTGCCGGCTCGAGCGGCTCTGGAGGACGCCACTCGAGGACTGGGAGCCCGCGGCGACGAAGATCATCGAGTTGCACGCGACGCTCCAGGCTCCAGAGACGGCAGGCGAGGTCGGCGGTGCGCGAGGGCCTCATCGCGGCACGGGTCACCTGGATCGGTGATACGGCGAGGATGACGAGGTCGAAACCTCGTCCAGCCAGGTCGATGGCCGCCTTGGTGAAGCGCGCGTCGAGCAACGGGGTCAGCGCGATGACCAGGGCCTGTGGCGGCAGCACCCGAGGCGGCACGAGCGTCAGATCCTTCGCCACATAGGTGAAGACGACGGTCGCCTTCAGGAAGGCGTCGGCGAGCCGCTCATACTGGACGCGCCCCGAGCCCGGCCTCACCCAGTGGATCAGTCCGCCGTAGTCGATCAAGCCGACGCGGTCCTTCCGCGCGAGATACGCGGAGGCCAGCGAGGCCGCCGCCCGCACGGTGAAGTCGAGGGTGGTCGCGGGAGCTCGCCCGACCTCGGCGAGGGTGTCGAGCATCAGAACGACGTCGGCATTTCGCTCCCGATGGTGCTGGGTGACGTAGAGCCGTCCCAACCTGAGCGAGGCGCGCCAGTTCACTTGTTTGATTCGGTCACCTGGCGCGAACTGACGGATCTCGCCCGGCTCGATGCCCTCGCCGAAGACCGGCGCAACGTAGTCGCCGATCGACGCGTGAGTGCGAAGAGGCCGCGGGAGGCTCCGCAGTGGCGCGATCTTCGGATACACGCGCACCCGCTTGCGCTCGAGGTGCTGGCGCTCCCAAACCCGCAGCCCCCAGCGATCCCAGATCCGCACGCGAAAGATCCCGAGGTCGTGCATGCCCCGGCCTGGGCAGCGAACCTCGTAGCTCCACCGGAACGTCTGGCCGGGACGGAGGCTGGCCACGGCGCGGTTGTGCCCGGAGACAAGATCCCCGCCCGAGGGAAGCGGTTCGAACAGGTGCATGAATGGAATCCACTCCGCCGCCGTGACACTGATCGCCACGGTCATGCTCTCTCCCTCGAAGAGGCGGTCACCAGAGACTTCATGGGTCACGCGGTAGTCGAGAGCCGGTGGGCGGAGCGCGAGCGTAGCCAGGGCGATCAGCAGCGGAAGCGCCGCGACCATCAGCTCCGGCCGTGCGGAGAGGAGGGCGAGCGACAGCGCCCATGCGGTGACGGTGAGCATCGACAGGCAGAGCGGTGTCACCCGTCCAGTCATCGCGTATCCGCGGGTGTCACCCATCCAGTCATCGCGCATCCGCGCGTGGCGGCTATCCAGTCATCGCGCATCCGCGCTTGGCGCCGGCACCTGTACCAGGAGGCTCTGCACCACCTGGGCCGGCGACACTCGCGACGCCCACAGCTCCGGCTTGAGGATGAGCCGATGCGCCAGGGCCGGCACCGCCATGGCCTTCACGTCGTCCGGCAACACGAATTCGCGGCGGCGCAGGGCGGCCAGGGCCCGCGCGAGCTTGAGCAAAGCGAGCGTGCCGCGCGGCGAGGCGCCGAGCGCTACCCGATGGTCGCCGCGCGTGGCTTGAACGACGTCCACGATGTACCGCTCCGTGACGCCGGCCACGAAGACGTCTTCCAGGCTCGCCTGCATGGCCAGCAACTCCGCGCGCGAGGTCACCGGCGCCACCGCGATCGCATCCTCTCGACGCTGCCGCCGCCGGGTCAAGATCTCCACTTCGTCATCGCGCTCTGGATAGCCCACGGCCAGGCGTATCAGGAAGCGATCGAGCTGCGCTTCCGGCAAAGGATACGTCCCCTCCAGCTCGATGGGATTTTGGGTGGCGATCACGAGAAACGGCGGATCGAGAGGGAAGCGCTCGCCCTCGATGGTGACCTGCGACTCTTGCATGGCCTCCAGGAGGGCGCTCTGCGTTTTGGGCGTGGCCCGGTTGATCTCGTCGGCCAGGAGCAGGTTAGTGAAGATCGGTCCCTGCCGGAACTCGAATCGGCCCTGGCGCTGGTCGAAGAGGAAGCTCCCCGTCACGTCACTGGGCAGCAGGTCCGGCGTGAACTGAATCCGTTTGAAGTTCAGATCGAGCGTCTGGGCGACGAGCCGGGCCATGAGCGTCTTGGCCAGGCCTGGATAGTCCTCGATGAGGATGTGCCCGTTGGCTAGGATGCCGGCCAGGATCTGCTCGAGGACGTCCACCTTCCCGACGATCACCTGCGCGAGGGTCGCGAGGATGTCCTGGCAGCGGTCGGCCACGGCGTCGATCTTCATGCGCGCCTCTCGATTTCAGCGATCAGCCGCTCCAGGGTCGCGAGCGGCGGTCCACGGCGGAGGATTCTGCGTCGCTCCGCCGGCCGGGGAAGATCCGTCCCGGCCAGCGCGAGCAAGCGCGGCCAGAGGATCGCGTCGAAGTAGCGCCGGCTGCGCACGCTGAACGTCAGCTCACCGCGGAGCCGCAGGAAGAACGCATCGAGCGTCGGGGACGGGGGCGCGGGTGGCGGCGGGTCGGTAGCCAAGAGGGCGTCTGGCTGGATCGCCCGGCGCACCCCGCGGATCACGCGGATGCAGCCGACGACCACGAGCCCGGTGCACGCGAGTCGCACGACCACCGGCCGCCACGATGGCGCCACCGCGAGGTACATCGGAATGATGGCGAGGATCAAGAGCACGCCGAGGAGGCCACGCGCGGCGAGCCGGCGCGGTGATCGCTCAGTGCGCAGGGGCATCCCCTCGCCTGTCGTCCAGGGCCGCCTTGATCTCGTCCAGGGCGTCGAGGGCGCGGTCGCGCTCGGTCGTCCCCAACGCGCGCTGGCTGAATCGCGCCAGCTCGAAGAGGCCAGTCAAGGCCGGCACCGCCGCGCGCGGGAGCGGCAGGCGCCCCAGCGACTCGCGCATGAATTCCATCGGCGTGGACCAGGGCTTGCGCTCGACTCCCGAATCGGCCGCCGCTCGCTCGAACCTCGAGTAGCAGCGGATGATCGCCCGGCGGGCATCGCTCTCGGTTCTCAAGTCGTCGAGACTCTCCGCCACCGCGTCGTCCAAGGGATCCGCCGGCGCCTCGCTGGACGGACGGTCCCACCACCTCGCCAGGCGCTCGCCGAACGCGATCCACAGGGCTAGAGCGAGGGCGCCGAGACCGGCGGCGAGGGCGAGGATGCCGAAGGTCCAGGTGATCAGCGGCGGAGCGCTGACGGGGTCGACCCGGGCCGCGCCGGAATCGGCGAGCGATCCACCGCCCCCGAGCGAAACCATCTCGACGAGGGGGATGGCGCCTCGCCAGATCAGATACGCCAGAACGATGAAGTAGAGGAGGGAGGCGATCCGCGAGACGGCGCGCACCCACGGTGGAAGGGGCGGGACCTCCGCGACGCGCTCGAACTCCTCGTCGTCCGCCTGGCGGCGAGACAGACCGCGGCGCATGACGTGCGTGAGGAACACGAGCACGGCGAGTGCGAACAGCGCGACGATCGCCGTCGTCACCCGCTCCGGGAGGCGAATGATACCAGTGACGACATCAGGGCCGTCCACGGCGGGACCCGCCATCCGAACGAGAGCCGCCAAGCTGATCACGAAGCACACGGCGAGAGCCGCCCAGCTGAGCCCCGAGGTAGCGACCCTTGTCCTCGCGGGTCGTCCTTCGCTCGCGCTCAACGAGCCGCCTCGGGCAGATCGGTCACGGACGACACGATGAGGCCCCGCGAGGCCGAGCGCAAGGCCTGTAAACAGGCGTTCGGCCTCGCGGTCAGGCGCGGCGAGATCTGTGGCGCGTCGGGACCGTCACCCCACCGGGCGCCGAACGCGGCTCGGCAAGTCCGCTTGTCAAGTGACGCGCGCTGTAAAGCTCTGTGAGCCTTTGGCCAGTTTGGCTGCTCAGGACCGGCGATGACCGGCGCTTCAGAGTGGGTCGATGTGCGGAATGGTCCTCAACCTCGCAGAGAGCGGCCGTCGGCCTCAACCCCACCCGAGGAGAGCCACGAAGATGGTGAACGCGACCAGGCTGAAGGCGCTCCGGATCGCGTGAAGACGCCCCCATCGCGCCAGGAGCGCCGGTATGTCGGCGTCGGACGCGGGGTCCAGTGACTCGTCGAGAAGCCGCTTGTTGGTGGGCATGACGACCACCAGCGTAAAGGCGATCAGCCCGGCCAGCAGCAGACCTCCGATGAGCCATGCGGCGTGCCCTCCCACAGCGAAGTGCGCCAGAGCCGTCAGGGTACCGAGAAGAGTCAGATCGGCCTGCATGACCGCGGCCCGTCGGTAACTCGGGCGGAACTCGCGAACCGCCACCTCCGGGCCGCAATCGACGCGGGCGGGGTGCTCGACCAGCGAGATGTACACCGCCGCACCGGAGAACAGTCCGGCGGCCAGCGCGGCAATGATCTCGAGCAGCGTCATGCCAGGTCCGGCTCCGGCGCGATCACCCGAGCGAAGGTGGCCAGCAACTCGCGATCACGCGGATAGGTCAGCGCGTGGGCGGCCATCGGGAGCGGCACCCAGCGCACCGCGTCGACTTCGTGCTGCGGCGCCGCCTCACCGGCCAGGGCCTCCATGCTCCAGTAACGAACGGTCTTGGGCCGCCCGCGCTGATCGCGATAGCTCACGAATCCGATTTCCGGGCCGAGTGCGCAGCGCAGGCTCGTTTCCTCTTCCACCTCGCGAACGGCGCAGGCGGCGTCGGCCTCCCCGGGGTCTGCCTTGCCCTTGGGCAGCGTCCAGTCCTCGCGGCCTCGGCGGTGCACCAGCAGCACTTCGATGTCGCCGTCGGCGGCTCGGCGCCACACCACGCCGCCAGCCGCGCGCACCGTCTCCGTCACCCCCACGCCTTGCGCCCTCGACGCTCCACCTTCGGCCAGTAGCTCGCGAAGTCCGCCCGCGCCGCGAGGCGGCGGGCCCGCTGGCGCTCGACGAGCCGTCCGGCCACGAAGCCGGCGCGCCGGCCGCGGACGCCGTCGAACAGCTCGCGCAGGCGGCCTTCGGCAAACACTGCATCCTGATGCTCGCCCAGGATGTCTTGAAGCCGTTTGGCCTTCTGGACGAAGCGCTCGGCCGGCTGACCTTCCACCGGCATGGCCAGCTCCGCCGCGTAGCGCGCGCGTTTGGTCTTGATCCGCACGGCATGGAGCTCGGCGTCGCTGGGCTCGTCCCGCAGCGCCTCAACGACTTTGCGCAGCTTCTTGAATTCACGGGCGGCGAGGTCGCGCAGCGACACGTCAGGGTCCGTCACCGGGGGCTGCGCGATGAAGTCGGCGAGCCGATCGAGCAGGGCGAAATAGCGGTCGTCGTCGAGCGCCTTCACCAGCTCCCGGCGAGCCGTCGCATGGGCGTCGTCTAGGAGTTGGAGAAGCCGCTGCCCCCCACGTCGTTCGATCGGCGGGAGCGTCGCCAGCTCGTCCTGGAGATACTCACGCATCACATCGAAGTCGCGAACGTCGCCCAGCGCCCCGCCCAGCCACGCCAGCTCCTCGCGCAGCGGCTCGACGCGGCCCGGCTCGAAGATCGGCCGCGCCGCTCTCAGGATGGCGCGCAGCCTCCGGACCGCCACGCGCATCTGATGCAGCTCCTCGGGATCTTTACCCAGCCGCGTGCCTGGGTCATGCGCGCGGACCGCCTCGAGCTGCCCGCGGAGCATGGCCAGGACATGATCGAGGGCGCTGGCGGAAGGGCCGAGCGGCTTGGACTCCGCGGGGACCTCGAGCCCCAGGACCCGGAAGACCTTGGGCCGGCCGTCGGTGTCCTGGGCGCCCTCCGTGCGGAGTAGGGCGCCGATGCGCTCGAGGTCCTGCTCCGTGCCTCCCCTCAGCTCGATCTCGACCTCGCGAAAGCGCTGGGCAACACGGCGGCCCTCGAAGGCCGACACCGAGTCCAGGACGACTTCTGCCAGCGGACCCCTGAGATCGCTCACCACCATGCCCGAGCGACGCGTGCGCAAGGTGGCAATGGGCCCCAGGCTGGCGCCGCGGGTGTAGACGGCGAGGAGCTCCCGCACTTCGCGGGGCGTCTCCGTGGTCTGACTCCGCAGCTCCAGCTCGAGCCGGGCAGCGCCGCGCGGGAGCTTCACTTGCCAGCGATGCTGGCGCTTCTCGGTCCGGCGGCGCACGGTGACGCCGTGCCGGGCAAGCTGATGATCGGGCGTGTCGTAGTACACGGAGACGAACGTGCGCGGAGCCAGAGGCTCGCCGGGGAGTTTGGGCAAGCGGAAGCGCGGCCCGACGTCGAGCTTCAGCTCGCGCTCGAGAGCGCCTTCCATCGCAGGCTTGGTGGTCGCCATCGCCCCGCTGTTCAGGAGCATCCCACGAATCCGCCCACGCCGGTAGGAGGCCGACGAGACCGCTTCATTGGCGCAGGTCCCCTGGGAAATGGGGTTTCTCGAGGGGTCGTACAATGGCCACGTGATTCGCTCGCGCGCGATCCTCCTTCTCGCGGTGGTCCTGGCGGCGGTCGCCGTCATCGGCGCCGCGACACCCCCGCCCGTTCTTCCCTCCGCGGAATGGATTCTCGATCAGGTGAAGATCCTTTCTGCGCCGGACATGGAGGGGCGCCGCGCTGGAACCCCGGGCGGGGAGCGCGCAGCGGCACACATCGCACAGACGTTCCGGGAAGTCGGACTGCGACCCGGTGGCGATGCCGGCGGGTATCTGCAGGTCTTCGCATTCCCAGGCGGGCAGACTGCGAACGTCATCGGCTTGCTTCCCGGCACCGATCGCCGCCTGAAGGACGAGGCCATCGTCATCGGGGCTCACTATGATCATCTCGGACGCGGCGGCCCGGGCAAGGGGACGGCCGACCGGAGCGATGCCATTCACCACGGCGCCGACGACAATGCGTCGGGGACGGCGGCGATGCTGGCGCTGGCTCGCGCCTTCGCGGCGGCGGGAAGCACCCCGCGCACCTTGGTGTTCGTGGCGTTCGGCGCCGAGGAACTCGGGCTGTTCGGATCAGCGCACTATGTCAAGAATCCGGCTTTGCTGCTGGAGAAGACCACGCTGATGGTCAACCTCGACATGGTCGGGCGCTTGCGCAATGGTTGGCTGTACGTCGACGGCGTCGACAGCGGAAAAGGTCTGCGCGATCTGGTCAGCGATGCAGCCCGGGAGCTGCCGTTGTCGCTCCAGCTTCGCGGGGATCCCTGGTCGGCTTCCGACCACTCGAACTTCTACCGCGCGGGCCGCCCGGTGCTCTTCTTCTTCACGGGCACGCACGCCGACTACCATCGGCCAAGCGATACCTGGGAGAAGATCAATGCGCCCGGCCTCGCCTCGGTGACGGCCCTCACCGCTCGCGTGGTGAGCGCGGTGGCCGCCCAGCGGGCGGCTCCTCAGTACGTCAAGATCGAGGCGCCGCGCCCGCGCGGGGTACTCTTCGGGATCGTTCTCGACTACGAAGAGCCAGAACTCCCCGGCGTGCGCGTGGCCAGCGTGCATCCGGGGAGCCCGGCCGAACGGTGCGGCGTCCAGCCCGGCGACGTCATCGTGACCTTCGCCGGGGTAACCGTGAAGACGCTCGAGGATCTCCACGCCGTCCTGCGCGGACACCGGGCGGGCGATCGCATCAACGTCGTCCTCGTCCGCGAGGGGCAGACGCGGTCCGTGGAGGCAACCCTCGCCGAGCGGCGCTGAGGCGCCGGCGCGGATCAGGCTCGGGGGCGCCGTGTCGCCGTCGGCGGCGACCCGGCGCCTCCCGCCGATGTCAGATGGCCGCGGTGCACATGATCTCGACGAGATACTTGGGCGAGGCCAGGCGCGCTTCCACCGTGGCCCGCGCCGGCGTGTTGGCGTGATCCACCCAGGCATCCCAGGCCGCATTCATGTCGCTGTAGATCGCCATGTTGGCCACGTAGACCGTGGCAGAAAGGAGCTTCGACTTGTGACTGCCCACCGCGGCCAAGGTCTCGTCGATCTTCCTGAGGATCTGTTCGGTCTGTCCCTTTGCATCGGCGGAGGCGTCGCTGGCCACCATCCCGGCCAGATACGCCGTGTTGCCGTGGACGACAGCTTGGCTGAGACGCGGGCCGACGCCGTGTCGCTTGACGCTCATGTCAGTCTCCTTTCGATCGGACGAGCGCGGAGTGCCTCGCCCGTCGGATTCTACTCGATGAAGGGCGCGCGGAGGCCTGGCAGCATGCGAACGGCCCATCGATGGTCCCCGACGAACGAGCTTTGCCGGCGTGATGGCGACGGGCCTCAGGCCGGCGTCGTGGTCCGCGTCGGCGGCACCAGGCTCGGGTAGCGGGCCGGGACGTGCTGGGGAGCGAGCCGGTTCCCCCTGCCCTGGACGATCTGTGTCGACGCCTGCGCGCCTTCATCGATGACGAGCTTCTTCCCGTCGAGCGCGCACGCGGCCTCACCGACGAGCACCAGGCCGCGCCTGAATTGCGACGCTGGGTCCGGCAGCGCTCGCGCGAGCTCGGGCTCTTCACCGTGTTCCAGTCGCGCGAGCTGGGCGGCGATGGCCTCGGTCCATTGGGACTCGCCGTGCTCCACGAGGCCGTCGGCGCGTCGGGCTCCGCCCTCGCGCGACTCGCGCTGGGCGACGACGGCGGCCTGCTGAGACTGGCCACGGAGGAGCAGCGCGAGCGGCTCCTCCGCCCGATCCTACGAGGTGAGCGAACCGCCGCCTTTGCCTTCACCGATGCCCGTGAGGCCCCGCGTACTATCGCCGTGCGCCGCGGCGAGGAGTTCCTGGTGACGGGCGTAAAGTCGTTCGTGACCGACGGCCCAGCCGCCGACTTTCTCCTGACCGTGGCCCGGGTGACCGAGAACGCCGGTGGCCCCGTGGGCAGCACCCTCTTCGTCATCCCGCGCGGCGCACCCGGCGTCGTCCTGCGCCGCGCGCTTCGAACGCTCGACGGGGGGGTCCATGCTCAGTTCGAGCTGCACGAGGTCGCGGTGCCCCCCGCCGACGTCCTTGGCGAAATCGGCCAGGGAATCCCCCAAGCGCTCCAGCGCATCACCACCGTGCGCCTGCGCGTGGCTGCCGAGGCGTGCGGAACCGGTGTGTGGGTGCTCGAAGACGCGCTGACCCAGGTCGATCGCCCACATCGCAGCGGCGTCCCGCTGGCCGAACGGGAGCAGGTCCAGGCGATGCTCGCCAACTGCGCCGTCGACCTCTTCTCCGCGCGGACCGCGCTCTATGCCGCCGCCCGCCGGGCGGAAGAGGGCCTCGACGCGGAGGTGGAGGTAGCCGCGGCCAAGGTGCTGGCCACGGAGGCAGTGGCCCGGATCGTCGACAGCGCGATTCAGCTGACCGGCGGCGCTGCTGTGGTGGAAGACCATCCGCTCGAGCGCCTCTACCGCCGCATCCGCAGCTGGCGGATCGCCGAGGGAACGACAGAAATGCTCCGCCTCGTCATCGCGCGCGGGTTACTGACCCGTCGGCGCGGGCAGCGCTTCGGCGAACGACGTTGACAAGCTGCGCCTCCTGTTCATAATGAGCCAATTTCGGGCCCCGGGTCTCAACCTCGAGCCTCGAGCGTCACTCCGCCCTCGGGCCCCTCACTGTCGAGAGGAGGTCAGTGAATGATCTGCTCCGTCGCTCTGAGGATCCTCGTCGCCGTGCTGATCATCCTCGTCGCTACCCCGGTGGCGCTGGCGCAGCAGCCGAAGCGCGGCGGCACCCTGCGCATCGCCGAGCGGGAGGCGCCGAGCCTCGACCCGCATCTGTCGATCAGCTTCCTCACCCACTCGCACGTGAACATGGTGTACAGCCAGCTCGTGCGATTCCCGCACGGACCCGAGCAGAAGCACCCGACCGATTTCACCATCCTGCCGGACCTCGCCGAGCGGTGGGAGTACAAGAACCCCACGACGCTCGTGTTCTATCTCCGAAAGGGCGTGAAGTTCCACAACAAGCCGCCGGTGAACGGCCGTGAGGTGACCGCCGACGACGTCAAGTGGTCACTCGAGCGCTTCGCCGCCAAGTCGGGATTCCGCGCGCGCTTCGAACCAGTACAGTCGGTCGAGGTCGTCGACCGCTATACGGTGCGCATCGCGCTCAAAGAGCCCTTTGCGCCCCTTCTGAACCACCTCGCGAACCCGACGTTCACGGCAATCTTGCCGCGCGAGGCCGAGGAGAAGTTCAAGGACTTCAACCACCCCGACGCCGTGATCGGCACCGGGCCCTTCGTGCTCAAGTCGTACCAGAAGGGCGTGCGGGCCGTCTTCGAGCGCAACCCCGACTACTTCATGAAGGGCGTACCCTACCTCGACAGCGTCGTCCTCGAGATCACGCCCGACCAGTCGGCTCGCCTGTCCCTCCTGCGGGCAGGCAAGGTGGAGCTGGGCCACATGTGGGGCTTTGCCAGCGCCGAAGAGGGTAGGTCGCTGCAGAAGACCAATCCGGAGCTGGTGGTGACGCCGACCCCGACCATCGCACAGGGCACGATCTATATGCGCACCGACCAGCCCCCCTTCAACGACGTGCGCGTGCGGCGTGCGGTGGCGCTGGCCATCGACCGCAAGGGCTGGAACGACGGCCTCCTCTATGGCGAGGGGTGCATCGACACCGGACCGGTGCCCTGCGCCATGAAGGACTGGAAGCTCGACGCCCTGAAGCTCGAGCCGGCACGCGCCAAGTATCTGACTGGCTACGATCCGGCCGAGGCGCGCAAGCTCCTCGCCGAGGCCGGCTTCCCGAACGGATTCACTACGCCGGCGTACCACTGGCAGGGATACCAGGCGCCCTGGCGCAGCTACTATGACCTGGCCGCCGAGAATCTGGGTCAGATCGGCATCACGGTCGAGCTGAAGCCCGAGGAATACGGAAAATACATCTCCACGACTTACCTCGGCAAGTTCGAGAAGATGGCCATCGGACCGGTGACCCCCTTCACCGAGGTTGACGACTGGCTCTACGGCACCCATTTTCCCGAGCAGCCCGGCAACCGGAGCCACGTCGCCGACGCCGAGCTGAACAAGCTGCTGATGGCGCAGCGGCGCGAGATGGATCCCAAGCGCCGCCGCGAGATGGTCGACGAAATCCAGCGTTATCTGGCCGACAAGGCCTACTACGTGTACCTGCCCGTCGGACCGCAGTACATCTCGCACCAGCCGTCGGTGAGGGGCTTCAAGCACCACGACGGCTACGGCATGGGCCTCCGCCTCATGTTCACCTGGCTGGACACGGGGAAGTGACGGGGCAGCCGCCAATGAACCATCGAAGCGCCGTCGTGGGAATCGCGTTGTTGCTGGTTGCAACCTCGAGCGTCGCAGCTCAGGACTGGCGGCCGCTGCCGTCGGAGAGGCGCTGTCCCGCCCGCTGGGGGGCGAACGACGAGCGCGGTGCGGCCAATCACATGGCGCCAGAGACCGTCATGCGCGCCGTCCGCCTCGTCAAGGAGGGGAAGGTCTACGAGCTGGGCCGCGTGCTCGAACCGACGATGCCGGTGTTCGGGATCCGGACGTTCGGCATCCACACGGCGCGCAGCTCGGGGCCGACGGGGGTGAACGAGCTCCGCGGCAACGAAGAAGTGGTGATGACCCAGCTCGGACAGATCGGAACGCAGTTCGACGCGCTGCCGCACATCGGCATCGGTGACCTCCTCTACAACTGCCTGAAGGCGGAGGAGGTTGCCACCCGCACCGGGTTCACCAAGCTGGGGGTCGAGAAGGTCGGAGCCCTATTCACCCGAGGCGTGCTGCTCGACATCGCTGGGCTCAAGGGCGTGCCGATGCTCGATGCGGGATACGAGGTCACCGTGGCCGACCTCGCGGGGGCGATGCAGCGGCAGAACGTCGCGGTCGGCGCGGGCGACGCCGTGTTCCTGCACACCGGCTGGGGCAAGCTGTGGAACAAGGACAACGCGAAGTACGGCAGCGGCGAACCGGGAATCAACGTGGCCGGCGCCGAGTGGCTGGTGAAGCTCAACCCGATGTTGGTAGGGGCCGACACCTGGGCGGTGGAAGTCAGGCCGAATCCCAATAAGGACCTCGCCTTCCCGGTCCACCAGATCTTCCTGACCACGAACGGCATCTTCTTGCTCGAGAACATGGACCTGGACGCGCTCGCCCGGGATCAGGTCTGGGAGTTCGCATTCATCCTGCAGCCGCTCAAGATCAAGGGCGGCACCGGTTCGACGGTGGCGCCCATCGCCGTCAAATAGCCGGAGCACACCATGCGACAGTACGTCCTGCGCCGGTTGACCTTGGCGATCCCCACCCTCTTCTTGGTGAGCCTGATCGTGTTCGCCATGATGCGGCTGATGCCCGGCGACGTGGCGACCCGCATGGTCGAGGGGCACGCCTACGCGCCGACCTTGGACGCGTTGCGCAAGGATCTCGGTCTCGACCGCCCGGCGATCGTGCAGTATCTCGACTGGGTCGGCGGCATCCTGCTGCGCGGTGACTTCGGGCGCTCGTACTGGACGCGGCAGCCGATCCTCGATGAGTTCGTGCGGCGCTTCCCGGTCACTCTCGAGCTGGCGCTGCTGACCATTCTCGTGTCCGTCGTCATCGGCGTCCTGGTGGGGATCGTGTCGGCGGCCCGCCAAGACAGCTTCTCCGACTACCTGGGGCGGGTGCTGGCCATCTTCGCGCTGTCGGTGCCGTACTTCGGCCTCGCCGTCCTGGTGGTCGTGCTACCGGCCATCTACTTCAAGTGGACGCCGGTGTGGACGTATGTCGGCTTCACCGTCGATCCCCTGGAGAATCTCAAGATCATGATCGTGCCGGCGCTCGTCTTCGGGGTCACGCGGGCCGGACCGATCATGCGCATCATGCGCTCGGCGCTGCTGGATGTGCTGCGGCAGGAGTACATCCGCACCGCGTGGTCGAAGGGCCTCAGCGAGCGCACCATCGTGCTCCGCCACGCCCTGAAGAACGCCATGATCCCCGTCATCAGCCTGGTCGGGCTCCAGATGCCGCTCTACATCGGCGGCTCGGTCATCATCGAGGCGATCTTCCGCCTGCCCGGCGTCGGGCTCTTTTTCTTCGAGGCTCTGACTCGCCTCGACTATCCGGTGGTCCAGTCGGTCAATCTCATCGTGGCCGCGATGGTGGTGGGACTGAACCTCCTGATCGATCTCTCGTACGCGTTCCTGGATCCCCGGATCCGGTACCACTAGAGGGAGAGGCCGTCGTGGCGACCGTCGCTCCCTCCACTGCGATTGCCGTCGATGTCCGGCGGCTGCCTCGCACGCGGCCGTGGTACCTCGACGTCTGGGTTCAGATGGCCCGCCGCAAGCCCCTGGGCACCATCGGGGCGGCCATCGTCATCCTCATGCTGACCGCGGCCGTCCTCGCCGACGTGATCACTCCGTATGGTTTCGCCCAGACGAGCCTGCGCGAGCGCTTCATCGCGATGAGCGCCTCCCACTGGCTCGGCACCGACCAGCTCGGCCGCGATCTCCTCACGCGCGTCATCTACGGCGCGCGGGTCTCCCTCTACGTGGGGTTCGGCGCCGTCGCGCTGGGTAGCCTCCTGGCCACGGCGCTCGGGATCCTATCCGCGTACTTCGGGGGTAAGGCCGATCTCTGGCTCCAGCGCGGCGTCGACGCGTGGATGGCGTTCCCCGGACTGCTCCTCCTCATGTCGATCATGTCGCTGGTGGGGCCGAGCGTCGTCAGCATCACCATCGTGCTGGGGATCGCCTTCGGGATCCAGAATTCTCGGATCATCCGCGGCGTGGCGCTGTCCATCAAGGAGCACACCTTCGTGGAGGGCGCGCGGGCGGCGGGCTCCGGCCACACGCGGATCGCCATCGCCCACATCCTGCCCAACGTGATGCCGACCATCATCGTGGTGGCCACCACGGGTCTCTCGACCGTCATTCTCACCGAGGCGAGCCTGTCGTTTCTGGGGCTGGGCGTGCCCCCGCCCTACCCGACGTGGGGCGGCATGCTGTCTCTGGCCGGGCTCGACCACATGTACCAGGCGCCATGGATCGCCATCTGGCCCGCCGTCGCCCTGTCGCTCGCCGTCTTCGGTTTCAACATGCTGGGCGACGCCCTCCGCGACCTGCTCGACCCGCGCCTGAAGGGAGGGTGAGGCCCCCCCGAGACGGGCCCGGCGCGACGGGGCGATCAGCCGGAAAGCTCGCTTCGCACGATCTCAGCTCCGGCGACGAGGGCGGCCAGCTTCTGCTTGACTGCCCAGCGAGGCGTTTCCCAGAAGCCGCAGTCGGGGTTGAGCCACAGCTTGTCGGGCGCGACGTGCTGCAGCAGGGCGTGGATCCGCTCGGCCACGTCGGTGGGTGTCTCCGCCTTGAACGCCTTCACGTCGATGACGCCCGCGCCGAGCTCCTTGTCCGCCGGGAACTCCTTCCAGCGCGCGGGCTCCTCCAGGCCCTTGTTGGCGAACTCCAGGACGATCTGCGTGGCATGCAGCTCGTGCAGGGTCGCGAAGACGTTCCGGTAGTCGCGCACCGCGCTGAACGGCCGGCCGTACAGGTTGCCGAAGCAGATGTGAACGGCGATCTTGGCGTCGATTCCCTCCACGGCTCGATTGATGCCCTTGGCTACCTGGGGGGTAGCACCGGCGTACATCCCGTGATGCGGCTCGTCGATCTGGATGAAGTTGGCCCCCATCGCCATGAGCGCTTTGCACTCCGCGTTCACGATGGTCACCAGGTCGGCGAGCAGGGTGTCCTTGTCCTTGTAGCCACCGCCTAGCTTGAGGGGGACGAGCAACGTGTAGGGCCCGGGCACGGTGGCCTTGAGGGGCTTGTCGGTGAGGGTGCGCGCCAGCTTGAACTCGTCGACGATCCCGAGGCCGTGGGGTGCCGAGATCTTCTCCACGACCTCGAAGGGCGTGTTGGTGTCCCACAGCGGCTGGCCGAGTTGGCGGGGCGCGGGCAGCGCGCGAATGCCCTTGATCGATTCGTAGAAGCCGATGATGAAGCGCACGCGTCCCATCTCGCCCGTGGTGAGGACGTCGACACCGGCGCGCTCCTGGTCGAGGATCGCCACCTGGGTGGCGTCCTCCAGCCACTCGCGGACGTCGAGGACGCCCAGGCGACCCTGCTCCATGGCCTCGCGCGCCAGCCACACCCAGCCCGGCAGCCCATGGCTGCCCACCACGGAGGTCGGCAACAGTTTCGGCAACGTCAGCGTCATGCTCCGGTCCTTTCCGCCGGCCGCGGCCGGATCGCCGCGTCGGTGAAGAGCTCCAACGAGCGGCACACCTGCGCGTGCGACAGGTTGCCGAAGCTGCAGACCAGGAGCAGGGCGTCGACGCCAATGGCCTCAAGGCCGGCCACCTTCTCGGCGACCTGCTCTGGCGACCCGATCACCATGCCGCCGATGGCCTCCAGCTCGTCGTAGGTTCGTCCGCCCAGACCCGGCTCGTCAACGCCTTCAACCGCACCCCCTTGCCAATCCCGAAGTCGAAGCGGCCCCGGGCCAGATTGTCCAGCATGGCGGCCTCGGCCGCGAGCCGGAGGGGATGATGGAACGACAGCGCGTTGACAATAGTTGCCGAACCGCATCCGCCGCGTGCGCTGGACCGCCGAAGCGATCATGAGGTTGGGGCTGGGCAGCAGAGAGTAGTCGGTGAAGTGATGTTCGGCGAACCAGCACTCGTCGAATCCCAAGGTCTCCGCCAGCATGATCTGGTCCAGCATCTCGGCGTACGCCCGGTCATGGGCCGCGCCGCGTCCCTGGCAGTAATAAAAGAGTCCGAAGTTCATAGGTCTCCGGTTGACCGGCGGGCGAGCCGCTAGCTCAGGCGCGCGGACGCCGCACCGCCTCCATCGCCGCGTGGTGCTCCTCGGAGGCCAGGCACTCCCGCAGGCTCGCCTCCATCTCCGCGCGGAACGCATCGAACGACAG
>JBKPAK010000070.1:0-60653 GCA_046726415.1 Candidatus Methylomirabilota bacterium
GCGCCCCGGCGCCGACCGTCGAGCCCGGCCGGACTGCCGTTGCCGGCACGGCCACGAGCGGCACGGCGGCCCCCGTCCCGGCCGCTGATGGAACCACGCACATCGCAGCGCTCGATCGCGACGGCAACATGATCTGTCTGACGCCCAGCGGTGGTGTCTTCAGGAAGTCGGCCTTCGCGCCCGAGCTGGGCTGCACGCTCAGCACGCGCAGCGAGATGTTCGTCCTGGAGGAGGGTCACCCCAATGCGCTGGCCCCGGGCAAGAGGCCGCGCACGACGCTCGTCAGTTATCTGATCTGCGAGGACGGCGTGCCCACCGTGACCATCGGCTGCCCGGGCGGCGATGACCAGGCCCAGGCCGATCTGCAGCTCATCCTCAACGTGCTGGTCTTCGGGATGAATCCGCAACAGGCCGTGGAGGCGCCGCGCTTTTCCACCCAGACCCTCGTCAACTCGTTCTACCCACGTGTCTACCGGCCGGGCCAGCTCAATGTCGAGCCCGGCATTCCGGAAAGCACTCGCGCCCAGCTCAGGGCTCTCGGCCACACGGTCACCGAGGTTGGCGCCTGTGGCGTGGGCGCGGTGGTCACCCGCCGCGATCCAGAGACCGGCGTCCTCTCGGCCGGAGCCGACCCGCGTCGGCCGACCTACGCGCTGGCCTGGTAGGAGAGGGTGCCGATGGCGATCTCAACTCACGCGCGATTCCCTCGGGGAGCAGTTGCCGCGATTCCCATGATCGATTTCGGTCTCTGCATCGCCGGCGCCCCAGATGCGCTGGAGGTCACCGCTGCCCAGCTCCGCGCCGCGCTCGAGGACGTCGGGTTTTTCGTCATGGTCAACCACGGCGTGGCGCAAGGCCTCATCGATCGCGCGTTCCACGAAGCCCGCCGGTTCCACGATCAGCCGCTCGACCGAAAAATGGCCCTGCGCATGAACGAGCACAACAACGGCTACATGAGCATGGGCCGGTACGCCGTGTGGACGTCGGAGGTCAGTGCCAACGACCGGCCCGACCTCAACGAGGCGTTCTTCTGCAAGCGCGAGCGCGCCGCCGACCATCCGCTCCTGAGGTCGGGGCGGCGCTTCGTCGGCCCCAACCGCTGGCCCGACGATCTGCCCGGATTCCGGGAAAGCGTTCTGGCCTACACGGACGCCATGGATGCCCTGAGCCGTCGCGTGCTCCCGGTGTGCGCGGTGGCCCTCGACCTCGCGCCCAACGCGTTCGACGCCGCGTTCGCGGAGAGCCAGTTCTCGTTTCGCCTCTCGCACTACCCCCCCGTGCCGGCCGGGGCGAACCAGTTTGGGATTGCCCCGCATACCGACGCCAACTTCCTCACGTTCCTCGCCCAGACCGACGTACCCGGCTTGCAGATCAGGATGCCGGACGGCCAGTGGCTCGACGTGCCGTACGTGCCCGGATCGTACGCCGTGAACTCCGGCGACATGATGTGTCGCTGGACGAACGGCCGCTTCACGTCGACGCCCCATCGGGCCTTGCCGCCGGTGGGCCGGCATCGCTACGCGATTCCGTTTTTCCTCGGCCCGCACATCGACACGATCATCGAGTGCCTGCCGACCTGCCAGGGGCCGGAAAATCCGCCGCGCTTTCCCCCGATGACCTACGAGGCATATCTGACGTGGTGGTACGACGCCAACTACAACGCCTCGGCCCAGAGGGACAGCGCCGACGACGACGCTCCGATCCAGGCGGACGGCGCGCCGCCGATTCGATAGGGGAGGAACGCCATGACGACCAGCCAGAACGACAAGGCCACTCGCTTCCGCGCTCTGCACCAGGGGCCTGGCGCCTTTGTGATTCCGAATCCATGGGATGCCGGCTCGGCGCGCATCCTCGCCGGGCTCGGCTTTCAGGCGCTGGCCACTTCGAGCGGCGCCTCCGCCGGCGTTCTGGGCAAGCGCGACGGCAAGGTGACGCGCGAGGAGGCGATGGCGCATGCCCGCGCCATCGTGGCGGCGACGGAGCTACCCGTCTCGGCCGATCTGGAGAAGGGATTCGGGGATGCGCCGGAAGCGGCGGCGGAAACCATCCGCCTCGCCGCTCAGGCAGGGCTGGTCGGCGGGTCGATCGAGGACGCGACTGGCGCCCAGGACAAGCCGCTCTACGACATCGCTCACGCCACCGAGCGCGTGGCGGCGGCCGTGCAGGCCGCGCGCGCGTTGCCCTTCCCGTTCACCGTGACCGCGCGGGCCGAAAACTTCCTGCGCGGCAACCCGAACCTGGACGACACCATCAAGCGCCTGCAGGCCTTCGAACGGGCGGGCGCCGACGTCCTGTTCGCGCCCGCGTTGCCCGACCTCGCCGCGGTGCGCGCCGTATGTGCCGCGGTGTCCAAGCCATTCAACTTCATGGTCGGCATCAAGGGCAAGTCGTTCACGGTCGCCGAACTGGCGGCGGCCGGTGTCAAACGGATCAGCCTCGCCACCTCACTCTATCGTGCGGCGATGAGTGGCCTGCTCGACGCTGCCCGGGAAGTAAAGGATAAGGGCACGTTCGGCTATCTCGATCGCTCCATCAGCACGCCCGAACTGAATGGCTTCATGCAAAGCTGAGCCGCCCGCCACGCGAAGTCACGCGGCAGATGGAGCGACTCGCCGCGGGGGTTCGCCGCCTTCCGGGCCCCACCTCGGTCGTCGGAACCTCCTCGACGCGAATCCCGGTGTGGGTGAGTCTCGTGGTCGTCGCCCGGTGGTTGTCCGGATTGAAATCGCTGACGAGCCCGACCAGACGCGTCAGCGCGCTCTCCTCGAAAAAGACGGCCATCGCGCGCTCCCCGTGCGCACACGATCGTTGGGCTCTTCGGTCGAGCCAGGCGTTGGTGAGCCGCCCGCCGGCGTCGCAGCCGAGGTGCGGGCGGTGGTCCTGGACGACTCCATCCCGCACGAAGATCGTCACGGGCACGGAGACCTCGGTGATGTACTGCTAAACGGCCACCTGGCGCGGGAAGGGCGTGGTCGCGCGATGGTACATGCCGTCGCAATCCCGGGTGACCTGGGCGGCCGGGTCAGCTTCCGCCTGATGACATCGCAGTCGGGAAGGGGCATTCTACTGGTCGATCGGCGCCGGCGCCTCGACGAGCTCCGCGATGCTGGCGCAAAGGAGGGAGCGAGCGATGACCAAGAAAAAGGGCACGGCACTGTTGATGGTGTGGGCCGACGTTCCCGCGGACAAGGAAGAGGACTTCAATCGCTGGTACAACCAGGAGCACCTGGCCGAGCGACTCGCCGTCCCCGGCTTCCTGAGCGCCGCCCGCTACGAAGCCGTGAAGGGCGGACCGAAGCATCTGGCCTACTACGAGCTGGAGAACGCCGCGGTGCTCGAGAGCGAGGCGTACAAGCGCGTCCAGAAAAATCCCACGCCCTGGACCAAGCGCTGCTCGCCCGAGGTGATCGGCACGGCGTTCATCCGCAACGTGTACACCATGATCCATCCGTCGACGGTGACCCCGAAGCTTGCCGAGAGCGATATGGCCCCGGCCCTCCAGATCGGTCGCATGGACGTGCCCTCGAACATCGATGCGGAGTTCAACACCTGGTACAACACCATCTATGTCCCTAACTACGAAAAAGTGCCCGGCGTCATTCGGGGCCGCCGGTATCGCGCGGTGACCGGGACGCCCACGTATCTCACCCTGTACGAGTTCGAGCAGCCCGCCGTGTCCGAGAGCGCTGCCTGGGCCGCCCAGCGCGATGCCGTGCCGGCGTCGGCGCAGATGCGCACACACATGCGTCACGCCCCGGGCTCGCCCGGCGTCTACGTCAAGACGTTTCCGGTCGGGTGAGATGGGGGGCCTCGCTCGGGCCCCCCAAATCCCCCGCGCTCGTCACGCCCTGGGGGGTCGGGAACAGCCATGAGTCAGCGAGCCCCTCGCTTCGGGCTGAGCCTGCCGAACCGGGGCATCCTCTTCGGCGCGACGAGCGTGGACGAACTGCTCGAGGTCGCCGAAGAGGCCGACGCATCCGGCGCCTTCGATTCGATCTGGGTCGGCGACAGTCTCTTCGCCAAGCCGCGCCTTGAATCGCTGGTGTTGCTGTCGGCGATCGCCGCGCGCACGCGGCGCGTGCGGCTCGGGACCTGCTGCCTGTCGACCTTCCCTCTGCGGGATCCGATCCTCCTCGCCGCCCAGTGGGCCGCGCTCGACCAAGTCTCGCGCGGTCGAATGGTCCTGGGCGCGTGCATCGGTGGAAGTGTGCCGCGCGAGAAGGCCGAGGCCGAGTTCGCGCCGTTCAAGGCGAAGCTGAGCGAGCGGGGGCCGCGGCTCGAGGAGGGCATGACCATCCTACGGCGTCTCTGGACCGAGGATCACGTGACCCACCAGGGCCAGTTCTACCAGTTCCGCGACCTCACCCTCGAGCCCAAACCCGTCCAGAAGCCCTGCCCACCGATCTGGATCGCGACCAATCCCAAGCCGGAGCTGACCCCGTCGCACGTGATGGACCGAGCGCTCCGGCGCGTCGGGCTCACGGCCGATGGCTGGATGACCGACAACACACCGGTCGCCCGCTTCCAGGAGCGCTGGAACCTGATCCGCCGCGTGGCGCACGAGGCAGGGCGTGCGACGGCATCGATGGAGTCCGCGCTCCACCTCATGGTCAACATCAACGATGATCGGAGCGCTGCGTTCGAGGAGTCCGTGAGGTTCTTGCACATGTACTACAGCCCGGGGATGAGCCGCGAGTACATCGAGGGCTGGCTCGCCTGTGGACCGCCGGCCGCGGTGGTCGCGAAGATTCGCGCCTACGTGGACGCCGGCTGCACGACACCGATCCTGAGGTTTGCTTCGTGGGACCAGAAGGGTCAACTGGTCCGCGCGCTGGCCGAGGTCATGCCGGCCGCCTTCGCACCGAGCTGAACCGGGAAGCACACACGGGACCTGTGCGAGACCGACGAGATCGCGTTACCCGGCGCCAGCTTCTGAGCGGAATGGCCGCCTCTGGAGCCAGCGTGCTCCTCTCGCGAGTCGAATCGGAGGGCCAGATGCCGTCAGCCCAGCCGCATCGGATCGACGTCCACCACCATCACCCCCCGGCCGTACGTCGCGGCCATCACGGCGTGGAACGTCCCGGGGCCGATGCGAGACTGGACGCCCGCCAAATCCCTCGACGACATGGACAAGGCCGACCGACTACCGAGTCCTGCTGTACTCGTAGTCCTCGCGCTCGCCGCTCCCCACGCGCAGGTCTGGCCGGAGCGGAGGACGCGTGCGATTCAACTGAGCGTGCGCGTCCAGTGCGGCCTGGTCGGCCCAGCGTTCTAGCAAGGTCAGTCTGTCGGGGTTCACGACACTCTGGAACAGCTCGAACTGTTCGCAGCCGGGCTCGTTCATCACCTCGGCGCAGCGCGTTCGATACGCCTGCGCGAGCTCGGAGCCCTTCCCCGATGCGGCCGTGATGGTTACCACGAGTCGGATGGCCATGTCGTCCTCACTATGCGATGGTCCCCTCGAGAAGTCGCGATCTTTCCCCCGCGTCATCCAGCTTCATGGTGTTGGTGAACGCGCTCGATCGGCGAACCCGAGCCGTGACCCGGAGCCGATCATGACCGGTCTCCGCTCAATGCATGCCTCCCGGCATGCCACCGTCGATGACGAGCACCTGTCCCGTGATCGACTCGGCTCGGCAGAATGTGAGCACCTGCTCAGCAATGTCCTGCGCGCTCGCGGTCCGACCCAGCACCGCCTGATTCCGCGCCCACTGGGAAATCTCCTCGGGAAGCCGGAGCGCCATCCGGGTGCCTTCCACCAGACCGGGGGCGATGCAGTTGACCGTAACGTCGGGAGCGAGGGCGACGGCCAGGCAGCGGCTGAGGTGGATCAACCCCGCCTTGCTCGCCGCATAGGCGATGCTGCTCGCCCCCGGGTACAGTCCCCCCACCGAAGCGATGTTGACGATCCGGCCGGCCCCCTGCGCCCGCAGGTGTGGGGCACATGCTCTGGCGAGCAAGTACGGACCGCGCAGATTGGTTTCCAGGACGCGGTCCCAAATATCGGCGGTCAGTGCGTCGAGCGCGGTGAACGGAATGCCGATGTTCCAGGCCGCATTGTTGACCAGGATGTCCAACCGCCCGAACTCTTTGACCACCATGGCCACTGAGGTGTCGACGGCCACCGGATCGCGTTGGTCGAGCTGCACGGCCAGGCTTCGCCTCCCCCCTGCTTGCACCGCGTCGGCCGTGGCGGCGGCCCCGTCCCGGTGGCCGACGTAGGAGATGGCGACATCCGCACCGGCCGCGGCCAAGCCTTTGGCAATCGCCCCGCCGATGTCCCCAGAGCCCCCGGTGACCAACGCGGTTTTCCCCTCGAGATCCATGGGCGGAGACTAACGCCTCCGCGCGGGGTCTTCGGAATGCAGGACGGACGTCCATGGCAAGCTCAGAGGCGGCCCGGCCTTCTCCAGCACTCTCCGAGCGGCGGCCCTGGCGCCGCGGTGCTTCATCGCTGAGACCTGTCGGGACGGCCGCCGCTACTTCTTCGCGGCCCGGGCAATCGCCGCGATCTTGTCGGCGAAGTTGACCTGGCTGTCGTCCTCGGGCGCATAGCCGATCTTCTGGCGCGCGTTGGCAATGCTCCAGAAGCGGTGCGTGTTGCCGCTGATCCCGTAGACGATGAGGAAGGGCACCCCATGCTCGTCGGCGATGTTCTCGGCCTCCACCATCCGGATCGCCTGCTGCACCTGGTCGCGACGGGAGAGATAGGCGCCCAGGGCGCGATGCATGACCTTGATGTCCCCCGGCTTCACGTGATCGATGTCGTCGTCGCGCGGCCCGCCGATGCGCCACTGGACGATCTCCACCTTGCGGCCATCCACCTGGCCGGTGGCGAACACGAAACCGACCAACTCGTAGGCGGCCTTGGCCCAGCCATACCAGTTGTCCGAGCGGTGAGGCATTTCTGGCGTGACCATCTCGAGCTTGCCCGCCCAGATCAGCCGCTCGTAGTAGTCGGCGGCGTGGTTGGAGCTCACCATCACCACGCGCCGCACCCCTTCCTCCAGGGCGGTCCGGTACACGTTGTAGGCGAGGGCCACGTTCGCGTGCTCTGCCCAGAATTTGGCATCGCTGTTGTCTTGCCACGTGGTGGCATCGAGGCCGGGCGCCCGCACATAGCCGCAGTGGATCACCGCATCGGCGCCGCGGAAATGCTGCCGGTACTCGTTCCGATCGGGCCGCGCCAGATCCGCGGTCACGATGCCCGGAACGGCCTGGCCAGCCTGGGTCGTCGCGCGTACGTCGATCGGTACGAGATCCCACCGCGCGCTCAGCTCCGTGAACATCCGCTGGGCCACGTATCCAGCCGCCCCCGTCAGCACTACCCGTCGCTTGGCCATGTCGTAGCTCCTATCGGTGAACGGTGCAGATGACTCGTTCGCTCATGCTCTGACCTCGGTGTGAGGCCGGCTGCGCCGGCCCGCCCTCCACGTCGGGCGCAACGGGAACTGGGTGTTTGGGGGTCCACCCCTTGACGGCGCTTGACCAAGACTGCCCTCGGGCGCAAGTTTCTTTGACTATCCGGGGTTCCGCTCGGCCGCGCAAGCCCTCGGGGATCAGCGGGACTTGCCTTGGACGGCGCCGTGACCCGATGTGGCCAAAAGGCACGCTCCATCCCTGGGACTCCTGCGATTGAGTCGGGGAGGGGCGAAGGTGCGCGTCGCCTTGCAGGTCGGCAGCCATGGTTTCGCATCCCTCTCGTCAGCGGTGATGCGCGCCACGTGACATATGGTGATCGCGCCCACTACACTCTGGAACGGGGAAAATCGGTCCGATGAAGATCACCGGCGTCGAAAGCGTTGTCCTCAACCTCCCGATGGTGATCGAAGGAGCCACGCCGATGCTCGGCGGCCGTGCCCGCACCAGCATCGACATGCTGCTCGTCCGCGTCGATACCGACGCCGGGATCACCGGCTGGGGCGAGGCGTTTGGCCACCGCATCTTCCCCGCCACGCGGGCGGCCATCGACACCTTGCTCGGGCCCATGTGCGTCGGCCGCGACCCGAGCCAGATCCTCGCGCTCAACGACGACCTCCAGCGCGTGCTGCACGGCGTGGGTCGAAACGGGCCCACGATCTACGCCCTGTCGGGCATCGATATCGCCCTGTGGGACATCGCGGGCAAGGCCGCGGGACTCCCGCTATACCGCGTGCTGGGGGGCAGCCCTCGGGCGGACCTGCCCGCCTATGCCAGCCTCCTGCGCTACGGCACCGATGACGCCGTTGCCCACTACACCGCGCAGGCCCTGGCGCGCGGCTATCGCCATATCAAGCTCCACGAGATCACGGTGCCCGAGGTGAAGGCGGCGCGGGAGGTGGCGGGCGCCGGCGTGCCGATCATGGTCGACACCAACTGCCCGTGGACGGTCCCCCAGGCACTCGACATGGCGCGTCAGCTCTCCCCGTTCGATCTTCATTGGCTGGAGGAACCGGTGTGGCCGCCGGAGAATCTCACAGGGCTCGCCGAGGTCCGCGCCCGCGGCGGCATCGCCACCGCCGCGGGCGAGAACTACGGCACGATCTGGGAGTTTCGCCGCGCTTTCGAAGCCTCGGCCATCACCTATGCCCAGCCAAGCGTGACCAAGGTCGGGGGCGTGACCGAGCTCCGCCGTATCATGGCCCTCGCCGAGGCCTTCGGCGTCCAGGTCGTTCCGCACTCAGCGTACTTCGGGCCCGGGCTGCTGGCGTCGATTCACTGCATCGCGGCGATGCCGACCGAGTCGCTGGTTGAGCGCTTTTACTGCGATTTCGCCGAGAACCCCCTGGGGGAGGCCATCCACCCGAACGGTGGCCGCATCGCGGTACCCCAGCGCCCGGGCCTCGGCGTAGATCCCGACCCACGGCTTCTCGAGAAGCTGCGAACGGGCTGAGCGCCCATTCTCGTGACCTAACCGCCGCGGCGCGCGAGGCTTCATCGCGCGGCTTGATCGCGTCGCCGGGCCGCTCGAGCCTTCAGGCCACGCACTGACACCATGCTGACCTTGGTTGTGCTGAACGCCGGCGCCATGGTCGTGGCCCTCCTCGGCGCCGTCGCCCTCGGAGTCTGCGGACGAACCAGCCAGCTCCTTCTCGGGACTCTCTGCGGCTATCTCGTCATCGTCCATTCGCTCGTGCTGCTGGCCGGGCTCCTCGGGTGCCTCACGGGAGAGGGGTTGATGATTCTCCTGACCGGGGCGATGGCCGGAGCGCTGTGGATCGCCCGCGGAGCCAAGCACGACCATGCGAACGGGTTCGACGGAATGCGGTTCACCGCCGCCGCCCTCTTCGCTCCACTCGCGGCAATCACCAGCGCCGTGGTCTGGACGTGGCCGCACGCGTTTCACGCGACGCAGTTGTGGGTCTGGGACGACTACACCTACCACATGGTCTATCCTGCGCTGTGGCTGCACCAACACGCGATCGCTGCCGCCATCCCCTCTCAGAGCTTCACGATGCAGGCGTGGTATCCGCTGTCCGCCAGCCTCGTGGCCGCCTGGTTCATGGTGCCCTTCCAGGCCTCGCGCGGCGAAGCCCTCGCCTGGGTCAGCCTCACGGGACCGCTCTACGCCGGCATCACAGCCGGCGGCGCCGCCGAGCTCCTCGCGCGGCTGGGCTGTCGTCGTGGCGCGTGGGCGGTGCCGGTGGTGCTGTTGGCGACATCGCATCGGATTGCCGTCATGGCCTCCAGTTTCTCGGACGCCGATCTCGCGCAGGCGGCGGCACTCTTCGGAGCTTTGGTGTTCGCGGTTCCCCGAGGGGATGTCGAGAGCGGTGGCGAGGTCAGAGTCGACGCCGGTTACGCGGGACTGCTGACTGGCATTGCCCTCGGGGTGAAGGTGAGCGCCGTTCCCCTGGCCCTCATCATCGCGGTTATGATGGCCCTCCGCGCCGGAGAGCCATCGGCGTCGCGCCTGGCGAGATTGAAGGGGGCCATCCCGATCGGCCTGGTCTTCGCGGGGTCATGGGTCGCCACGGGCGGCTACTGGTATGCACGCAACATCATCCACACGGGCAACCCCCTCTATCCGGCCGCGTTTCTCATCTGGCCGGGCGCGAACTTTCCCGAGACGACGTTGGTCGAGTACACGCGACACTACGGGCTGCGCCGAGCGGTAGCCGACGCCCTCCTGGTCTACGCGAACTGGCCGGCCTTCCACGCCACCCTCGCCGTCATCGGGCTGGTCGGCCTTGCCGGTTGGCTGGCGTTTCGCCGGCGATCGCTCACGCGTTCTCGGCGGTACTTCGCATACGGTACGCTCGCCATCGCAGGGGCGATCATGATCCTGTTGCCCGCCGCGCCCTATTCCGCCGGTAATGCGATGACGTTCCGCGCGGGCTTCATCCACTGGGACAGCATGCGGTACATCGCACTTCTCCCCATCCTGGGCTGGGTGGCGTTGGGATTCCTCGTCGAGGCCGCCGCCCGTCATTGGCGGGCGCTACTGGCCACCCTGGTCACCACGGCCGCCCTGCTGGCGTCGGGCATCGCCCTGCTCGCCTCACCGGTCGTCCTGGTTGCCCTGGCCCTGGGCGCAAGGCTATTGCAATGGAGGGCCCAGCAATCGCCCACAAAACGCCCCAGCGGAACCCGGGGCGCTCTCCGATTCTCCGTCACGCGCCTCGCGGGTGGGAGGCTTTGCACAGAGGCCTGGCGAGCCAATGCGGTTCGCCGTGAGCTACTCGTGGCCAGCACCCTCGTCCTCGTCGTCGCCGCCATTGTCGTCTGGGCGCATGGCGCGAAGTCGGCGGCCACCACGGCGGCGGTGTATCGCGAGCCGCTGTTCGGAGCGGCGGTCGCCGTGCTCGACCGCCAGGCCGCGGGCACCCGAGTGGCAGTGTTCGGAGATCAGTGGGTCTACCCGGCGTTCGGGGCCCGCAATCACCTCCAGCCGGTCCGACTCGACCGCGATGGTCGACTGGCCACCACCCCGATCGCTGATGCCATGGCGCCCGGCAACCTCACCGTTGATCCGGCGGCCTTCCGCGCAAATCTCAGGGCATCCAGGGTGGGTCTGGTCGTCCTGGTGCACCTGGCCCATCCGGGGCGATCCGCCGAATGGCCCACGCAGCAGACCGCACTCGAGGCCATCGGCGATGCGCGCCTGCTTCATCGCGACGGCGCAGTCGCAATCTGGCAGCTCGAGTGAGATGGGGCCTCGAGAGGATACCCCCATGCCTCGCATGTTGGTGGACCGGGACAGCTCGTTCGAGAAGCGCAGGGCCGGCTCGCGTTCGGGGGCGAACGCGTGCTTCCCCATCTCGTCGGCCGGCGGACAGTGGACGTGGCAGTGCACGTCGATGCAGACGTGCCGACGTGCGCCCCTTGGTCGCTCGCTGCTGGCCACCGCGCGCCGCTGCTCCCGGGACAGGTGAAGAGCATGCGTCCTCCTCTGGTGAGTGGGGACCCCTGCCACAGCCCGCGCGCCGCGCGGTGGCGCCCTGGACTCCGGAACTCGATTAGTCGGTGACCGAGCGGTAAATCTCCACCTCGGGCGGGCCCTCGGTAAGCCCTTCCTTCTCGCGGCGCTCGCGGTAGGCGGCGAGGTGCGGCGCCTTGCGGTGGGTGTCGAAGGCGGCGTCGTCCTTGTATTGCTCGTAGAAGATGAACAGGTCGGGGTCTTTGGTGGACCGATGCGGACGGTAGACGAGGCAGCCCGGCTCGGCCTTGCGCACCGCCGCCACTTGCTCCCTGAGGAGCGCGGCCAGCGCGTCGCCCTTGCCCTTCGCCGCCCGGATCTTCGCAATCACCGTGAGCACGTCAGCCATGATTCTCGCTCTCCTATTCGTCGAAATGTCCGTGCTGCTGGGATGTCGTCGCCCGTGAAGTCTCGCGGCGACATCCGGGGGTGCGGGTCACGCCGTGTCCGGTGGCGCCGCGACCACGTCCTCATAAGCGTGCCGCCTGGTGACCAGCCCCGCATGCTGGAAGACATCGAGGGCCACCTCGAAAGCCGGACGGGTGATCTCGACGTGCGGCGTCCAGCAACCGAGCTTCTGGTAGTAGGCGATGGTCGAGGTCAGCACGGCCCGATGCTGATCTCGTCGCTCACGGCAACTTCCCGAGAGGGTCTCCGGGGTGGCGAAAGACTCCACGGCAAGAATCGCGCCGCGTACAAACCGAGTCAAGGGCGTCGGGCGACGGTCGTGTCTCGGTTCGAAGTCTGAGCCCAGCTCGGCCCCCTCGCGCGGCCCGCTATAGTCCGATCATGGCAACCGTCCGACCCCTGCGGGGTCGGCTTACCCCCTCATCCCCCTAGAAGACCGCGCCGCGCGAGATTGGCCATCAGGGCGCCCGTGCCGAACGTCCACGGCTCCGCCTGATCGCAGGTCACCACCTCGTTGACGAGTGCGCCGAGCTCCGGCGCGGAGATCCTCACCACGTCGCCGACCTTGTGGGTGAATCCACTGCCCGCAGGCCCGCGATCGTCCACTGGCGCGAACATGGTGCCGATGAACAGGGCGAGCCCGTCGGGATACTGATGGAAGGGGCTGCTGGCCTGGCCGGCGAGGTCGGTCAGATCGCGACTGATCTCGCCCACCCGCGTGGTGTGCGCAAGGTGGAACCCATCGACCCCGGCCACCACAGTCTCAAAGCTGAGGCGGCGCGCGACGTCGAGCGTGAAGGTCTCGTCGAACAGCCTGAGGAACGGCCCCATGGAACACGAGGCGTTGTTGTCCTTCGCGCGTCCCAGGAGCAGCGCGCTGCGCCCCTCGACATCTCGCAGGTTCACGTCGTTGCCGAGGGTGACGGCGACGATCGCGCCCGCGCTGTTGATGGCGAGCACCAGCTCGGGCTCGGGGTTGCTCCACACGGAGGCCGGATGGATACCCACCCGAGCGCCGAGACCCACCGCGGCCATGGGCGGGCACTTCGTGAACAACTCGGCGTCCGGTCCGATGCCGACTTCGAGGTATTGCGACCACATGCCCTGAGTCACGAGCACATCCTTGACGCGGGCCGCCTCCGGAGAACCGGGCCGGAGGCCACGCAGGTCAGGCCCGATGATCCCCTGGATCTCGCGCCGCACGCCGTCGGCCAGAGCGGGATTCCCCCGCGCGCGCTCCTCGATGACGCGCTCGAGCAGGCTCGAGACGAACGTCACCCCACTGGCCTTGACCGCCTGCAGATCACAGGGGGCGAGCAGCCACGGCTTCGACGGATCGCGATATCCTTCGGAGCTGTTGGCGACGATGTCCTCCATCGGCTCCAGAGGCGGCGCCGTCTGGATCGACGCGCGAAGGTCGGCCGGCTTGGCGACGTTCAGGAGATGGCTGACCGTCGGGTACGATCGCGTCAGATCGACCGCATGGCGACCGCGCACGGCGATGACGGATGGTCCATCCTCGGCCGGGACCCACGCTCGTCCGACCAGCAAGGCCTCGGCTCTGTCGCTGGGCACGCACTCGCGGGCCGACAGACTCAGTCGCGACGTCATGGTCCTCTCCTCGTGGAGCGCCGAGCCGCGGGGTTCATCACCGTGCGCGGCGCCGGCGGGGAAGGTCTCGCCGGTCGCTCAGGCGGCGAGCCCAGGCTTCAGGGCCGCCTCGGGCGTGCCGTCGAGCCACGGCAGTACCACGTCGTAAGGCCGGAGCAGGCAGTCGTCGGGCAGGCATTCGATCGGCCTGAAGTCTCGGTGGGCGATGTACTCGGGCCGCTTGAAGCGCCGGATGTGGTTCGACACCGCGCAGAGGCTCAGGTACACGCTCACCCGGTTCCACGGCGACAGATTCGACGTCGAGGCGTGCACCAGGCAGGAATGGAACATGATCATCGAGCCGGCCGATCCCTTGGGAGCCACGATGCCCCCACGGGCGACAAGCTTGGCAATGGTCTCGTGGTCGATGGTCCACAGGGGATAGCTGGTGGTCGTGGTATCGTGCCCGGCCTCGAGTACCCCGAGCCGGTGGCTTCCGGGGATGAACATCAGCGGACCGTTGAACTCGTTCACCTCATCCAGGAAGATCGCCACGTTCATCGCGCGCGCCTCGGGCATCTGGTCGTCGTTGAACCAGGTGCCGAAGTCCTGGTGCCACTGCCAGACATCGCCGTCGAAGGCCATCTTCCCGTTGATCTTGAACTGATGCATGTAGACGGCTTCGCCGAAGACCTGCATCACGGGCCGGACCATCCGCGGATGGCGGGCCAGCCGGGCGAAGGGCGCGCTGTACATGTGGGCGGCGAAGTTGGTGCGCACCGCGTCGCTTCCCCTCTCGCGCACGTTCTCCGGCCGCCGCTGCGCATACAGCCGCGGCACCTCGTCGGTCAGCCCGCGCACCTCCTCGGAGGAGAAGGCACCAGGAAAGAACAGGTAACCCTCGCGATCGAACTGTTCGATCTGTGCCGGTGTGAGCTTCATCGGGTCATCCTCCACCTCGAGCCCGAGGGGCCATCAAGTGCCGGCGTCGGCCCTGCCAGTATAGAGCAGCGACCTCGCTCCCGAACGAGATGCCGTGGTTGACGGAGAGTTCCTTCCCTTCGCCGAACGACAGCTCGCTCAACGGTTGTCGGGCCCTGACGTAGGCGGGGTCTTCCCGGGCGAGCCAGTCCGTGAAGGCGTATCCGTAAGGGCTGGCGGCGCGCACATCTGCGTTCGTCAGCGGGGTGGCTGGCTTGGCGGCTTTCGCCCCTCTGGCGGCTGGACGGCGTTCGCTCATCGTTTCCTCCTGTGGCCCCTCGCACACACTGTCGGTTCCGCGACCAGGTCACCGCGACCGTTGCGCCATGGGCCGTCGAGCCACCGCACGGCGTGGTGCGGCGGACGCGCGGTGTCATGGGCAACTCTCCGCTTTCGATTCATCCTCCCCCGCGATGGGCAATGACAAGGCGGTATCCCAGATCCAGTTCGGACCTGGCCAGGAGATGACCATATCGCCGGGCCCAGGTGCCATCCCGGAGATCGCCGCGCAGGCGTGCCAGCCCAGCTTCCAGATCGCTGATCTTGGAGAATGTCGAGATAGCTCCGCGGACACCGGGGTCCAGATAGGCATCCGGGCGCCGCCAGTACGCTCCGAGGAACCCGTCGGCGCAATCGTGGGGTATCGGGAGTGGAAGCACCTCGAGCGGTCCCACTACGCGCCGGAATTCGTCGAGTGGGGGGCCGATGTGCCGATCGATCTCGATCATGGCCGGAAAGTAGTCCTCGGTCAGCCAGAAGCCAAAGGTCTCGGGGTCCCAGGTGACGATCACCACCCGACGCTGGGCGACTCTCGCCAGCTCCGTAAGGCCTCGCACGCGGTCGGGCCAGTGGTGCACCGTCAAGACCGCCAGTGCGGCCGCGAAGGCGGCATCGCGAAACGGGAGGTGCGTTGCGGATGCCTGCACGACGGGCGCACTGCCCGCCGGACGCTGGCGTATCATGGCCGGCGAGGGCTCCACGGCCACCACGAGGCGATCTCGCGGTTCGTACGACCCGGCCCCAGCGCCGACATTCACCACGGATGCCGCATCGCCGAGTGCCGATCGAATGGCGTCGGCGAGGCGGGGATCCGGACGACGGTAGTTCCCATAGCCGATGCCAATCGCATCGTAGAGCTGGGGCGTCCTATTCAGGCCCATCGCGCACCGGCGAACTTGGGCACTGGGACGCTCACGACCGCATACTTCGCCGCGGGCGAGTGGATGGGCGCCTCTGGCCGCGGGCGCGAGCCGTCCGCCCGCGCCCACCGGCCGAAGCAGTGCGCCCGGCGACGAGCCTCGTTCGCGGCGCGGCCCACCTGCAGACCGGGCAGCGCGCCGGCTCGTGCCCGCGCGCCGGGCAGTGCTCCCGCCCGAAGTAGATCATTTGCAAGTGCACCGCGCCCCAGACGTCCTCGGGGAACGAGCGCTTGAGATCGCGCTCCGTCTCGACGACGCTTTTCCCCGACGACAAACCCCAGCGCGCGGCGAGGCGGTGGATGTGGGTGTCGACGGGGAACGCCGGTTTGCCGAAAGCCTGCACCATAACCACGCTGGCGCTTTTGTGGCCGACTCCAGGTAGGGCCTCGAGTTCTTCGAACGCCTCGGGGACGCGCCCGCCGTGGCGCTCGACGATGAGCCTCGACAGCGCGCGGATGTTCTTCGCCTTGGTGGGGGCCAACCCGCACGGGCGGACAATGCGCTCGATTGCGTTCACCGGGAGCGCCGCCATGGCCTGCGGCGTGCTGGCGCGAGCGAAGAGCCGCGGGGTGACCTCGTTCACGCGCGCGTCAGTGCATTGCGCGGAGAGCACGACGGCGACCAGCAGGGTGAAAGGATCCACATGGCGCAGGGGGATCGGTGGCACGGGGTACAAATCGTTGAGGACCTTCCGGATCTGCTCGGCCTTCTCGGCGCGCGTGCCCATCGGTGTTAAGCCACCTCAGCGGATCAGAACTCGACGTCCAGCTCCTCCAGGGCGTCGGGTTCGGCCTTCGCCGCCTCGACCCACTCGACCATGTCCGGCAGCGCCATGATCCGCCCGCCGTGCGCGGCGCATTCGCGGTCGAGCCGCACGTCGTAGGTCAGAAAGCGCGTGACCACGGGAGCGTACATCGCATCGGCCATGCTGAGGGCCCCGAAGAGATACGGGCCCTGGGCGCGCGCGAGACACTCGCGCCAGATGGTGGCGCTGCGATCGATGTTCACCTGCGCGCCCGCCCAGATCTTGAAGCCTGGATGGTGAACCTTGAGGTTCATCGGCAGCGCGGATCGCAGGTTGCTGCATCCCGCGTGCATCTCGCCGCAGATTGCGCGGCAACGCGCGCGGGCGGCGCGATCGGCCGGGAGGAGTCCAGCCTGCGGCCGGATCTCATTGAGGTATTCCCCGATGGCCAGGGTGTCCCAGATCTCGATGCCGTCATGCAGCAGCCGGGGGACCAGGACCGACGGCGAGAGGAGGAGCAGTTCCGCCCGATTGGTGGGATCGTCGATGGGGACGGTCTGCTCCTCGAAGTTCGAGGCCGGACATTCTGGTCATCAACCAACCCTGCAAGGACCAGGACGAGTAGTTCCTGCTGCCGATGGTGACGGTGGCCTTCGCCATCGGAATATTCCTTTTGTCGCGGTGCAGCATAAGTTATAAGTAATGCCGCTGTAAAGACTCCGTCATGGAGGTGGGGAGCGCACCCCCCGATCGACAGCCCACATGATCTACCAGGCCTACCAGGCGTACGCCGATCTCGCCGTTCCCGTTCGGACCATGGCCTCATTGGGTGCTCTCATGCTGCGCGTTCCGCTGTTCGGGCCGCTGACGCCGCCGGGGGGTCATGGCTGGCGGCCGCCCTCGAGATCGTCGCCCGAACCGGCCTGACCCACCAGCGCCCTGCCTACGGCATCGACCGGATCCGGGTGGGTGACGGCGACGTGGCGGTTCGCGAGGAAACGGCTGATCACACCCCCTTCGGGACCTTACTGCACTTCCGAAAGGATCTCGATGCCGCCCAGCCGAAAGTTCTGCTGGTGGCGCCGATGTCGGGCCACTTCGCCACCCTGTTGCGCAGCACGGTGCGAACGATGCTGCCCGAGCACGACGTGTACATCACCGACTGGCACAACGCTCGCGACGTCTCCCTGGAGCACGGGGCGTTCGGCTTCGACGATTTCATCGCCCACGTCATCCGTTTTTTGGAGGCGATGGGACCGGAGTCACACGTCGTGGCCGTCTGCCAGCCCTGCGTCGCCGTTCTGGCCGCAGTGGCAATCATGGCCCAGGCGCGCCATCCGGCCCAGCCACGCAGCATGACGCTGATGGCGGGCCCGGTCGATGCTCGCATCAGCGCGACGAAGGTCAACGAGCTTGCCACCGGCCGCTCCATCGCGTGGTTCCGCCAGCATCTCATCGGCTTCGTCCCGTGGCGATATCGGGGGGCCATGCGGCGCGTCTATCCGGGCTTCGTGCAGCTCGTCGCTTTCATGTCGATGAACATCGAGCGGCACGTGGGGGCTCATGCCGACCTGTATGGGCACATGGCGCGGGGTGACGCCGAGAAGGTCCGGGCGACGCGGGTGTTCTACGACGAGTACTTCGCGGTGACAGATCTGCCCGCAGAGTTCTATCTCGAGACCGTCCAGAAGGTCTTCCAGGAGCACCTGCTGCCCCGCGGCCGGCTCGAGTGGCGCGGCCGCCGCGTCGATCCGCGGGCGATCCGGCGCACCGCGCTGTTCACGGTGGAGGGCGAGAAGGACGACATCTGCGCGGTCGGCCAGACCGTCGCCGCGCAGGATCTGTGCACCGGCCTGCGACCGTACATGCGGCGCCACCACGTCCAAGTTGGTGCCGGCCACTACGGGGTCTTCAACGGCTACCGGTGGCAGAACGAGATCTATCCGCAGCTCAGGAGCGTGATCCACGCCAGCGGTTGAACGGCGTCGATCTGGGGCCAGACAGTCTGACTCCCGAGACCTGAGGGGGACTCTCGCCCTCGACGCGGGGGGCAATCGCCAGCACTGCTGGCTCTCTGCGCGAGGCTATTCGGCGTACGCCCGTTTTAGTGCATCGATGTCGATCTTCTTCATCTGAAGCATTGCCTCCATGGCTCTTTGCGACCGCTTGGAATCGGGGTCATTGATCATCTCGAGCAACACCCTGGGAACAATCTGCCATGACACCCCGTATCTGTCCTTGAGCCAGCCGCACTGCTGGGCCCTTTCATCCCCGCCCTCCGAAAGCTTGTCCCAGTAATAGTCCACCTCCGCCTGCGTCTGGCAATCGACTTGGAACGAGATGGCCTCATTGAATTTGAACATCGGGCCGCCGTTGAGCGCGCTAAACGCCTGCCCCCCCGAGTTCAAATGCCACCGCCATTACCGATCCCGCCGGTTTTCCGTGGACGTCGTGTCCCGCTTCTCCGTACCGAGCAACGCTTACGATCTTTGACCTTCTAAAGATAGCGGTATAGAACGCTGCTGCCTCTTCAGCTTGATCATCAAACCACAAACACGGGGTGATCTTTTGAAGAACTGGCATGGGGTTTCTCCTCGTCGGGCCTCATCACGGATGGGAATCACCCGTGACTACAAGATAGTCGTTTGGAGAAGCCCGAGATCGACAACGCTGGCTCGCGCCTTCCCGAGCGGCTCAGGACGCGCTGCGGAATTGATCAGCCCCCCCAGGGAGATCTACTCCATATCAGCGCGATGATTCCGGGCTCCGGCCGGCGTAGAGCCTGGCCACGACGTCCTCGATGGCGGGCTCGAGCACCGAGATATCGCGCAGCGCCGCGACTCCGGCCAGTCGCCGCACCAGGTTCCCGGCCGTCGCGGCGTCGCCGTCCAGCGCATAGGTGATGCGCCGCCCATCGGCCTGCACGGACAGCACGACCACCGTCACCAGGTCGAGGACACCGAAGGCCACACTGCCCAGCAGGTCCACGACGAACGAGGTTCGGTACTGGGCCTGGCTCTGGATCTGCGCCCGCAACAAGTAGCCGTACGTCGCGAGCCTGAAGACGTGCATGGCCCCGACCTGGCCCCCCAATCCCCCCGTGCCCGAACCCCCGGGCGCTTGCCGATTCTCCGATGCGCGCCTAGCCACCTTGCACGACCAGCTTGTGTTCCCCACGCCGCTGCACCCACCGGCAGACGGCGAGCATCGCCATGACCCAACCCGCCTGTACGGCCAGCAGGCCAGCCTGCTCGATCGGCGCGCCACGTTCGACGAGGATGTCGAGCGGAAGCTGGAGCACCGATGGAAAGGGCGTACCGATGATGAGCGCCAGGGCGGCGGCTCGGGGGAGGAACCAGAGGGGAAAGTAGAGGCCGCCGAGCACTCCGGACAGAAGCGTCCAGCCCACCTGCGGGCCGCGCGCATCCAGCAGCCAGTAGGCCGCGGCATTGACCAGATAGCGACAGCCGAAACAGATGATCGTGGCCAGCAGCATCGAGCACGCGAAGAGCAGGTAGGTGGCGGGGCGTCGCGGGGTGTAGAGCTCGAAGGCCAGCGCGCCGACCACGAGCGGACCGACGAAGCGCGTGAACACGGCGAGTCCCGCGCGGCCGAGGTCGGCGGCGAGGTGCTGCCATACCGGGTCAACCGGGCGCAGCAGGTCGGCGACGACGTCGCCGGTGCGGATGCGGTCGGCCAGCTCGGTCGGTGCCCAGATCAGCACGACGCCGATCAAGCCCTGCCCAGCCCACACGAACGTGGCCAGGCGCGAGGCATCGTAGCCCACGGCGGTGCCAGCCCCGGCCACCGCGAGCAGCACGGCGCAACGGAGAAATCCGAAGACGGAGTTCGTGAAGATTGCCGCCACCATCGCCTGGCGATACGTCGCGTATCGCCGGAATCCCGCCACGGCGAGGGCGAGATAGGCTACCGCGACGAGGCGACCCGAAGGCTCAGATCCGGACTCCGTCGGCGGCGGTCTTCTCGCCAATGACCTCACCTGTCTTGACGGACCCGGCCGTCGCCACGAGCATGATTGGGCCTCGCGCGGCCGAGGCCGTGAGACCCTACAGGACCATCCGGATCGCGCACGCCCGATCGTTTCCGCCCTTTGAGCAGTCTTTTCATGATCAACGCTCTCGGGGGGGGGACGTCGTCGCCAGACGAAGTCCTCCGCGGCCTGCCCTCCGAGCGGATGAGTGCCTCAGCCCCGCTTGTTACGCCCCGTCGGCAGCGACGTCGCCGCGTAGGTGCCCGCCATGCCGCGCGTGCCAGGCTGGTATGGAATGGGCGTGGCGGGATCATTCGGCGAGATCGGAAGGGGCGCACCATCGCGGCGACCCAGTGCCCGCTCGACGATCTCGAAGAGCGGCTCCCTGTCGTATTGCGCGTAGAAGCCGGCGGTGAGCCGAATCGGGTCGCCGGAGTAAAAGCGCACGTACTGCGCCATGCGCTGGGCGAATGTCTCGCCCGTCACGTCCCACGCAAGCTTGAAGAGCGCGATGCGGTCCTCGGCGGAGACTCCCGCGCGCCCGCGCACGTACCTCTCGATATAGGGCCGCACCTCGGCGCTGGCGAGATCGGCCTCGGTCGGCGCGTAGAAGAACCCGCCGGCCGCCAGCGTCTGCACGATCTCGACGAACCGACTGTAAATCTTGCCGGTCTGGAGGTGAAACGCGCGCAGGCCATGCCCGCCTGGCACCCACACGCCGCCGGGCATCTGTTGCGCCATGGCCTCCGATCCGTAGAACACCGCCCGGGCCACCTCCATGTGGCTCAGCATCTCCCCCAGCTTCTCCTGGATGTGCAGGAAGCCAGTGATGCCGATGGCGTCCGCCAGCTTCATGGCCAGTCCACTGAAGAACTCGAGCTGGCTCAGCATGCGGGCGGAGGTCTGGAGGTTGAGGAGCGCCCCGAAGTCGGCGCCCAGCGTGTTGATGATCTCGCCACTGCCGGAGCTGCCGTCGACCATGACGCGGTCCCACGGAACGAGCACGTCGTCGAACACAGCGATGCAGTCCATCTCCTCGAAGCGACTCGACAGCGGATGGTCGAAGCGCGACCGGGGCAGCGGCGCCACCGTCTCCCGGCAGATGAATTTCAGTCCGGGCGTGTTCGTGGGGATCGCGAAGGCCAGGGCGTAGGCGTCGTCCCCCTCGGACACGCCGCCGAAAGGGATCACGGCGACCTCCTCGGTGATGGGAGCCATCGTGCCGAGCATCTTGGCCCCGCGCACGATGATGCCGTCGGAGGTCTCCCCCACCCTGCCCAGGTGCAGGAAGGGGTCTTCCTGCTGCGCCGAGGTCTTCGACCGGTCGACCTGGGGGTTGATCAGCATATGGGTCAGGAAGAGGTCGCGCTCGCGCATGTCCTCGTAGTAGCGGGTGGCGTTTTCTCCGAAGCGGGCCCCGGCGCGGGCGAACCGGCCGGCCATGAGGTGCCAACCCGTGATGAACTGATTCATGAAGTCGGGCGCCCGGCCCATGAACCCGAAGTTATGGTCGGCGCGGAGCTTGAAGTGCTTGCGCTTCTTCACCAGCTCCTCGCGCGTGTAGGGAACCAGGAAGGACGTGGAGACAGGCTTCCCGGTAGTGGGCGACGGGTATGTCATCACGTCCCGGTAGGCGAGGTCGAGCTGCATGTCGTACTGTTCCGCGATGGCCCGGATCGGCTCCTGGAAGATGGGCTCGGTGGTCACGTCAGGCACGCGCCGGCCACCCAGGTAGACACACGGTGCGCACGACTTCAGGGAATCGACATAGGCCTGTCCGCTTCGAGCCGCCATGCTGGTCGCGTCCTCTCAGTTGTGACCTGCCGCGTTCGAGCGCGCGGCAGGTCAACCCTTCCAGGAAATAGGCGCGGCGTCAACGGCGGACGGGCATCCGGGAGACGACGCCGGCTGGCCACCAGGTCGTATCCGGCGCCGCTTCGTATTGACTGAGCCGTCGCCGGGAGCTATCGTCCGCTCACCGACCCGACCGTTCTGCTGGCAGCGCAGAGGCAACGATGCCCGTCCACTCCGCGTGGCCGCTCAGCGCCGCAGTCTCGGCCCCCCGCCGCCTAGCCCGGCATCCGGATCGAACATCCACCACGGGAGCAACAATCTCATGAACGGCACGAGGACCGCCGCGCTCCACCGCGTGATCGTCGCCACCGCGATGTGCATTCTGCTGGGGGGCGGCCTCTTCCGACCGGCGGCCGCCCAGCCCAGACCCGAAGGAGAGATGCGTTGGGCGCTGTACGTCACGCTGTCCCCGCAGTGGTTCGATCCGGGCGAGGTCGTCGGCTTGATCACACCCTTCTGGGTGCTCTACGCCATCCACGATGCGGTGGTGAAGCCCATGCCCGGCAATCTCATGACGCCCAGTCTCGCCGAGTCGTGGACGGTGAGCGCGGACCAGCGCGTCTACGACTTCAAGTTGCGGGAGGGGATCAAGTTCCACAACGGCGACTCCTTCACCGCCGAGGACGTGAAGTTCAGCTTCCAGCGCACCAAGGGGGCCCGACTCCTGAAGGAGAAGGTCCGGGACGTGGAGATCGTCGACCCCGCCAGGGTGCGCTTCCACCTGCACGAGCCCTTCCCCGACTTTATGGCCTTCTATGGCACCCTGGCCACCGGGGCCAGCTGGATCGTGCCCAAGAAGTACGTGGAGCAGGTCGGCGCCGAGGGCTTCAAGAAACACCCCGTCGGCCTCGGCCCCTACAAGTTCGTCAGTCACACCCCCGGCGTCGAGCTGGTCATGGAGGCCTACGAGGGCTACTGGCGCAAGATGCCCTCCGTGAAGCGGCTGGTCTTCAAGAGCGTCCCGGAAGCAACGACCCGGGCGGCCATGCTGAGGCGGGGTGAAGTCGACGTCGCCTACCTGCTCGATGCCCCGCAGGCGCTGGAGTTGAAGCGCGACCCCACGCTCAAGGTGGTCTTTTCCGGTGGGATCGGCGTGTTTTTTCTGGATTTCTTCGACCAGTGGGATCCGAAGTCACCCTGGCATGACCGGCGAGTGCGGCTCGCCGCCAGCCACGCCATCGATCGCCGCGCCCTGAGTGAGGCCGAGACCTTGGGCGCCTCCAAGCCCACGGGGAGCCTCAGCCCCCGCACCTTCGAGTTCACGCTGCCCATCGAGGCGACTGTCTACGATCCGGCGAAGTCCAAGCAGTTACTGGCCGAGGCCGGCTATCCCAACGGCTTCGATGCCGGCGAGCTCCATCAGGTCCCTCCCTACTTCTCTATGGGCGAGACGATCATGGGCTACCTCGGCGCGGTGGGGATCAAGCTGCGCATGCGGCCGATGGAGCGTGCGGCATTCTTCTCCGCGTGGGGGTCGAAGAAGCTCAAGGGCGTGTGCGTCTGCGCTAACGCGCTCTACGGCAACGCCGCCACGCGAATGTCGGAGATTGTGCCCACGGACGGAACGTACGCCTACGGCGGCTATCCCGACGTCGACGCGCTGTACCGGCACCAGGCCCGGGAGACCGACCGGCGCAAGCGGGAGATGGTGCTCCACCAGATCCAGCAGATCCTGCACGAGCGCGTGAGGTTCGCCCCCATCTGGGAATACATCTGGCCGAGCGGGCTGGGGCCCCGCGTGGAGGAGCCCGCCCTGATGCTGATCAACCCCTATCCCTGGTCGGCGCCCCTGGAAGAGGTACGACTCAGGAAGAAGTGAGCCGGCCGATACCGACCATCGACGATCGCGCGAAGCGGTCTGGGCTCAGCGGTGCCAGGTCGAACATCGGGGTCTTGCCTGCGGCCAGTTGGGCGACGAGGGCGCCGGTGATGGGCCCCAGCGACACGCCGATCATCGCGTGCCCGGTGGCCACGATGAGGTTGTCGTATCGCGCCGAGCGCCCGAGGTAGGGCAGCCCGTCCGGTGAGCAGGGCCTGCCGCAGCGTACCCGGGGCCGCCAGCGGGACGCTGTGGCTCGGCATTTCGCGGACGAGAGCGCGTGCCTCGTCGCTCGCCGGCCGCAATGCGGTGTTGACCACGAGCAATGCCACGTGCTCGCGCGGGAGAGTGGCCATCGCCTGATACGCTGGTGGGTCGAGCGAGGGGTCGAGGTCGACGAAGCTGTCCACGCGGCTGACGTGAGGCATGGTGCCGATCCACCGGCTGAGCGCGAAAGCCTGCGCCACGCGCGCGGGCGTCAGGGCGGAACCGCGTCCGGCGTCGAGCAGGACGATGATGCGGTTGACCCCCCCGCCCGGGAATTCGCGGCGCAGCAGCTCGTCCGCGCGGCGTGCCTCGGCTTCTGGCGGGAGCGCGGTGGCATCACCCGAGCCCACGCGCAGGTGGAGGAAGGGGAGGCCGAGAAGCAGCAGTAGCGCGACGACGGGCACCAGGACCCGCCACGGGTGCGCCATCACCACCCGAGCGAGGCGCTGCCAGACGCCGCGCCCGGCCGCCGACGGCTCGCGGTGCAGGAGCGGCACCCGGCCCGCGTTCACGCGCGGTCCGAGGACGGCGAGGAGAGCGGGAAGCGTCGTCAACCCGTAGAGGACGGCAAGGCCCACCACGATCGTCCCCGCCCAGCCCATGGAGGCGAGGTTGCCCAGCCCGAGGAATACCATCCCGAGCAGGCCGATGGCGACGGTGAGCCCGGAGAAGAGGATGGAGCGGCCCGCCGTGGCGAGCGTGCGCGAGAGCGCCTCCGGCCCGGGGTGATCGCGAATTTCCTCGCGGAAGCGGCTTACGACGAACAGCGAGTAGTCGATCGCGACCCCCAGCCCGATCATGCTCACGATGTTGGGCGCGTAGATCGACACCGACACCAGACGGGCGAGGAGAAGCATGCCGGCGATCGCCCCAGCCATGGCGAGCCCGCCCACCGCGAGGGGCAGGAGCACCGCCACCACCGAGCCGAAGACGAGCAGGAGCAGCACCGCTACCAGGGGCAAGATGTAGAGCTCCACCCGTCCGAGGTCCTGTCGGGCCAGCTCGGTGAAGTCGTGGTTGAGGGCGATGTTCCCTCCGGCCAGGACCTCGAGCGTCGGCGACTGCACGAGCCCGCGCAGAGCGGGGTAGAGGCCCGGAGGAAGCCCGGAGAACTCGAGGGAGGCAAATCCCGTGGTACGGCCGCCCAGCTCGACGACCGCCAGCACCCGCCGGCCATCCTGGGAGACGGCTCCGGAAGGCCATCGTAGGCCGTGCGGACGCGAGCCACCCGGGGGTCGCGGGCGAGGGGTGCCAGGGCCCGGTGGACCTCGCTCCTGAACTCCGGATCGGTGGCAGAGAGGGTCGGACTGCTGAAGACCAGGTTGAACGAAGGACAGTTGATGGCGATGCGCCGACCTTCGGCCTGGTCGCCGTTGAGCCGCACCCCGAGATAGTCGAAAGGGTCATGTTCGAGATGTCGAAGCCACGGATCTGATAGACGCGATCGGTGACCTGAAAGAGACCGTGATTCAGGTTGAGTCGCGCCTGGTGCCACAAGCTCGGGTTCACCGTGGGTGGGGCCGCCTCATCGCCCAGGAAGGCATAGGCCCCGAGACTCCACACGACTCGGCCCTGGTCGTTCTTGATCTCGACCTCGGGCAGTGAGCCCAGAAAGCCGCGCCGGGCGTCCTCGAAATCCCGCGTGTCGCCGAACGGGAGCGCGTCGAGCACGGCGCGGTTGTGGGCACGCGTGATCGGCGTAGCGTCCTTCGGTCCCTGAGGGGGATTGGCCATCGCCACGCGGAGGACGCTACGCGTCGAACTTCGGCATGATCTCTTCACCGATCACGCGCAGATCGTGGCGCTGGCGGTCGAGGTCGGCCCCACCCAAGCCCACCCAGAGCCTGGTGGCGCCGGCCTGGGCGAGGTGCTCGATGCGCGCGATCCAGTCACGCGGCGTTCCCGCCATGGCGAAGCGCCGAAGCGCATAGTCGGTGAGGCCCAGCTCGTCCATGCGCTTGGGGTTGCGGCCGCTTTGCAGCACGTGGTCGTAGAGCTCGTAGCCGTCGACGTACTCCTGGATTCTCTCCCGCAGGTCTTCGGGCACGAGCTTCCCATCGAGCCCGAAGCGCATGGAATGGTTCAGGATCGACGAGACCGAGGCCTTGACGCGCTCGATGGCGGTGTGGCGATCGGCGTCGAGTGACGTGCGCGTGGTGAACCAGATATCGACGGTGGCCGGGTCGCGGCCAGCTTCGCGCGCCCCGGCGTGGATCCGGGCGACGCTATCCTGGATCACCTCGGGCAGGAGGCCGGTACCGGCGATGACGCCGTCGCCGATGCGGCCGCCCAGATGCAGCATGCGTGGCCCCTCGGCGCAGATCGAGATGGGAATGCGCGGGCGGATGGCGCTGGCCGCCCAGCGGACGCGTTGGGCACGCCCTTGATAGGTCGCCTCGCCGCTGGCCAGGAGGTCGCGCACACAGGTCACGTAGTCCTCGATCCGGGCCCGCGAGGCGGCCGGGTAGCCGATGTTGAACACGGCGCTGTCACCGCTGGCGATGTCGAGGAAAGCGCGGCCCCCGGTGATGCTGTCGATGGACGCCAGGAAGGAGGCCATAACCTGGGGCTCGCGGGTGAGGGGGTTGCTGGGACGAAGGCCGATGGCCGCGCGCGTGGAGGCCAGGGCCATCAGCGTGGCACGCACGTAGGCGTCGCCGCCCAGGAAGGCAGAGTCGTAGGTCCCGATAGCCTCGGCACCATAACCCTCGGCCATGCGCACGAGCTCCATGAACTTCGGAATGTCCGGACCATGGAGCAGCACCGGGCTCGAGCCGAAACCCACACCGAACGAAATCTTCATGGCCTCGAGTCTCCCCGACCGAATCGCCAGATGACCAGCGGTATGGCGTGATCCTCCCTGAGCGGTCCGACGTCCGACGTCCACCGGGGCGCCATTATGCCTCGGAACCTCTCCCCAAGAGCACCATCACGATCATGGTGAGAGGCGCGCCAGCGCGGTAGCGGGGAGACGGCGACCGCATGATGGCGACGGTCTGCCGAGGTCTGACCGTCGCTGGCGGTGCTCGCCATGGGCGAGGTGTATGTTTTCCGCGATGACGCCCCGGGGCTGGTGGCCGCTTCCCGCGATCTCGCGAACGCCGTATCATTCGGAGGCAGCCGACTGATGGAACGGAAGACATCGCCGCGGCCCGGCCGTCACCTGCGCACGCCGGAGCTCGAGCGGACTCCCGGCGCGGCCCACGCGCGAGCGCATCTTCGTCGACAAGCCGGTCGGGCTGTTGGGGTTCCGGCCGGTCGCGGGGTGATCCGCGTCCGCCGTCACTGATACCAGCACCCACTTGGGCCCCTCGGGGCCCAGAGAGGAGCGAGGGCATGCGGTTCGGGCTATTCGGAAGCGCGCAGGCGAAGCGGGGCGTCGCCGACGTCGACAGCGGAGCCGGGTACCGAGAATTCATCGAGAACAACGTCGAGGCCGAGGCGCTCGGCTATCACAGCACGTTCCTCGTCGAACACCACTTCACCGGCTTCGGCCAGGTGTCGGCGACCTTGAGCTTGCTGACCTGGGTCGGTGCACGCACGACGACCCTGCGCCTGGGCACCGCGGTGCTGGTGCTTCCCTGGCACAATCCGGTGCTCCTGGCCGAGCAGGCGGCCAGCATCGACCTCCTGTCGGGGGGCCGGCTCGATTTCGGCATCGGCAAGGGCTACCGCTACAACGAATTCGCCGGCTTCTGCATCCCCATGGAGGAGGCGGAGGAACGGTTCGACGAATCGCTGACGGTCATCCTCAAGGCCTGGACCGCGGACGCCCCGTGGTCCCATCGCGGCAAATACTGGCAGTTCGAAGGCGTCGTGGTCGAACCCCCGACGGCCCAGAAACCTCACCCGCCGCTATGGATGGGCGCCGGAAGCCCCGCCTCCATCAAGAAGGTGGCCGCGCTGGGCTACAATCTGCTGCTCGACCAGTATTCTTCGGTCGACCAGATAGGCGAGCGCATCGCCCTCTTCAAGGCCGAGGTACAAGCGCGCGGGCGCACCTTCGATCCCATGAGCGTGGGCGTCACGCGCTCGGTCATCGTGGCCATGACCGCGGCCGAGCGCGAGCGGGCGCTCGAGACACGCATTGCGGGCCGCCGGCGGATCGAGCGGTTGGCCCAAGGTCCGGACGGACAGAATCACGCGGGGACCCTGTCCTATGCCGACCCCGAGGCCGCCGCCGCGGGGGCCCTCTACGGCACGCCGGACGAAATCGCCGCCAAGCTCCAGGCGCTGCGCGACGTGGGCGGGGAATACGTGTTGCTCAACTCGACGGGCGGGCTCACGACCTTGCGCCGCTTCGCCCATGAGGTGATGCCGGCGTTTTCCGGCGCGCCCCTGCTCCACACGGCCGTCTGAGTTCGACCGGCCGGTCGCGCTTCCGCCTCCACACGGGCGGAGGCGCGGCGGAGGTCACTCCCCGCGGAGCTCTCGCAGTCGCCGGTTGAGGGCGGTCATGCGGTCATTCATCTGTTCAGAGAGGCGCGAGCCTCTGGTGTGTTTCTTGGGCTCCGGCCGCTGTCGCAGGGCCGTCTTGCTCGCGTGACAGTAGATGCAGCCGCCCTTCAAGCCGTGCTTACACTCGTTCATGGATCCCATCTCTCCTTGGCATCAGCATACCCGACGCGAGTCCGCAGGACGCGCATTGCCCGCTGGGATCTCGCCGGGCCGCCCGATGCTACTCGGGACCTCGCATGTTGAGGGCGGTGACGGCGGACACAGCGTCTCGGTCGACGTCGGCGAACTGGCTGGAGTCCCCCGTGTACCCGAGCTCGCCGCCCGACAGTGGGAATCGCGCGGGCGTGCCGAAGGTCTCGAAAGCGGCCCCGGCCCTCGGGTCCGTCTCATCGATCTCCGCCGCGCGCTCCAACAGGCCGAGGAGCGAGGGCAAGGAGATCCCGTTCAGCGTGGCGAACTCCTCGATCGTGAGTGCGGACGCGTAGTTCGGATAGAGGTCGCCGGGCCGCGTGCGAAAGAGCCGTCCATGCTGGAGCAGGACCGCTCCGGTGGAGGGATAGCGCGCGAGCACCTCAGGAATCGATGAACTGGGCGTGATGCGTGGCAAGGTCGCCGCCGGTCACCCAGTGATCCATCCGTACCAGCGGTGGCTCGGGGTCGGTCCTTCGTCGAGATACGCCATCTTCATGCGGCTCAGATAGTCGTTGGGAATCTCGTGGCGCTTGGCGCTCGCGTCGACGCCGAACACCCGGGCCGCGTTCAGCCCGAAAATCTGCTCCTTCACCGAGCGCGTGAGCGGCGCATAGCCGTGTTTTTCCAGCAGGGCCGGGGGGATCTCGAAGCGCCGGAACGCTTCGATCTGCCACTGCGGCGTGCCATACCAGATGGAGTCGGTGCCCCACAACACGTGATCGGCGCCGAAGGCGTCGATGACCTGACCCAGCAGGTGGGCGCAGGCGGCGGGATTGGTGGTGACGAGCTGCCCGAAGGTGGACCCCAGCTCCATGTAGATGTTCCGGAGGCCCGGCTCCTTCTTCTTCATGGCGCAGAATTCCGTCGTCCACGGCACGCCCCCCGACGCGTTCGCCGCGACCACGCCGAGCAAGCCGGCGTGGTACACGAGGAAGTCGATGTCCGGGAAGTCCTTGGCCGCCTTGATGATGTCGCGCGGATGGTTGTAGTCCGCCACCGGCCCCAGGGGCAGTCCCTTGTGCAGGCACACGCGCCGCACGCCCAGCGCACGCACCTTCTCGAGCATGGGATAGGCGATCTTCTCGTCGTCGACGAACCAGCCGCGATCGAATCCCTTGGGCGCTGCCCCCGTATAACCCTTCCAGGCATCGACCTTGAGGGTGGAGGCCTGCAGATCCATGAAATCGAGATCGGCCTGCCCGAGCTGCGGCGTGATGAGACCATGGGCGAGCATCCGGCGCGACTGGGTGATGCGGTTGATCTCGTCGCGGATGTGCGTCATTTCCTTGGGCGGCACCACCGCCTCTTGCGGATACGGTCCGGGTGGCGTCGAGATGAGCCCGATCGCCGTCTCGCTATCGAGGAACACCTCCTTGACGAAGTTCTCCCAGGAGAGATCGGCCAAGGTACCGCGATCCGATGCGAGCTTCGGGTTCAGTCGCCGCGACTGCCGCCGCAGTCCCAGTAGCCCTTGCTTCGTCACCGCACCCTTGCGACCAGCCTCCGCATTCTCGGGATCGTACCCCGCGCCGACGTAGTGCACCTGCACGTCGAAGATGAAGAAGGCGTCGCCCGTGCGCGCCCGGAATGCGGCGGAATCGGCGGCCTCGACGTCGAGCACGTCGAAGAACCGTCCGAAGACGGCATTCATGGCGAGCAGCGACGTCGCCATGCCACCGCTCGTCCTCAGGAAGCCTCGGCGGCTGAGCCCCAGCCTCGGCGCCAGACGCCCCGCCTCGGCGATGATCCGCTCCTCGACCTCCCGCTGGGACGACGTTTGCGGGAGCGGGGGGAACTCCTCGTTGGAGACGAGCCGCGTCGGCAGCGGCCACTCGGTGCGAAGCCCCCGGCGCATGCCGCGATGGATGCGAAAGGCATGGCGATTCAGAACCGTCATGATCGGCTCCTCAGTGAGGGTGAGGGTCGGACCCGCGCGTGCCCCGATGATCTCTCGCCGTCGAGTGTAAAACCGACACAGATGCTGTCAACCGCAGCCCCGGGGGCGCGCCGATCCGTGGGCAGCGCGGCCCGGCGTCGCGCGCCGCCCGCCCAGCCGCGCCGGAGGTTTGACTCGGTCCGCCTCTCTGGGGCAGTCTGTCGGCGAACGGAGATCACCGTATGGCGACCGAACGCGGGTTGACGTATCACGCCGCGGGCATTCTCGATAATAGTCAGCTTGGCCTACCCGCGCTATTGAAGTGGGTCAACCCGACTGCTCGGTTTCGGCCCACGGGGGTCGGGCGCTGCGTGGTCGAGGTCGGGTTTTTTGCCAGCGTGGTGGAACTCACGCCCGAACTCGGGCTCGCGCTCTGCACGGATGGAGTCGGCAGCAAGGTGCGCATCGCCGAAATGCTCCAGCGCTACGACACCATCGGCATCGACTGTGTCGCCATGAACGTCAACGACGCCATCTGCGTGGGCGCCGAGCCGGTGTCATTCCTCGATTACATCGCGATCGAGCGGGCCAGCCCCACGCGGCTGGAGGACATTGCCCGAGGACTTCACGAAGGCGCTCGCCAGGCCAACGTGGCCATCGTGGGGGGCGAGATCTCGCAGATTCCGGAGATCATCAAAGGGCACGAGCCGGGAAGCGGCCTCGACCTCGTCGGGATGTGCGCGGGCATTGTTCCGCTGAGCCGCATCATCCTCGGCGAGGCCGTGGCGGCGGGTGATGTCATCATCGGGGTCCGCAGTAGCGGCATTCACAGCAATGGCCTGACCCTTGCCCGGCGCGCCCTCTTCGACGAAGGTCGGCTGAAGGTCGACCAGTATGTGGCCCGGCTCGGGGGCACCGTCGGCGAAGAGCTCTTGCGGCCGACGCGCATCTACGTCGCTCCCGTGGTCGACCTTCTGAAGGGCGAGGTCCCCATCAAAGCCCTCGTCCATATCACGAGCGATGGTCTGCTCAACCTCGCCCGCATTCACAACCCGCAAGTGGGATTCCGCATCGACAAGCTTCCCGAGCCCCCACCGATCTTTGACCTGATTCAAGAGTGCGGCAAGGTTCCTCTGGCCGAAATGTACCGAGTGTTCAACATGGGAATTGGATTCTGTCTCATCGTGCCCAACGATTCGTCGGTCATCGAGACGGTCACGCGCACGCTGGCATCGCCCACCGGTGGGTCGGGGACGTTCCAAGCGCAGGTGATCGGTGAGGTCGTGGCCGATGAGCGGAAACGCGTGTTCCTGCCCCACCAGCATCTCGTGGGCGAAGGCGACCGGTTCACGTAGCATCGGGCCGCATGCAATCGGTGGGAAGACTTCGAGCCTGGGCTGGCGCCGGTTGGAGGGGACTCGCGTGAGGCGCCAGGCCGGTTGGAGGGGACTCGCGTGAGGCGCCACGCCGGTTGGAGGGGACTCGCGTGAGGCGCCAGGCCCACCCGAGCCTCTGCATGGCGCGGGCCAGCTGAGGCTCGGGCGATGAGCGAGCGCCTGTTCGGCGCGTCGGTGCGCCGGCGCGAGGACGCGCGATTGGTCACCGGCCGTGGCCGGTACGTCGCGGACGTCGATCTGCCGGGGATGCTCCACGTTGCGGTGTATCGGAGCCCTCATGCCCACGCCCGCATCGTGCGGATCGAGGCCGCCGCGACCCGGGGACGACCCGGCGTGGTCCACGTCCTCGTGCCCGCCGACGTGAAGGCGCTCCGGCGACTCCCTCTGCCCGTCCCCCACTCGAGCCTGATCGCGCCGGCATGTCCCGAGATCCTTCCTCAAGAAATCGTGTCGTACGCCGGGCAGCCCGTCGCCCTTGTCGTCGCCGAGAGCGCCGCCCAGGCTGCGGACGCCCTCGACGCCCTCCGTGTCGAGTACGAGCCGCTGGGCGCCGTCGCCTCGCTCGACGACGCCCTTCGCGCCGACGGGCCGAGCGTCCATCCGAGCGGCAACGTGGCCGCGCGCTTCACCCAGCGCGTGGGCGACCCCGCGGCCGCGCTGGCGCGCGCGGAGGTGGTGCTGCGCCAGCGCCTGCACCTGCACCGCGGTGCCGGCATGGCCATGGAGACGCGCGCCATCGCCGCGCGGTGGGACGGGGATCTCGGTCAGGTCACCGTGTGGTCGACGACGCAGGCGCCGCAGATCGTGCGGCGGCTCCTGGCCCGCTATCTCGAACTTCCCGAGCATGCCGTTCGCGTCGTCACCCAGGACATCGGCGGGGGCTTCGGTCCCAAGGCCATCGTGTACCCCGAGGACATTCTGGTTCCGCTCCTCGCCCGGGCCCTCGGCCGTCCCGTGCGCTTCGTCGAGACGCGCCGTGAGCACCTCCTCGCCGTCACCCAGGAGCGCGATCAGTGGCACGACGTGGAGCTGGGACTGACGCGCGAGGGCCGGATCGTGGCCCTCCGCGACACGTTCATCCACGACTGCGGCGCCTTCGTCTCGTGGGGGGTGATCGTGCCGCTGATCACGTCGGTCAGCGTGCCCGGCCCCTACCGCGTCTCGAACTATGAGGTGACGTTTACCGCCCTCTATACCAACCGGGTGCCGGTCACTCCGGTGCGCGGAGCGGGGCGGCCGCAGGCGGTGTTTGTGATGGAGCGGATGCTCGATCTCGCGGCCGAGCGCCTCGGGCTCGACCGGGTGGCCATCCGCGCACGCAACCTGATCCAGCCCGGCGAGTTCCCGTACGACGTCGGCCTGATCTCGCGCGATAACAGTCCGCGTCGTTACGATAGCGGCAACTATCCCGAGTGCCTGCGGCGGGCCGCCGAGGCGGTGGGCTGGAACGGCTTCGCGGCCGAGCGCGAGCGAGCGCGCACCGAGGGTCGGGCGATCGGCGTTGGCTTCGCCCTCTTCGTCGAAGATACCGGACTCGGCCCGTACGAAGGCATCCGCGTCCGCGTTGATCCCGTGGGCCGGGTGTTCGTCTTCTCGGGAACGTCGAGCCAGGGCCAGGCTCACGAGACCACCTTGGCCCAGATCGTTGCCGACGGGCTTTCGGTGCCGATCGAGCACGTGACGGTGGTGCCCGGCGACACGGAAGGCCTCCCCTACGGCGTAGGGACGTTTGCCAGCCGCGTGGCCGTGCTGGCGAGCGCCTCGGCGCTCCACGCCGCCACCGAAGTGCGCAAGAAGGCGCTCGCCGTCGCTGCCGATCACCTCGAGGCCGCGCCGGAGGACCTGATCCTGGAGGACGGCCGGATCGCGGTGCGCGGAGCCCCGGGGCGCGGGCTGGCCCTCGGCGACGTGGCGGCGATCGCCACGGCACCCCGCCCGGGCTACGCGCTGCCCGGCAAGATGGATCCGGGTCTCGAAGCCTCGGGCTACGTGCACGTGCTTCAGTCGACGTACTCGAATGGGGCCCATGCGGCGGTGGTCGAGGTCGATCCGGAAACCGGCGCGGTGCGGCTCCTGCGCTACGTGGCGGTGGACGACTGCGGCGCGATGATCAATCCCATGGTGGTCGAGGGTCAGGTGCATGGTGGGATCGCCCACGGCATCGGCAACGCGCTCCTCGAGGAAGTCATCTACGACGCCGCCGGCCAACTGGTCACCGGTACGCTGATGGACTATGCCCTCCCGCGCGCCACGGACGTCCCGCATCTCGAGGTCCACCACGTCGTCACCCCCTCGCCCCTCAACCCGCTCGGCGTCAAGGGCGCCGGGGAGGGCGGTACCTTGCCCGCGCCGGCCGCCATCGCCAACGCGGTGGCCGACGCGCTCCAGGCACGGGGTGTCGAGGTAACGGAGATGCCGCTCACGCGCGAGCGCCTTTGGGGCCGAGTGCGCGCCGCGCAGACCCAACGCCACTGACCTCTCCGCGAGGCCCCGTGCCATACTCGCTTGCCGCCCGTCCCGTGCCGGGCGGGCCACCGGAGGAGGACAGCGTGAAGCTCGTTCTAGGCGAAATCGCGACGACCGGCGAAGTCTGGCCTGGCCTGATCACCGATCGCGGCGTCGTCAGCCTCGCCGACGCCGTCCCCACGGCCGCCACCCCCCAGCTGACGATGCAGGGCCTCATCGACAACTTCGAGACCCTGCGCCCCGCGCTGGAGCGACTGGCGAAGGCCGGGCCGGCCACCCCCCTGTCCGACGTCCGGCTGCGGGCACCCCTCCCGCGGCCGGGAAAGATCCTGGCCTGCATCGCCAATTACTGGGAGCACGGCGCCATGGAGGCCCGCCCGCTGAACATGTTCCTCAAGAACTCGGACGCGGTGATCGGGCCGGGCGACACGATTGTCCTGCCCGAGTTCACTGAGCCGTGGATTTTCATGCACGAGGCTGAGCTGGCGCTCGTCATCAGAGGGCCGGCCAAGATGGTCAAGCGGGCGGACTGGCGCCGCGCCGTGTTCGGCTACACCGGGATGATCGACGTGTCCGCCCGCGGCGAGGGACGGCGCACGTGGAAGACCGGCAGCTGGCTCGGCAAGTCCTTCGACACCTTCGCGCCCATCGGCCCCTGCATCGCCACCGCCGACGAGATCCCCGAGCCCAACAACGTCCACGTCCAGTTCTGGGTGGATGGCCAGCTCCGACACAACTACAACACCGACGACATGGAGCACGGGGTGCCCGAGCTCGTGGAGTTCGCCACGACCATCATGACCCTCAACTCAGGCGACCTCATCGCGTGCGGCACCAATCACGAGGGTCTGGGTCCGCTTCAAGACGGAGAAGTCGTGGATTTCGAGATCCACGGGATTGGCCGGATGCGGCTCCACGTGCGCGATCCGCTGAAGCGCTCGTGGGAAAAGGGCATCTACATGGGCGCCGATTCCACCAATCCCGAGGCGGTGCGGCGCAACCGACCCCCGAGCGGCAGCTGAGCGGCGACCCACCACGGGCTCGCCCCGCGGGACGCCCGTGGCCTGGGTCAATCGTCGACGGGCATGGCCACGGCCGATTTCACGCGCTCCACACGCTTCGCGCGACCTCGACCACCAGCTCGAGCTTGCGCCATTGTTCATCCTCGCTGAGCGCGTTGCCATGGTGCGTGCTGGCGAAGCCACACTGCGGCGACAGACACAGGCTCTCGAGCGGTACGTACTGCGCCGCCTCGTCGATCCGGCGCGCCAGTGCGTCCTTGCTCTCCAGTGCCCCCGACTTGGTGGTGACCAGGCCCAAGACCACCTTCTTGCCGGCGGGTAGCAGGCGCAGTGGCGCGAAGCCGCCGGCGCGCTCGGTGTCGTACTCCATGAAGTAGCCGTCGACCGCCGTGGAGAACATCGCCTCCAGCACCTCGTCCTGATAGCCGGTCTCCGCGAACCAGGTGCTTCGGAAATTGCCGCGGCAGGTATGCATGGTCACGCTCATGTCCGGTGAGCGCCCGGCCAGAGCCCGGTTGATCGCCTCGGCATAGATTCGGGGCAGCAGGGCGGGATCGTCACCGTTGGCGCGAAAGTTGTCGCGCACCTTGGGATCGCAGAGGTACGCGAAGCTCACGTCGTCGAGCTGGAGGTACGTGCAGCCAGCCGCGGCAATGTATGCGATTGCCAGACGGTAGGCCGCGGTGGCGTCCGCCCAGAACTCGGCCAGGTCCGGGTAGGTCTCACGCGAGACCGCGTTGCGCCCGCCGCGCATGTGCAGCATCGCCGGCGACGGGATGGTGAGCTTGGGCACGGCCTTCGCGGCCGACCGGAGGAACGCGAAGTGATCCACCATGATCGGCCCGGTGCAGCGAACCTCCCCGGTGATCGCCGCCATGGGCGGCACGTCCTCGGCTTGAAACGTCAGGCCGACCGCGGGCTTGAGGTCCACGCCTTCGAACTGGCGGAGGAAGTCGAGGTGCCAGAAGTCGCGGCGGTACTCGCCGTCGGTCACGACCTGCAGGCCGAGCGACTGTTGCTTCTCCACGGCCACCCGGATGCAGCGGTCTTCGACCGCCCCGAGTTGCGCGGGAGCGATCGCCCCAGCCTGGGCCTGGGCTCGCGCTTCCCGCAGCTCGGCCGGCCGCAGGAGACTGCCGACATGGTCAGCGCGGAACGGGGGCTTCGCGGTCATGTCCCTCTCCATCGGGGTGGTTCCCAGTCCTGCCGGCCGCCTCCGGATCTTCGCCTCGCCGGCCCGACATGGATTCTCAATGAAGAAGCAGCCGACTCTTAATTGAGCCGGCGCGACCTCCCTCTTTCACAATCGAGTCGGCCAGGACACGCGTCACACCGCGGCAGGGGGAGGAGAGCCCGTGATGCCAGCGCGGTACCGCACCATCTGGCTCAGCGACACGCACTTGGGGACGCGGGACTGTCAGGCCCGCGCGCTCCTCGACTTCCTGGACGGATGCGAGTGCGAGTTCCTGTACCTGGTGGGCGACATCATCGATTTCTGGCGCCTCAAGCGCATGCCGCACTGGGACCAACTGCATAGCGACGTGATCCGCACGGTGTTGTCCAAGGCCCGGACCGGCACCATGGTAACCCTGGTGCCGGGCAATCACGACGAATATCTGCGGCGGTTCTGCGACTTCCAGCTCGGAAACATCATGGTCACGCGGGAGGCGATTCATCGCACGGTGGATGGGCGCCTCTTCCTGGTCGTGCACGGCGACGAGTTCGACGGGATCACCCGCTGTCACCGCTGGGTCGCCTTGACGGGTGACGTCGGATACGAGGTGCTCCTCGTCCTCAACCGGTGGTTCAACCACGCGCGTCGCCTCCTGAGGCTGCCTTACTGGAGCCTTTCCGCCTATCTCAAGTGTCGGGTCAAGCGGGCGGTCAACTTCATCACCGCCTTCGAGACATCCCTGGCCCGCGAGGCCTCGCGCCGCGACCTGCACGGCGTCGTGTGCGGACACATCCACCGGGCGGAGATGCGGGAGATCGACGGCATCCTCTACTGCAACACCGGGGACTGGGTGGAGAGCTGCACGGCGCTGGTCGAGGGCATGGACGGCACCCTCGAACTCCTATCGTTCGTGCCCACGTTCTCCGAGGTGATGGCGACGCCGGCCACCGTCGGCACCCGGGTGGCGCTGACGTGAAGGTGACGACGACGCGTATGGATCGCGGCGCCAGCAGCGGGCGAGGGGACAACCTGATTGGTGCTCCGCCTCCGGCTACGGTTCACCGACAGACGGGACGTCGGCGACACATCTGCGTGGTCACCGAAACCTACCCTCCCGAGATCAACGGGGTGGCTCTCACCCTGGCTCGCCTGGTGAATGGATTGCGGGCTCACGGTCATGTGGTGTCCGTGGTCCGCCCGCATCAGGGCGCCGCCGAGGCTCCGGGCGCCCCCGACCCCGAGGTGACGTTCGTTCGGGGCGTGTCATTGCCCTGCTACGGTGGCGTGCGCATCGGGGTACCGGCCGGTGGCGTGTTGCGGCACTGCTGGACAATGCGGCGGCCGGATGTGGTGTACGTGGCGACGGAGGGCCCTCTCGGATGGTCCGCGGTCCAGGCCGCGCGAGGGCTGGGGCTGCCGGTGCTCAGCGGCTTTCACACCAACTTCCACGGCTATGCGCGGCACTATCGCGCACGCTGGTTGGGGCCCTTGATCTTTCGCTATCTGCGGCGATTTCACAACCGCACGCTCGGCACTCTGGTGGCCAGCGCGGATCTGCGCCAACAGCTCCAGGCCGCCGGCTTCCGGAATCTGAGCGTGCTCGGCCGCGGGGTCGATAGTCAGCTCTTCACCCCGGAGCGCCGCTCGGCCGCCCTGCGGGAGGCGTGGGGTGCCTCGGAAGGCGATCTGGTCGCCCTCTACGTCGGTCGGATCGCGCCGGAGAAGAACGTGCCAGTGGCCATCGAGGCGTACCGCGGAATGCAGCGGATCAGCCGTTCGGTGAGGTTCGTCATCGTCGGGGACGGCCCGCTGCGCGCCGCGCTGCACGACGCGCATTCCGACCTGCGCTTCTGTGGGGCGCAGACGGGTGAGGCACTCGCCGTTCACTATGCGTCGGCCGACGTGTTCCTGTTCCCCAGCGAAACGGAGACCTTCGGGAATGTGACCCTGGAAGCCATGGCCAGTGGTCTGGTCGTCGTCGCCTATGACTATGCCGCCGCACGCATGCACATTTCCCATGGGCAGACGGGAGTACTGGTGCCCCGCGGCGCGTCCGGCGCCTTCGTCGAGGCGGCGGTGGCGCTGGCGCGCTCACCACAGTCCCTCCGCGCGATGGGCCGGCGCGCCCGCGCGTACGTGGCCGGCCTCGATTGGCGGGACGTCGTGGAGCAGTTCGAGATGCTCCACACGAGCGCGCTGGCGGAGCGTTCGGTCACCGGGCAGGCGGCTGCGACCCCTGCCGGATCGGCGAACTATCACTAGCGGGCAGGCCGCTCGAACAGGTCCCGCCGCGAGGCAGCGCCCGACCGTCGCACGCCACGCGTAGTCGCTCTGCGCTGAGCGCGCGGCCGAGGGCGCCAACGAAGCAAATGGGCCGTTTGGAGCGGCCTGGTGAGGAGGGGGATGTGGTGATCAGCGGGGTGCTGGAACGATGGGCGGGCTGTTTCGCCGGGAACCCGAGGGGAGTGTGCACCTGGGACGTGGAGGACGCCTGGGCGCTGCTGGGAGCGGTGCTCGGCCTTGTCATCGCGGCGCTCGCCGCCCGGCGGGTCGCGCGGGCGATCTGGACGGCGCGGGCCACCGCGTTGACACCGCTGCTCGCGCGGCGCCTGGCGCGATGGATGAAGGCCCGCAGCTATTCGGACGAGGACTTCTTCCGGGCCGACGGCGCGGGCGAACCCTGGATCGAACGGCGGAAGAACGCCATCGATCGCCTGTCCGCGTTCTTTCGGGCGCAGCATTCGCGATCGATCGCGTGGGGCGATGCCATCCGCGAGAGCTTCTCCGATCTGCGCTTCACTGACGCCAATCGCGTGCCGTTTCCCTTCATGCGGTTCATGCGGGAACGCTTCAACCTCTGCTCCGTGGTGACGGCGTCGGACGGACCGAGATTGTTGGACCTCGACGGGCACTGGACGCTCGATGTCAGCGGCTCCTACGGGGTCAACGTGGCCGGCTTCGCGCGCTACAAGGAGTGGATGGCCAAGGGTCTGGAGCGAGTCCGGGAGCTGGGTCCGGTGCTGGGGCCCCTCCATCCCGTGGTGGCCGAGAACATCGCCCTCCTCCGATCCATCGCGAAGCTCGACGAGGTGTCCTTCCACATGAGCGGCACCGAGGCCGTCATGGCCGCGGTGCGGTTGGCCCGCTTCAACACGGGGCGAAAACTGATCGTCTGCTTCGCCGGGGCCTATCACGGCTGGTGGGACGGGGTACAGCCGGGATTGGGCAGTGAGCGGAACCTCGCCGATTGCCTCACCCTCAAGGACCTCCATCCGGCGTCACTGGACGCCATCCGGCGGCGGGCGTCGGAGATAGCCGCCGTGCTCGTCAATCCGGTCCAGTCGTTTCAGCCCAACGCGCCGCCGCCCAACGATGCGGTCCTGTTGACCAGTGGAGCCCGAAAGGCACAGGCGTCGGATGGGCCATACACCCGGTGGCTGCGAGAGCTTCGCGCCGTCTGCGACGAGCACGAGATTGCCCTGATCTTCGACGAAGTGTACACGGGGTTCCGGTTCGCCCCTGGCGGGGCCCAGGCGTACTTCGGCGTTCAGGCTGACATGGTGGTGTACGGCAAGACCGTGGCCGGTGGGATGCCCATCGGGGTGGTGTGCGGCCGGAAGGCGCTGATGCGCCGATTCGATCCCGACCGACCCATGCGCATCGCCTACGTGATCGGCACGTTCTCCGCTCACCCGGTGGTCATGGGAGCCATGAACGAATTCCTCCGCTGGGTGGTGCATCCGTCGACGGCGGAACAGTACGAGGAGATGAACCAGCGGTGCGGGCGCTGGGTGCAGGCCATCAACCAACAGCTTCAGGATGCCGCGTTGCCCGTTCGGGTGGGACACCTCGCCACGGTGTGGACCGTCCTCTTCACCGAACCGGCGCGCTACAACTGGCTGCTTCAGTACTACCTGCGCGCCGAAGGGCTGACCCTGAGCTGGGTCGGCACCGGCCGCTGTCTGAGCAGCATGGACTTCGGTGCCGAAGACTACGAGGCGTTAGGGGCGAATCTGTTCAATGCCGCAAAGAAGATGAAGGCCGACGGGTGGTGGCTGAGCGCCGCGGAACACCCGAGGAGGGAGAAGCGCATGCGAACGCGTCTGGTGCGGGAGGTGCTCGGGAGCCTGGTGCGAGTTCCCCAGCCGGTGCAGAGCTTCTGCGCGGAGGTGATGTGGCGCAAGGAGCACGATCATCACGCGTCGCATAGCAACATGGTCAACCAGCTATTTCACATCATCAGCTCGAGTGCTTTCATCGGCTGCTATGCGCTGGCGTTCTGGGATCTCACCACGGCCATGTGGGCGGGCCTGGTCGCGCTGTTCTTGCGGCAGATTGGCCACGCGGTCCTGGAGCCCCCCTGCCACGACAAGGAGGCCACCCTCCTCGGGTACAACACGCGCAACAAGACGCTGATCCTCGGCACCTATCTCCTGATCCCGGCTGTGCACCTGGCCCTCGCTAGCACCTGGTCGGGGGAGGCGCTCAAGTCCATCGCGGCGTCGGTGGCCTGGCAATGGTTTCTGTGGACTGTGGTCGTGGTGGCCGGCCGGGTGGCGTACTTGATGTGGGCACACAACGCGTGGCTGGCGCTGGTGTGGTTCGCCAAGCTCATCACGGATCCGCTGACGGATATCGTCGCGTACGCTCCCCGCTATCTCGGCGTGTCGAAGGCGTTCCTTGGGTGGCGGGTGGGGCCCGGCGGGTAGCCGTGAGCCTCGGGCCACTCCTCGGAGCCGCCGCGGCACTGAGCCTGGAGCGCGCGTGCTACGTCTGGATCGCGCGCGCTCCGGGGGCGTTTCGCCGGTGGTGTGCTCGTCCGGTGGTGTCGCGCTTTGGAGAACCGATCGCCATCGTGCGGAAGCTGTTCTACGCCTTCAAAGTGCTGCAGCTGTCGGTCTTCGCGGGCTGGTGCGCCATGCACGACGGCGAATCGCTCGTGCCCGCGACGGGTGACGTGGCTGCCCTGGGTATCGGGGGCGCGTTGATCATCGCCGGGCAGGTGCTCAACTGGAGCGTCTTCTTTCGATTGGGCGCGGTAGGAGTCTTCTACGGCAATCGCTTGGGATATGAGGTTCCCTGGTCCCGGGCGTTCCCCTTCTCGCTCTTCTCGCATCCCCAGTATGTCGGCGCGGTGCTATCGATCTGGGGCATGTTCCTGGTCATGCGCTTTCCCCATGCTGACTGGAGTCTGCTCCCTACGCTCGAGACGGTGTACTACATTGCGAGTACATGCCTCGAGGAACGGGGCCGAGCGAACGACCTCGAGAGGGGCCGCGCCTGGTCGGCTCGCCGAGGGTCGCGGACGTCACGCTCGCCTCATCGCCCGTATGGGGTGTCAGAGAGCGCCTTTCGAGCGCCCGCTTCGCCGGCGCACTCCTCGTTCTGGGGATGCTCGAAGGGGGCCGTCGAGGGCCCCTTCGATGAGCTAGTGGCCGCCAGCGCTTGGCCTGACCCAGCCTCCGTGAACGGGGTGGTGCGAGCACATGAATTCCAGAAAGGCCGGCCGGCCTTTGGCGTTCTCATCGAACGCCCGCTTCAGCGCCGGAATCACTTCCGACGGCTGGCTCACGTCCTCTCCGTGGAAGCCGACGGCCCTCGCCATCGACGACATGCAGGCCGAAGCGTGATCGGACACCTTCCAGGTGTAAGGATCGTGACCCGCCCCCCAGAAGCCCGGGCCGTAGCCGGAGTAGCCGCCGTTGTTGATGTGAATGGTCGTGATCCCGATCTTGTAGCGGGCAATCGCCTCGAAGTTACCCATCATGTAGCACACGCCGGCGTCGCCGGTGACGTGGACGCACTGCCGCTCGGGGTAGGCGAGCTTGGCCCCGACCGCCCCGGCCAGGCTGAAGCCCAAGGTGGACACGTTGCCCCAGCCGAGGTAGCCGCGCGGGATCTGCGCTTCATACACCGTGCTGGTCCCGCGTGTTGCCGGAATCGGCGGTGACGAACGAGTTCTTCGGGTCGAGCACCTTCATGAGATCGCCGATCACGCGATACGGGTTCAGTGGGGTCTCGGTGGACTCCATCCAGGGGCGGAACTTCGCCAGGAACGCCTGCTTGCCCGCGCGGATCTCCTCGATCAGCTCTGGTTTCTGGCGGGCCCCGCCCGTCCGATCGGACAGTTCGCCGGTGAGGGCCTGGAGCGTCAACTTGGCGTCGCCGATCACGGCGTGGCGCGTCTCATAGCTGCGGTTGATGTCCAGCGTGTCGACGGTGCACTGCACGATCGTCTTCTTGTCGGCGTCGGGCACGGCGTGGCTGAAGCGATTGGGAAAGAGGCTCGAGCCGATCGAGAACAGGACGTCCGCCTTGCGGAGGAAATGCTCGGCCAGCGAGCCCCGCACCCCCACCGACAGCGGATGATTCTCGGGGAAGGCCCCCTTCGCCTTCAGCGTGGTCAGCACCGGCACCTGGGCCAGCTCGGCGAATTGCCGCAGTTCGTCGGTGGCCTCGGCGTAGAGGACGCCTTCGCCCACGTGCAGGAGCGGATCCTTCGCAGCCAGTAGCGCTCTGACGGCTGCTTTCACATCATCGGGATCGGGACCGGATCGCCAGCCCTTCACCGGCGTATACGGGTGCTCGGCCTCGTCGTACTCCCCGAGATCTCGCGGGACGATGAGCAGGACCGGACCGGGCCGGCCTGAGCGGAGCTGGGTGAACGCCCGACGCGTGAAGTCCGGTACCAGCTCGGGGCGGTCGACCTTTCCCACCCACTTGGTGACCGACTTGAGCGCCTCGGCCATGTCGTAGTGCGTGTGGCGGCTGGCGCCCTGGCCCACCCCTTCCGTGATCACCAGGAGCGGCGCCGAATCCTCCCAGGCTTGACCGATGGCGCCGTAGGCCATCTGGATACCGGCGGCGTTGAGGTTGGCCATGATGGTGCAGACGCCGATTTGCTTGCCGCATGTCACCCGCGAGAAGGCGTCGGCGACGGCGACGGCAAAGCGCTCCTCTCCCATCATGAGGATTGGCACGCCCTCTTCCCCGAGCGCGTTGTTCACGTGATTGGTGGGGTAGCAGCTCACCCACGGGACGCCCTCGGACTTGAGAATGCGCGCGAAACCATTGGCCGCCTTGACTTTCATGGACCCTCTCCTCCTCTCGAATACCGCTCCCCCTCGCTCGTGTCCAGCCGGCGTTTGGTCAGGGCCGGCCCGGCGAGAGTACTCCGGGAGCCCCCGGTTTGCCAGGGCTCACGACCTCACGACCTCGCCCGCCTCCCCAGCCTCGAGGACATCATCCGGACCCGTCGCGATGGGGACGAAGCAGCGCGTAGACGGCGAAGAGCATCGGCGTCGGGATGCCGTGGCGCTCGCCGAGGCGGACGGCATGACCCTGGAGGCTCTCCACTTCGATCCGCCGGCCGTGAATCAGGTCGTGGTGGAGCGAGGTCAAAGCTCCAGCCCCCAGGCTGTCCAGCGTGTTCATCACGCTGTCCACGATGCGCTCGTCGAGGCCGGCACCCTCGGCGCGCCCCAGCGCGGCCATCTCCTCCAGCAGCAGGCGATACAGCTGCCGCGTCTCCGCCTGCTCTCGCAGGACACCGGCCGGCCGGCGGGTGAGGGCCGTCATCGCGGAGTGAGCCGCCAGGAACACGTACTTCTCCCACAGCGCGCTGCGGATTCGACCAGAGAGCTCGGCGGTAATCCCCGCGCCACGGCAGCTCGCCAGAAAGGCGCGGGCACGCGGGCTCTCGGCGCCGTCCATCTCTCCGAATTCGAGCTGACCCAGCAGCGTGTGGGCGATGATGCCGGGCGCCTCGATGGTGGAAAAGATGCGGGCCACGCCACCCAGGACGTGCTCCGCCCCCAGTCGACGGGCGAGCACGTCTTCGTTGTCCACGCCGTTCTGCACCGACAGCACGCCGGTGTGCGGGCCCACGACCGGGCGGATCACTTCTGCTGCGCTCTCCGTGTCGAATGACTTCACACAGAACAGCACAATGTCGGCGGCGGGCAGACCCTCGAGCCGCTCCACCGCGGGGGCCCGCACCAACCACTCTCCCTCCACCTCCGAACGCACCTTGAGCCCGTGGGCCTGGATCGCCTTTCGATGGTCGCCGCGGGCCACGAAGGTGACGTCCTCTCCGCCGCGGGCCAGCTTGGCCCCGAAGTAACCGCCGGTCCCCCCAGCTCCCATCACCACGATACGCATCGCACTGTCCTCCTGTTCCGCCGCGCGCGGAGGAGACATAGCGCGCGTCTGTTCGAAGTGTCAAGGCACGGTCCGTGCTTACTCGAAGTGTCGGGGCTCCGAAGACGTCCCCCACGGATAGCCGTGTCCCAATTTGGGAAGAGAGATTCCGAGGATGGGAAATGCTCTTCCTCTTTGACGCACAAACGACGGATCCCCACAATCCGCGGGAGGTGGCACCATGGGAAGGACGATCACCCGGTTCTCAACCGCAGTGCTGTTCATCCTTGTACTCCCCTGCTTGGCCGCCGGTGCCGAGCTTGGCATCATCACGGGGGGCGAGAAGGGCACCTACTATCAGTTCGGCTTGAACCTCCAAGCCCTGGGGAAGTCCCGCGACATCGCCCTCACCGTTCACCCCTCGAAAGGATCGATCGAGAACATTTACGCCGTGTACCAGCGGCCCGGCGTGCCCCTGGGGATCGTCCAGTCGGACGTGCTGGCCTTCGTGGCCCGCGTCCAATCCGACCCCGTCCTGCAGAGAATTGCCAAGAAAACGAAGATGGTGTTTCCCCTCTATAATGAGGAGGTCCATGTCCTCGCCCGACCGGGCATCGAGAACTTCGAAGACCTCGGCGACCGGCGAGTGGCGATCGGCCGGGAGGGCAGCGGGACCTACCTCACCGCGCGGCTGCTGTTCAATGTCGCTGAGGTCGTACCGCGCGAGATGGTGCCCATCGACACTGACGAAGCCCTCGCCCAGTTGAAGGCTGGGCGGATCGACGCGATGTTTTATGTGGCGGGACATCCGGTCAAGCTCTTCACCGAATCGGTCACCGACGCCGACGGCCTCGCCCTGGTCCAGATTCTCAACAAGAGCATCACCGAGTTCTATCCGCGCGCCGAGATCCCGGCGCGGGTCTACGCCTGGCAGCCGAAGCCCGTACAGACGGTCGCCGTCAAGGCGGTCCTCGTCTCCTTCGACTTCCAGCGCCGCGAGTGCGACAGCATTGGGCAGTTCGCCAAGGTCGTCGCCGACAACATGGGATGGCTCGTGAAGAACGGACACCCCAAGTGGAAGTCCGTCGATCTCGACTTTCCTTTGCGGGGGTGGGAGCAGTACTCCTGTGTGAAGAAGTATCTCCGGAAGCCCGACGCGCCACGCGTGGCGCGAGAGCAGACTCCGCTAAATCCCGTGATGGACGCGATCAAGCAGATTCTGGGGGACTGAGCGGTGGAGCCGTCGGGCCGACCAGTCCGCGCCCCGGACCCGACATCCGAGGCTCCCTACTACGAGTTGTGGACGAAGCCGTTCCGGGAGAATACCGATCCGGGTTTTCTCTGGCTCGGGCCCCCCTATCGCGATGCGTTCGCGACCCTGCGCGCCGCCGTTCTCCAGAACGCGGGCGTCCTCCTCCTCACCGGGGAAGTGGGCACCGGGAAGACGATGTTGGCGAGTGCGCTCGCCGATGGCCTCCGCGTTGAGGGCGTGCGCGTGGGAAAGGTCGCCTGCGTCGGTCTCCACCCCGACGACTTTCGCAATGGCGTGGCCCAGGCCCTCGAGCTTCCGATCCTGCCGGACACGCGCGAGAACTTCCTCGCCTACGTCGGAGAATTCCTCGACCGGGCCTATTCGCATCGAGAGAAGGTGCTCCTGGTCATCGACGAGGCGCAAAATCTGGGCGCCGCGCTCCTGGACGAACTCGATCCGCTGGTCCTGGCCGGGCGGCAGGCCGGCCGGGGCAAAGTCAACGTCATCAACATCTTAGTCGTCGGTCAGACCGACATCGACGCGATGCTTCTCCACCACGAGCCGCGCCCCGGCGGGGATCACGTCCGCGTCCGCTCTCACCTCGGCCCACTCGACCCCGAGCAAGTCGCCGACTACGTCGCGTTCAGGCTGCGGGTGGCGGGAGCCGATCGCGAGCTCTTCTCAATCGATGCCCTCGGGGAGATCGCCGCCTCATCGCGTAGCGTGCCCCGTCTCATCAACCGGGTTTGCGACCGCGCGTTGCTGCTCGCCTGGCAACGGAACGAACACGTGGTCTCGGTGGACACGGTCAGAGATTCGGTGAACGATCTCGGCTTGGCGGTGCGTGTCGGCCCCAGCCGCGAGGCGGGCCCGCATCGAGACGCCAGCCGAGGCAAGACGCGGATCGCGTATGTCGATGGCGTACCCCGTCTCATCAACCGGCGCGGCGGCCGCGCGGCGTTGACTCCGCAGCATCGCAACGGCCCGCCGGTTGGGGAAGCGGTCAGGGACTCGGCCGATGTCGATGCCGGGCCCCACCCCAATAACCAAAGCGGCGAGCGCGCGGCGGTGGCCGCCGCACCGCAGCGGAACGAACTCGCGGCACCCCCGGACGTGGTCAGCGATTCGGTGGGCGATCTCGGCCTGGCGGCGGTCGACCGCCATCGCCGAGAGGCGAGCCGGCATCGGCGCGCGGGCGCAGGTAAGATGCGGATCGCGTATGCCGCGGCCACTGCGCTCGCGCTGGGTGTGCTCGTCCACTACGGGGGTTGGGTGAACAACGTTCGCCATGAGCCCTCACCCGAAGATCGAAGTTCTCCCACCAGCGGACCGAGTGCGGTGAACGCGGGGGCTCCCGCCATGATGGAGCCCAGCGTCGCCGTGGAGCCGGCCATCGTGACCCCGTCTGCGGTCGAAGCCCAAGGCGAACGCCCCGCCAGCCGGCCGAAGACCGAGATGGCGAGCCAGGCGATGAGCACTCCGCCGGGGTCACGGGAGGGCGTCACGCGGTCACGCCCCGGCGCGTCAGAGACGCGCGGGGAGCCGGTGAAGCCGCCACGGCCCAAGATCGCGGCTCGGGATGCGATGGCGGTCAAGACGGGAACGTCCGCGGCGATCATCGACCGCGGCCACGAGGCGAGCGGTGGCCTGTCCAGTGACGCCCCCGTATCCCAGGTTCCGATCACGCGACGCCCCGAGGAGCCGGACGACCCTGGGGCGATCATCGACTGGCTGCTCCAGGGGAATCGACCAGGGAGAGGGAACTAAGCGGCGGTCGGAGGCCCCGCTCGGCCCACTCGTCGAGGACCCAGCGCCTCACGCGCGCGCGTAGCGGCGCACGAACTCCTCGTCGACCGTGATGCCGAGCCCCGGCCGGTCCGGGATCTCGAGCAGGCCCTCCACCACCGTGAACTTCTCGTGAACGAGCTCATGCAGCAATGGGTTCGCACCGAGGGAGTACTCGAGGATGAACCCGGCGCTCTGGCTGGTGGCCAGCGCGATACCGGCCGCGAAGCCGGGCGCGCCGGACCACAGGTGCGGCGCCAGTCGCAGGTTATACGCCGAGGCCACCGCCGCGATGCGCACGCCCTCGGTGATGCCGCCCGCGATGGCCAGGTCAGGCTGCAGCACGTCCGCCGCGCGCAGCTCAGCGATCTCGCGGAAGTCGTGCCGGGTGAACTCGCTCTCGCCCGTGGCGATGGGGACCGTCGATGCGCGGCGCACCTCGGCGAGGCCGCTTTTGTCGTCAGCCGTCACCGGCTCCTCGAGCCAGTAGAGATCGCAGTCCTCGACCATGCGACAGAACGCTTTGGCCTCCGAGACCGTCCACGTCCCGTGCGCGTCGGCCATCAGCTTCACGTCAGGTCCGAGCGCCTTGCGGGCCGCGCGCACCCGCGCCGCGGATCGATGCGGCTCGCCGTCCATCACCCCGACGCGCATCTTGACGGCCCGGAACCCGGCCTGGGCCACGTAGCCGAGGAGCTGCTCGCCGATGCCGGACTCATCGGCCCAGCCCCCTGACGCGTAGGCGGGCATCCGCTCGGCCCGCCGCCCACCGAGCAACCGCCAGACCGGTACGCCGAGCGACTTGCCGAGCAGATCCCAGAGCGCGATGTCGACCCCAGCGATCGCCGAGATCGAGAGGCCTCGCCGCCCGAGCTGCGGCAGCACGTGGCCGCGGTCGAGGGCATAGCCCTCGCGCGGCGTGTTGTACATCACGTCCCACAGGCGGCTCACGTCGCGCGGGTCCTGCCCGACGAGGAGGGGGGCGTAGTCCAGGTTGATGATGGCGGCCAGGCCGTATGCCGACGCCGCGCTGCCCACGCCGGCCTTGGCCTCGCCCCAACCCACGAGCCCCGCGTCCGTCTCGACCTTCACGATCACGGAGTCGAAGGAGGCGATGCGACCGAAGTCGCTGGTGTGCTGGCGCTCGTAGGGGATGGGAACGTGGACCCAGGTAGCCTGGACCTTGGTGATCTTCATCGGACGATCGCTCCTCCACGGGGATCGGTGCGGGCCCTCTCGTACCCCGCCCGAGGAGCCGCTGTCAAGGGTTCGCGCCATCGCGATATCGTATCAACAACTGGTTCGCGCCATCGCGATTCGCCTTCCGAGGTCTGGCCCCGGAATGGGCGGGCGGAACGGTCCCGGGCCCCGACTGGACCCAGACCGCCTAACGGCGTTAAGGTTGCCCCACTAGATCGACGGAGGTTCCCATGGCGAGCGCGGGTAACGGGACGGCCACGCTGTATGCGAAGCTTGAGGATCGGTACCTGGCGCGTGACCAGGTCGGGGCCACCTTGGTCTTCCACGAGCTGGTCAAGGCCGGACGGCCGGTCACCGAGATCGCCCGCGAGACGGTGCGCATCCACGCTCCGTACACGCACGTGCCCTACCACCAAAGGATCGATCGCGGCTTCATCCGTTTCGTGAACAACGATCACTGCCTCTCCATCGTCCGCGCGGGCCTCCGGCTGCCGGCCTACGTCTCGCAAGAGCTCGCCTATCTGCCCATGGCCCAGGCCGTCTGGTATGTGCCCACGGCGCTCGACCCGTGGAATCAGCTCCTCGGGAACGCCCCGGGTCACTACGGGCGGCGCGCATGGAGAGGGGGCAAGACGCCGCCGTTTCCCAGGCCAACCGCCCACTGGGCCGACCAGTCGCCGCTCCCGCTGGACGGGCCGTACGAGGACCGCCTCGACCACTGGCTCACCCTCGTTCAGCAGGGAGAGGTGATTCCGGCCTATCGCGTGTTCCTCGGGCTCTTCGAAGAGCGCGAGCGACGTCGTGATCTCTTCGCCCAGCTCGCCTTCGCCGGGCTCATCGACGTGCAAGACCGGATGCTGTACAACCGCTCCTACACCACCGGACACAAGTCGTACCGCGCCCGCGCCACCATCGAGCTGGGAAACGCGATCGGCTGGGAGGACGCTCACGACGTCATGTACGCGGGTGTTCTCGACATGGCCGTGGGCCCGCGCTGGCACGCAAACTACGAAATGGCCTGCCAGGTGAGCTGGATCCACCTCGCCGACGACGAGCATCGGAATCAGTCTTCGCTCGACCTGAGCCCGTCGGTCGTGTGCGAGGAGCGCCTGCTCGCCAATCGCCAGCCGCTCACACCCAAGGATGCCCAGGAGCTGGTCGAGGCGCTCACCCAGGCGCAGGAACCGGCCTACATCGATGCGATCACCGCGCTCCTGCTCGCCGGCAAGGAGCCCTTGCAGATTCTCGACGCCATGCAGGTGGCCATTGCCGACCTCCTTCTCGAGACCGGCGACGGGCGCAACTTCTCCATGCCTCAGCACTGTTTTCAGTACTCGAATACGCTGCGCTGGTTTTTCACCGACTTCGACCACCCCCACCGCCTCAAGCTCCTGTATGTGGCCGGCTCGTTCATCAACCAGACCGCTCACTGGCTCCGGGCCACCCCCGGCAACGGCAAGGCTGACACCCGCCCGCCGCAGGGTTCCGCGGCGATGGCCGCCGACGAGATCCTGCGTCGCCTCGATGAGGCCCAGGTGGCAATGAAGCCCGCCGAGAGCGTGGCGTGGACCCGCGCCTATCTCGCCGGCGGTCACGGGCGCGCGCGCCTGGTGGAAACGCTCGCGCTCGATGCCCTCAAGCACGGCAACGACACGCACAACCAGGAGATCGCGCTCTGTCTGCTGGACGACTACCGCCGCAACCCCCACGGCGACCGCGAGCAGTTGTTGCTCGCCTGTGCCCAGCACACTGCGGGACACCAGAAATACGGTGACACCCTGGAGCCCTACCGCCGTTACCTGGAGGCCGTGGGAGTGAGCGAGACGTGATCGGACCGAGGGCCTGAGGCCGCTTCGCCGCTTCCGCGGCTCGTGGCGCCGGCGGCGACCGCGGGCGTCGATCTGTCCGGTTCGATGTACTCTGCGCGAGGTCGAACCCGCTCACGGAGTTGGAGTCAGGCGATGAGACAGGGCTTTCGAGTGATCGATTCGGACACGCACGTCAATCCCTCTCTGGACGTATTGCTGCGCCACGCCGACAGCGAGCTCCGCGATCGGCTGGACGATCTCCAGCCCTACACGCGGATGGTCACGCCGCAGCCCGGACGGGGTGACGCTGAGGACGTGGAGACCTACGCGACCTTGTCGATCAAGCCCGTGCGCCTGCAGCGAGTGGCCGGGGAGAAACCCCGTCCCCCTGCGCCGGTGGGCGCCGATCGAGGATTTCTGTCGGGACGCACGCAGATGGCCACGAAGCAGCCCGTCACCGCGCGGGTCGCCGAGGACAATGCCGAGGGGCGGCTCCGAGATATGGACGTCGAAGGCCGCGACATCGATTTCATCATCCCAGGGCCGTGGGCGTATGGCGCCCCCGCGCTGATGCCACACTTGGCCAGGGGTCTCTACCGCGCGTATCACCGCTACATCGCGGAGTACTGTTCGGCGGACTCACGCCGCCTCAAGAGCATGGTGCTGGCGCTGGCCAGCGACCCGACCTGGAGCGCACAGGTGATCGAAGAGTACGCGCGCGAGGACTGGGTGGCCGCAGTCTGGCCGTTGCTGCCCGAGGGCATGCCGGTCGACGATCCCGATCTGGAACCCATCTGGGCGGCGGCCGACGAGGCCGATCTGCCCGTCATGTACCACGCGTTCACCATCGAGACTCCGTACTTCCCGGGGTATCGCGACATCTGGGATAACCCGGCCATGGGCCGATGCGCTGGGCAGACGTGGGGCGGTCAACGCTTCCTGTCGTTCATGCTGATGGGCGGCATGCTCGACCGCTATCCCAACCTGCGCGTCGGTACGCTGGAGAGTGGGCACGGATGGTTGCCCCATTGGCTGGTGCGCTTGACTCGCCAGATCGATTACGTGCGAGGTTCGGTGTCGCCGGCCCTGAAGCACACTCCCCTCGAGTACGCCCAGATGGGGCGAGTCTTCTGCAGCATCGACTTCTCGGAGGGGGTGGCCCTGACGAAGGCGGCGATCGAACAGCTCGGCGATCATGTGCTCATGTTCGCTTCGGACTATCCGCACCCCGAGACAATCTTCCCCGATCATGCCGACACGGTGATCGCCTGGCGGCGGCAGCTAGGTGAACCGGCGATGCAGAAGCTCACGTGGGAAAATGCCACCCGCTTCTTTCGACTGACCTCGACGCCGTGGAGTGACCGACGCTAGCTCGCCCAACGCCCTGACGCCCGACTGGCATGGCCCCGCGCGTGACAACGCCATCACCGGACGCACCGCCGGTCTCCCCCGCCCGCAAGTGGGCCATCACCTTCACGGTCATGGTGGTGGCCTTCATGCAGATCCTCGACACCAGCGTCACCAACGTCATCCTCCCGCACCTGCAGGGCTCGCTGTCGGCGGGACTGGACGAGGTGTCGTGGGTAATCACCTCCTACCTCGCGGCCAACGCCGTGGTCATCCCGGCCACGGGGTGGCTGGCCGGGCTGTTCGGGCGCAAGCGGTTCTTCCTGATCTGCACCGTGCTCTTCGTGGTCAGTTCGTTCCTCTCCGGCGCCGCCCCCGACCTGACCACGCTGATCATAGCCCGCATCTTCCAGGGCCTCGGCGGTGGTCCGATCATCCCGCTCTCGCAGGCGATCCTCTGGGAGATCTTCCCCTTTCACCAGCGAGGCCTCGCCATGGCCGTCTGGGGAGTCGGCTTCATCCTCGGGCCCATCCTGGGGCCGACCGTTGGCGGCTACATGGCCGACGAGTGGTCGTGGCGGTGGATCTTCTACATCAACTTGCCCGTCGGGATCGCCGGCTTCCTCCTAGGTAGCGCCTTCCTGTTCGACCCGCCGTATCTGCGCCGAGCCGCGCGCATCGACTGGTGGGGTCTCGGGCTGATGGTCGCGGGCTTTGGCTGCCTTCAGCTCGTCCTGGACCGCGGCGAGCGCGAGGACTGGTTCGACTCGACGACGATCGTCGCCCTGGCGATCGTCGCCGTCTGCGCGCTGGTCGGCTTCCTGATCCGCGAGCTGACGACCAGCGACCCCGTCCTGGATCTCACCGTGTTCACCGACCGCAACTTCGCCACTGGCGCCACCCTGAGTTCGATCATCGGCTTCGGCATGTTCTCGGGCATGCTGCTGGTCGCCGTCTTCACGCAGAAACTTCTCGGCTACGATGCGTGGACCTCGGGCCTGGTGCTGGCCCCCGGCGGTCTGGGCAACGTGTTCTCGCTGTTCACCTCGGGAATGGTCACCCGCGTCGATCAGCGATTGATGCTGGCCTTCGGCTGCCTGCTCAATGCCGTCAGCCTTTACATGATGACGTCCCTCACGCTCGGGATGGACTACTGGGCGCTCGCGTTCCCCCGCTTCATCCAGGGATTCGCGGTCGGTTTCATCTTCGTGCCGCTCTCCACCCTCACCCTGGCCACCATCCAGCGCCACAAGCTCGTCAACGCCACCGCCGTGTACGGCATGGCCCGCAACTTCGGCGGCAGCGTGGGCATCGCGCTGGTCACGACCTTGCTCGCCCAGCGCAGCCAGTTCCACCAGGCCACCTTGGTGAGCCACGTCACCGCCTGGGACCCCGAGACTCGGGCCCGCTTGCTGCACTGGGCGAGCCACTTCGCGGCCAAGGGCAGTGACGCCTTCACCGCCGAACGCCAAGCGATGGCCATGCTCTATCGCGAAACGGTGACGCAAGCCCAGCTCTTGGCCTACGCGGACGACTTCTGGCTGCTGGCGATGATGTTCGCCGCGGTGCCCCTGCTCCTACCGTTCATGCGGCGCATCCGGCTCGAGACGGCGGCGCCGGTGAGCGTGGTGACGAGTGAGGCGCCGCGTCGGCACGCCGTGAAGGAAGGCGCCGCGTGACTGGCCCGGAGGCGGCGGTCGAGCCAGTCGCCCTGTCCTGGCCGCAGGCTGAGGCGGCACCCTCCTGCCGTGTAGTGAGTGTGGTACGGTGACGCAGTACACGACGCCCGCCGAGCTGGCCTCTTCGGCTTCGTCTTCCAGGAATCGGTGCTCTTTCCGTGGCTCACCGCCCTGGCCAACGTCGAGTTGCCCCTTAAGGTCGGGCGCCCGGAGCGGCCCCGGGATCCGCGCGAGCTGCTGGAGTTAGTCGGCCTCCGTGAGTTCGCCGGGCTACTATCCCCAACAGCTCTCAGGCGGCATGCCCTTCGCACTCGCCGTGCGCAGCATTCCGGTGGTGGCGCTGACCCCCCTCCTCATTTTCTTGCTCGGCGTGGACTGGAAGCCGAAAGTGGCGGTGGCCGCGCTGGTCGTCTTCTTCCCCACCCTGGTCAACATGGCGATCGGGCTGCGGGCGGTCGACGCGCGCGCCTTCGAGCTCATGCACGTGCTGAATGCCAGTCGCGGGCAGGTGCTGTTCCGGCTGCGCTTCCCGTCGTCGGTACCGTACTTTTTCGCGGCGCTCAAGGTGGCCGTGCCGTCGGCGGTGCTGGGGGCGGCGGTGGCCGAGTGGATCAACGCTGGGGCCGGAATCGGCTACCTCGTCATCATCGCGACGTTCCAGTTTCAGACACCGCTCCTCTACGCCACCATGGTCGTGGTGTGCGCGACCACGATGGTTCTGTACTGGAGCGTCGGCCTCCTCGAGCGCTGGCTGGTGCCGTGGCGCGAGGAACGGTAGGTGCGAGACGCAGCACGGACCGGGGCTGGGACCCCGGCGGGCGAGGCGAGCCTACAGAGAGTTGGGCGAGCCGCCGCACGACAAAGGAGACTTCGAGATGACGGGAACCACCATTCCGCACACGCCGTTTGCCCTGATCTCGGGCAGTGGCTCCTGGGGCGTCGACTTTCCCGCCGGTGTCGGCGAGCCGGGGATCGCGGTCGTCGAGCGCGGCCTGGCGTTCGAGACGCCGCACGGGCGCATCGAGAACTTCTCCATCTTCCGAATCGCCGGCAGCGAGACGGTGGACGGCCGCGAACGGCTCGTGGTGAACGTCTTCGCGCACGGCTGGCGGCTTGGCGTGCTGGACCATGGCTCCTTTCTCCAGACCTTCTGGGTCCTGCGCGAGGCGGGCGTGCGGAAGATCATCGCCGAGAGCACGTGCGGCTCACTCAATCGGGCGCTCCGGCCGCGGGATCTCGTGATCAGCGCCGACATCATCGACTTCACCCAGACGCGGCTCACCCTCCTGCCCGACCGCTTCACGTATCTCTGCACCGGCGCCCAGATGTTCTGTCCCGCCATCGGCGAGACGCTGAAGCGGGCGGCGCTGGGCCTGTGGCCGTCGGGCGGGCGCGTCTACGGGCGGGACGACGGGCTGATCATGGGCATCACCCTCGGGCCGCGCTTCGAGACCCCGGCCGAGGCGCGCTGGCTTCAGCGCAGCGACTGCGACCTGGTGGGCCAGAGTGCCGGCCCCGAGGTCTTCCTGGCCCGCGAGATCGGCGCCTGCTACGCCTCCAGCTCGTACGTCGTCAACTGGGTGGACGGCATCCGCGAGCAGACGTGGGAGCTTGACGGGATCCACGACGAGCTGAAGTTGCCGGCCAGTCGCCTCGTGCTGCGGGCCATGAAGCGCGTCACGCTCGACGAGGACTGCGGATGCACGAAGTACCGGAAGCCGCGACCGCAGCACTACCACGAATCGGTCAAGCGCGCCGGGGTACCCTGAACACGGCGCCCTCGATCCCGCGCCGCCCCCCTCGATGCGGCAGGTCGACGGCGCAACCGTCGCCGGCCTCTACCCCTTGACACCCAGCATGGACAACGTCTGGTCGAGGGTCCGGACGCGCGCGTACATCTTCATCGCCTTGTTCAGGCTGTAGGCGTGGGCCTCCGGATCGCTGCTCCAGCAGCACTCGCGGACCACGATCGCGGTGAGGTCCATGCTGAACGCCTCGCGCACGCTGGTCTCCACGCCGCGGTTCGTCGCGCCCCCGCCGATGAGGATCGTGTCGCGCTTGATCATGCGCAAGAGGTCGGCCACGCCGGTCCCGTAGAACGCGCTGGGCCGGCGCTTGAGGAACACGTAGTCCTCCGGCCTCGGGGCAATCTCGTCGGGGAAGCCGGCGTCGCGCGTCCCCTCGATGCAGTTCGCGAGGGACGGCCGACCGGTCTCGGCGCTCAGATCCGTCGGCAGAAGGGTGACGTCGGCGCTGTCCGCCCGGCTGACTGGCGTGGTGTAGATCACCGGGACGCGCAACGACCGGCAGGCTGCGATGAGTCGGATGTAGGCGTCGAGGACCGGCCGCATGCTCTGCCGTCGCTCGGAGTCGGCCGGCGTCAGATGCCGCCAGCAGGCGTCGTAGGCGATGAAGGCCGTTCGACTCGGGTCGATCCGTTCCTGGTCTGCCATCGCCATTCCTTTCTGGGGCGGCCGGTTGCGCCTCATGGTCACCATGACACGATCCGTGCGCCGTGCGCACCCTCATTGACCGCGCGGTGGTGACGGGGGCAGGATTGCCGGCGGCAGAGGACGCTCGACTCAGCGGCGAGGGGGAGGGACGTATGACTGGAGTGCCACGCCGTGGATTTCTGCGGTTCGCCGGCTCGTTCGCGGTTGTCTCGGCATCAAGCCTGCTCGTGCTGCGGTCGCTGCGCGCGGCGATGGGGCCGAACGACAAGTTCGATCTGCTGGTCAAGGGCGGCGAGGTGCTCGACCCGAGCCAGAAGCTGCGCGCGAAGCGCGACATCGGGATTCGCTTCGGCATCGTCGAGGCGGTCGATCTCGACATTCCGGTGGCGAGGGCCAACCGCGTGCTGAATGCCGAAGGCAAGCTGGTGGTGCCCGGACTGATCGACCTGCATTCGCACGTGTTTCCCTACGGATCGGCGATCGGCATCCCCGCCGACGAGCTGGTGCCGTTCCAGGGAACCACTACGGTCGTCTCCGCCGGCGACGCCGGCGCCAACAACTTCGCCGTGTTCCGCCGGTACATCGTGGCGCAGACGCGCACGCGCATGTACGCCTTCGTGCACATCGCCAACATCGGCCTGGGCGGCTTCCCGGTCGCCGAGCTCTTCAACGTCGACTTCGCGCAGGTGGACGCGGCGGCCAAAGCGGTGGCCGAAAACGCCGACATTGTGCTCGGCGTCAAGGTGCGAATGTCCGAGAACGTCATCGCCCGCCATGGGCTGGAGCCGCTCCGGCGCGCCGTCCAGGCGTGCGAGAGGGCCGGGACTGGCGCGAAAGTGATGTGCCACATCGGCGGTGTGGAGACGCCGTCGCTGATGTCCGAGATCCTCGACGCCCTGCGGCCAGGCGACGTCCTGACGCACTGTTACACAGGCGCCCCGAATGTGGGCGGCCAGTTCACCAACATCGTGCAGGGCGGGAAACTCCTGCCGGCCGCGCTCGCCGCCAAGCGACGCGGTGTGGTCTTCGACATCGGCCACGGAGGCGGCAGCTTCGACTACGCGGTGGCGGAAGCGGCCATCCAGCAGGGGTGCCCGCCCGACGTGATCTCCTCCGATATCCACGTCTTCTCGGGCAACACGCCGGGAATGCCATATCTCACCTGGGTGATGAGCAAGTTCCTCAACATGGGCTTCACCCTCGAACAGGTGGTCGCGATGGCCACCGCGAACCCGGCGCAGGTGATCAACCGCGCCCCGAAGCTCGGCACCCTGCAGGGCGGGGCGCCGGGCGACGTGACGGTGCTGGAGGTGGTCGAGGGGCCGGTGGAGTTCGTCGACACGCGAAACAACAAGCGCACCGGCAAGGTTCACCTCAGGCCCGTGCAGGCGGTGGCCGCGGGCGTGGCGTTCGGCCGCCCCTACCAGGCCCCGTTCACCGTGCGCTGATCCGACGGCTGGGCGAGGACGGAGCGCTGCGTGAACAGGGAATCCTCCCGAGCGCGCCGATCACCCGGCGCGGAGCCTCGTCGCGACTCGCCACCCGCTGGCGCGGCGCTGCTCGTCGTCGACAGCACGGTGCTCACCATGGCCCCGCCAGGCCAGGTGCTGGAGCACCAAGATCTCCTGGTCCTCGGGCCCCGCATCGCGGCCATCGGCCCGACCGGCTCGCTGAGCGAGCAGACGCCGCCCAGGACGAGGACGCTCGACGGCCGCGGGCAACTCCTGATGCCCGGGCTCGTGAACGCGCACAACCACGCCGGGCTCGCGCTCTTCCGCGCCACCAGCGAGGCCGTGCGCCTCGAGCCGTGGCTGGCGTGGCTGGGACCTCTGCAACGCCGCCTCCGCCCCGACGACGTCCACTGGTCGACCCTGCTCGCGTGCGCCGAGCAGGTCCGGGCCGGCATCACGACCTTCGCGGACATGGCGTTCTTCGAGGAACACGCGGCCGCGGCCATCGCCGCCAGCGGGCTGCGCGCAGTGATCTCCCGCACGCTCATGGGAGCGGATCCGCTGGGCGGACACGCCGTGGATGAACCGAGACTCCTCGACGAGGCGGTGGCGTTCACGGAGCAATGGCACGGCGCCGCGGACGGGCGGCTCACGTGCCGGCTGGCGCCGCATTCGGTCTACGGCTGCCGGCCGAGCCTCCTGAGCGCGACCGCAGAGACCGCCGGCCGTCTCCGCGTCGGGATCCAGACGCACTGCGCTGAGACCCGGCAGGAAGTCGCCGACTGTCTTACCCGGCACGGCGTGTCCCCTGCTCAGCTCCTGGCCGACACGGGGTGTCTCACGCGTCCGCTGCTGCTCGCCCACGCTGTGCACCTGAGCGATGAGGACATCTCGCTGCTGGACCGCTCGGGCGTCGGGCTGAGCCACAATCCCGGGAGCAACCTGAAGCTGCAGAGCGGCACCGCCCGGATCCCCGACCTCGTCGGGCGACAGCTCGCCGTCGGCCTCGGCACCGACAGCGCCGCCAGCAATGACGCGCAGGACCTCTGGAAGGAGCTCTATCTGGCCGCCGTTGTGCACGCGTGGCCCGAAGGGGCCAGGCCCGCGGGGCGAGTTCTCGAGATGGCCACGGTCGAGGGTGCCCGAGCCCTCGGGCTCGAGCGCGAGATCGGGAGCATCCAGGTGGGTAAGCGCGCCGACCTCATTCTGGTGGATCTCGCGGATCCTCGCTTCGCGCCCGGCAACGACCTCGAGCGTCACCTCGTCTATGCTGGGCGCGCGGCCGACGTGACCACCGCGGTCGTCGACGGGGAGGTCTTGATGGAACATCGCCGCCTGACCCGGCTCGACACGGCAGCCATCGTCGCGGCGTCCCGCGCGCGAGCCCCGCGAATTCTCGGTCCATGAGATTCCGTCCCCCGTCGGTCCTCGCCCCGTGAGACACTTTTCTCTGTCCGTCCCCGGTCCGTGAAATTCTGCTCTCCGTCAGGCCACACCTGAGCCTCTCCCTCTTTCGGCTCGGTGATTTCCGCTGCCTCAGCGCTGGGATGGTCCTGAGCTCCGTCGGCATGATGGGTGAGACCGTTGTGCTGGGTTGGCTCGCGCTGGTGCTGACCGACTCACCATTCATGGTCGGCGTGGCGATGAGTGCGCGAGCGCTCCCGCTCTTCTTCCTGGGCGTGCCCGCCGGCGTGCTTGCTGATCGGTTTGCGCGTCATCGCCTCTTGATCGCGGCCGGCGTCGGACAGGCCGCGACCTCGGCAACCTTGGGCCTGCTCACGTTGCTCGGGCTGGCGAGCCTGGCCACCCTCGTCCTGCTGACGTTGGCGGCGGGGGCTCTCCGGGGGATAGAGCACGCCGCGCGGCAAAGCTACGCGCACGACGTGGTCGGCGCCCCGTCGTTGATGCGGGGTCTGGCCGTGCTGGGGATCCTGATGCGCGCCGGATGGCTCCTGGGTTCGCTCGGGATCGGTGCCGTCATCGCTCACTGGGGCTCCGGCCCAGCGTATCTCGCCGTGGCCGCCTGCTATCTCGCGGGAGCTGCCGCGCTCCTTCCGGCCTCCGCTCCAGCGCCGACCGCTTCCGCAGGCGGCGACTCCCTGTGGCGGAGCATCGTTGGCTTCGGCGCGCTCCTTCGAAGGGACCGGACTCTCCTCGTCCTCATGACGCTCACCGCCGCCGCCGAGATCCTCGGGTTCTCGCACCAGACCCTCCTTCCGAGCCTGGCCCGCGACATCCTCCGCATCGGGCCCGAAGGGCTCGGCGCGCTGAACGCCGCCCGGTCGCTGGGCGGGATCCTGGGCCTGTTGGCCGCCATGCGCGGCTTCGCGCGTAGCGGCGGGACGCTTTTCCTGTTGGTCCTCGTGTTCTTCGGCGCCAGCGTCGGCGGCCTGGGTCTGGCACCCCACGTGATGGGCCTCGCGGGTGTGCTCCTCGTTCTGGTCGCGGCCAACGCCGGGGGCGCGCTCGCGGACCTCCTCGCACAGAGCTTGCTGCAGCTTGGCGTGCCGGCGCATCTCCGGGGGCGGGCCGGCGGCGCCTGGGTGGTGGCAATCGGGCTAGCGCCGCTCGGGCAGCTCCAGATCGGCGGGCTCGCGTCACTCTTCGGTGTGAGCGTTGCCCTCGGAGCGAGCGGTCTCGCCCTCGCGGGGTTGGCGACCGCGACCGCGCTGCTGTTCCCGAGGTTGCGAAGGCTGTGACCT